>JAQVMG010000004.1 GCA_028703755.1 Thermoplasmata archaeon | reverse complement strand
AGTCATCAACATCGCAGAACCAGGCAGTGTGATTTGTGGAAGCCTGGGTTACCCCTGTGTAGGTGTAGGTAGCGGTTCCGGAAACCGAGCCCCACCAATCTACCGAGAGCGCGGTCGGGGCTGCCGGTGCTGTAGTATCGAGGGTTGTGAAGGACCAGGTCGGTGATTGCGTTGTCAGTTCGCCGTCATTTGCCACGGCATACCATGTGTATGTGGTGTCAGAAGTGCGGCCGTTCCAGGCGATGCTGGCTGTTCCGCCGCTGGCGACATTGTTGTCTGTGCCGATGAGAGTCGGTCCTGCTGCATTATAGAAAGTCACGTCCATCGCATCGCCGTTGGGGTCGGTAACAGATACACTTAGCGTCGGGTTCAGTGATACATCGACGGCCAGATTTGCCGGGCTGGGATTGAACGGCGCGTTCGGGGCAAGGTTGCCTGTGGGCAGTTCGGGCACGGCATTTGTGTTCGTGTCGATGTTACCTGCATCGTCCACTGCGCGCACGACATACCACCAGTTGATGCCGTCAGGTTCACCCTTAGCGACATCGGTCCAGGTTGCAGTTCCGGGGGCGATCGTCTGCACGATGGCTGAAGCATCCCAGGGCCCTGCTGCGTTGTTGGCCCTGTAGACATTGTATTGGACGATATCGTTCGCACCTGCACCGTCGTCTCCTGACAGAGTCCAGTTGAGCCAGTTATTCGCAGTCACGCTGCCGCCTGTCGAGGTCATGAGGACGTTGTCGATGTACCAGTAATCAAGCTGATATGAGTTCCCGTCAACCACCCAAGCAACATAGAACGTTGAGGAACCGGCGCCTTCCGCAGCGGAAATTGCCTCAGTTACAAGACCCGGTCCGACATTGACCGTTCCCCCGACAATTGACCACCCTGTGTCTGTCCAGGCTGCTCCATCGGTGCTGGTTTGGACCTTTACTGTGACCCCTGTGCCATAGGCATCGTAGTACTGCCTGAACTGAAGGGAAAGCGCAGTCAGGCCTGTCGTGTCAAACGGCCCGCTTATTAACCGCGAAGTGCCTGTCCCGCTGTTGCCATACATGAACCGTGCCTCGGGGGCTGTCCCGCCGGCATTGGCTGTTGCCTGGGACGACCATGCCCCGGTCGTTCCCGAGTTGGCTACTGACCAACCTGTTGGCGGAACTCCGGCAGCGAATGCCTCATTTATCCAGGTGATGTCGGTTAGGCCGAACCATTCCACGGTGAGGCCCGATGGAGATAGTACCTGGGCATCCACTGTTGCGGTATCGGTGACCGTTGCCGGTCCTGCGCCGCCCGCATCAGCATCGTTGTATGTCGCGGTTATCGTGTTGCCATGCACACCCCATAGGACGCCGGCAGAGTTGGTTGAGGAGAGGGATATGGTGTTGACGAATGTGCTTGTATCGACACCTGTCTCAGTAAGAAGCAACGTCTCGCCGGCAGGCTCGCTTGTGCTGGCGATATTGATGCTCACTGTGTTGATGGCTGCAGGGTTTATGTTGAGGTCGAGGTCCTGCACGGTCACCTCGATTGTGTCAGGTAACCGGTATTGCGCCTTGTCCATCGCGATGGAGCCAACGCCGCTAATGGGCATTGCGCCAGATGCGACAAATGAGAAATGCTGCGGTCCCTGGGCAACGTCGCCAACTGCACCTTGCACTTCGATTGCCCATATGCCTGCGGCCGGAGACTGAATGAACACATTCTCGACATTGTTCTCATCATCCGTATACGTGGGATTGGTCCTCGTCCAGTCGTTCGTTCCGGTCCCGGACACTGACCATATACTGTTCCAAAGACCCATGTTGCCCCAATAGACAGTACCGGTCGGCGATGTGACCTTGAGGTCCAGATTGTTTATCAGGGTGCGCCCGGTGCCCGTCGTTGACGGCGCAGCCGGATCGGTCCAGGCAGTTGTGATCTTCAGCGGCTTCGTTCCATCGGAGTAGACATTCTTGGTCCACACGGTCCCAGAGGATATGGCCAGCGGATGCTCCTCGATGACATGGTAATTCGCCCCGAGGGTGTACATGTTCTCCATATCCGGTGTGCCCCAGCCCTCGACATTCCTGGTGATGAGGTTAGTGCCGATTGGGTACTGATAAGCGTCAGCAATCATCAGCGCCTTTATTGTTGCCGAGTACGGAATCTGGTTCGTCGGATTGTTGTCGAAGAAGTTTTCCTGGAACATCTCGTACGCTTGGAGGGTGCAACCGGCGACTGTCGGCGTCGCGCCGCTGGTGCCGCCGAAATCATCGTAATAATTCGTAGTTGTGTATCCGGCTGTGCCGACCATGTCAACCGTGTATATCCAGTCGAAAGCAGCGCACATATCCGGCTTCATCCGGCCGTCCGCCGCAGGGCCCCTCGATGGGGTCATACCCATGCCTGCATCGTGATAGTCATCGTCACCCATGGCGGCAGTATCCTGATGGAATATCGCGCCGATGCACATACCGTTCTTGTTCGCAGAGTCCTGTGTTATGAGGCCGACTCCGGTTCCGCTGTTGCTGTTCCCGGCTGCCCACAGAGTCAGGACCTTCGGGAAGGCGACCGCGGCGGCATCGTCCTCGTTTGAATATGTTGTATATGTGCCGTCGAGGGTTCCCTGGCTCCATGAATTGGATTGCATCACACCATTAAGGCCGACGGTTCCCTCATTGAAGTCGCCGTTCCACAGGTTCGTGACAGATGTTGTCCTGCCTGTCCCCCAGTCCGCGAATGCGCCGGTGGCCTGGTAAGCGATTCCCTGGGCGTTGGCACTTTGCAATCCGGTCGCGAAGACTATGCCTGTCGTGCAGGTTCCGTGGTCGTCGGAAACCGCTGCGCCGTCGGTGTAATCGACCTGCGTGAGGTCCGGGTGCGTCCTGTCGCAGCCGTTGTCCTGGACCTCTGCCAGCATGCCGCTTCCCCTGAACGGTATTGCAGCAGTCTGAACATAATCGATGCCCATGTAGGTATTGGACTGGATCAGGTTCATATGGGTCTGCTTCTCACCGTCGGGGTGGATAGCACTCACGGCTTTGAAAGAGGATATTTCCGGAATTATTTTGGCATCAGCTGTGCATTCGATGTAGCTGACTGTCTCCGAGTTCTTCCTTGTCACAGTGGCCCCCAAGGACACCAACTTCTCTGCAACCTCATCCACACTTTCCCCCCGGTGGATATTGATACGCAGCGCAAGGGCCCCGGTCGCACCTTTCAGTTCCGGGGATATTTTTCCCTCGGAAGGATTGACCGTTATCGACGTGACTGTCGGTATGGAAGACAGAGCTGCCACCCGAGCATTTGGCAGTCTGACAAGGTATGTGTTTTCCTGCCTGTATTCTATGAATTGCGCCGCAAAATCCGCCGATATCCTTTCTTTCAGAATATCAGTCGGAAGCGGGTTGAATTTCACCAGGTAATACTCTTCTCCGTCAGACTCACCCGCCACATGGTAAATGGCTGCTGGAGCAGCAACTGAGATTGCGATCATTACCACCATAAGCGTCCTTACGAATCTCTTTGGTTCTCCAAACATCAAAATCCCTCTTCTTGCACATGCGGCCCCTGATTTTCCCGATGGGCCGAACTTTAAGTTACTAATAGTTTTACAACCTATAAGTAATTATTGAAACCCTGAAAAGGAAGTATAAATAATTGTCTTATTGCAGGATTAAAAGGGAGAGGGCGCCTTTCAGCGCCCTCATTCTGTTCTACGGGTTGGTTACGGTCCACACAGCGGCAGCTGTTGCGTGCATGAAGTACGCGTTGCCGTGGTGCAGTGTGACCGGGTCTATGGCTGCATTGACGTAGTCAGTGTAGGTTGCCGAGGTGCTGTAGACGGACAGCATGTCGACAGCTGCCGGAAGGGTCGAGCCGAGTCTGTCAGTCATCGACGGATAACCTACGAGGTTCCAACCGACAGCGAGGTTGATGTTGGTCGATGCGGGTATCGCGACATAACTGCTCAGAGTTAGCGCCTGGTCCCCGCCGTTCGCGGTTATCCAGAGCCATACCCCCATTGTGTTGGTCAGGGTGGGCATGTCGTTCGCGGTGCCCCCGACCCTGTATGACTTCCAGGGGTCTGCGGGTGTCGCCGGGTTGTACCACTTGGCTACAGACCAAGTCGTCAGCCCGTCACCGGCCGCGGCATCGTTCAGAACCGTTTGGATTGTGCCGCTGACGCCGCTCGGGAACGAGACGAAGACCCAGCTGTTGGCTGCTTTTCCTGTCAGGCTGATTGCATAGGGCGGAGTTACGGTGGTTCCCGGCTCCTGAACCGCATTTGTGTTGGTCTCTTCATTTGTTGCTGCATCAACGGTCCTCACTCTGTACCACCAACGGGTTGTGTCGGCCTGGCCTTTGGCTACGTCGCAGTATGTGTTGGTTCCGACAGGGGTGCTGCCGATCAGCGTGTATGTTCCTGTCTGAAGGTCCGAGCGGTAGACATTGTAATGGTCTGCGTCGGGGCTGGTGCTGGCTGTCCAGTTCAGCGTGTTATCGTCAAGCGGGTTATTGATTATAAGTGTGGAGTACTTGAAATTACTGATGGTATTGCTGTAAGACGACGTTCCCCAGTACCAGTCCGAGCCTCCGCCGCCCGCACCTGCGTACCTGGTCCAATATTGCACGGTCCAGGTAGCTGCATCAAGTTGGGTTGCTCCGAGTGGCTCGGTGGTGAATGTCGCGCGGACCGTCGTCGGGTTGGCTGCTGTGCCTCCATAGACCTTGACGACCAACGAATCGGTAGTGGCAAGGACTGTCTGAGGCGCAGCCCATGTTGCGGTCTGATAGCCGCTTCCTGTCGATGTTCTGCTTACGGTCGCTGAAAGTGCTGTTGTTATTTCTGTCTCTGTGCCGGCAGTGTTGCGTTTGAAAACCCTCATTCCAAGGTAAACTGCAGAATTCACACCGACTGCCCAGTTGCCTTCCGTGGTTGATTCGGTGAGGCCAAGGAGGTAGCATGACAATCCGTTGAAATCGGCTTCGCCGGGTACGCCCCTCATGTAACGCAACTGTGTATAGGCATTATTTTCTCCCAATGAGCCCCAATGCTGAACAGTTAGACCGGTCGGTGCTGCCGGTGCGGTTATGTCCAGAATATAAGAGGTCGCTTCGGGCGGCACGGTGTTGCCCGGCGGGCTCGGTTCCACTGAAACAGGTGTGCCGCCGACTGCAGAAGCTAGCCATCCGTAAGTGCCGCTTCCGGCCGTTATGGTGTAGGAATAGCTGCCGTCAACAGTTGCATCGTTCCCGGCGAGCACCCATGTGTAAGGTGATGATGTGCTCTTTGTGTAGTAGAGATTGACAGATGCCGGAGTCATGACCTTTGTGTAGGTTATTGTGACAGCCGCCGAGTTGGACGTTCCTATCGGTCCGGTAGCTGTTGCGGTGGTGTCTTGGGCTGCATTGTAGATGACCAGTGAGTAATCCTGGTCGTTTGAGCCGTCGTTGTCACAGTCGCCGGGCACGTTGAAGCCAGTTACCCTCAGGGTGTAAAGGCCTGACTCAAGGGAAGTTGTCGGAAGGTAGATGCATTCGACATTGTTGCGGTCGTCCCAGCCGTCCGAGTTGGTGTCGAACAGCACATTGGGATTGGTTCCGGCGGGGGTTACGCCGGTCGCAAAGGCGTTCCCGTGATATATGAGGCCGGTCGGGCTTGTGAGCCTGAGGTCCAGGTTGTTTATCAGGTGGACGGCTGCGCCTGCAACGGCATTTTTATCGGTGTATGCAAGTGTGATTTTCAGCGGCTGGCCTGAGTTAGCGTATGAGAACTGGATCTCGCTGTATGTGCCTGTCGTGAGTTCCGGCTGAGAATCCCTGTTTATGACATTCACAGGCGGGCTGACTATGGTCGGCAGGTACATGCGGCCCCATCCCTCGTTCTGGTTGGGGATGTCTTTTGTGCCCGTATCGACAGCGGAATTTATCAAAAGTGCCTTGACCATGGCCGGCGATGGAGCAGCCCCATAGGTTGCCTGGTACCACTCATATATCACTGCAGCTCCGCCTGTGACGGTCGGACATGCCTGGGATGTTCCGGAGCACCACTGGTAGCGGTTGTCTACGGTATATGTGCCGAACAGGGCAGCGGTCGCCTGCGGCGACTTCGTTGAAAGCGTGGCTTCCCCGGGTGCGACAACGTCTGGCTTTATCCTGTTGCTGTCGCTCCATCCTCGGGATGAGAAGCTGGAAACCGTGTCTGGGTTGTTCACATTCGAGCTGCTGTATCCGTAGGATGTCGCATCCGGCATGTAATTGTAAAATGAGCCTACGGTTATGACATTCTTACCGTTTCCGGGGCTGCCGATGGAGCCTGTGCTCGGCCCTGCGTTTCCGGCTGAACAGACAACAACAAGCTGTTGGTTTCCGGCTGCTGTGCTTGCGTCTCTCACGCACGTGTCATATGCCTGGTCAGCAGCTGCATAAGCTCCGTCTGTCTCGCTTCCCCATGAGTTGGAATGCACCCTTGCCCCGCCTGTGTATCCGGCTCTGAGGATATCCCCGTAATCCGCCGGAGCGTCGAAGGATGCGGAGGTTCCCTCGAATATCTGCTCGACGTATACCTGAGATTCGTGAGCCTGGCCCATGGCGACATAGTACTTCGCGGCTCCGGCGTAGATGAGGCCGTTGCCTTCGAATGTGTCGCCTGCCATGAGTCCAGCGCAGTGAGTCCCGTGCCCGTGCTGGTCGTTCCAGCCGTTAACAGTGGCGCCGAGGTCTATTCCCCCGATCACACGGCCTGTGAAGTCGTTATGTCCCATATTGGGCGTGGAACCATCTCCGCCGCCCGAGTCGGCGATGCCAATCGTGACGCCTGAGCCGTCCCACCCGAGCTGGTTCGCGTAGGAGCCGTGAGTGCCCAGCGTCCTGTAGGGTGTATTAATATTGCTGTCTGGGTCGTTCACCCAGGCGAATCCGCCTGTTATCTGCATCCCCATCTCGTCATGCAGCTCTTCCGGATTGTACTGTTCGATGAATTGAACATCGGGGTCCGCAGCCAGGTCGTCGATGTAACCGCTGTTCGCTAGTTTTCCCTTGAAAATGTATCCGTCAGATGTTTCCGAGCCCATTCCGGACACGAAATATTTTCCGAAAGAATCTGCCGATGCAAGTTTGGAGCCTCTATTGTTCAGTGTAACGATCACTTCGGAACCGATAATGTCCTGGCTTACCTTATATGCCGGATGGTATAAACCGACCCAGTCAACATAATCTGCGAGTAAAATGGAATCTGCTTGTTCCGGCGTCATCTTCACTTCATATGAGTTATCTGCGACATATGTGATTATTTCGCCGCCAAGGTTTGTTATGCCGTCTGCCCATTCCTGCATTATAGGGCCGATGCAGTGAACGATGTAGAGTCCCTGCTCGCCGCTTGCCGGTTCCTTGGCTATCAGATTGGGGGGCATTGCCGGTTCCCCATGATTTATGTCGAAAGTGTAACCGCCCACATAAATGGTGCTTGATGTCGCTGCTTCATTTGCCGCTGCGTCTGATTGCGCGGCTCCGCCCGGTGCAGCCGGGAAAATTATAATCATAGCGCCTGCAATCATCAAGGCCAAGCCCACACTGAAAATTCTTCTGCTTTCCATTTTCAAACAGCTCCTCTATAAGTGCAAACAGACATGCACAAGAACGATGCCATGCATCTGCCCTCATGCAACTCATGCATCTCATAAATGTATTGTTCGCTCAGTATTTATATATATTGGTGGAATAAGATTCTCTGCCTTCACTTTGTTTTGGGTTTTTTCTGCTGTGATTCCGGGGGCTTGGGCGGTGTTCTCCCGGCTTCCGCGGCCCTTTTCACAAGGGGGTGCTCTCCGCCTGTCCTTTGTGGGGTCCTTTGTACTGGGGCGGGTTGGACTCTGCGTGTAGGAGTGACCGGGGGTTTCTGCGGAGCGGGGATGGTTTTGGCAGCCGGGACAGCAGCGCTTTGCCTGTACTTCGGCGCGGTGTTTTGGATTGGTTTGGACGGTTCTGATTTTATCGGACCCGACCATTTCTTTGGTTCTGACTTCGCGGAGGCCCAAGCAACATTTGACTTCCGTTCGATATTCCGTTTGTAAGTGGGGGATTTGGATTCCCAATCCTGGGCGGCCGGCGAAGGGCTTTGTTCGACGGAGTTCATCCTCCTGCGTTCTATCACGACCACGCCGATGCTGGTAACTATGACGCTGAGGACGATTATCATGAACACGACATTGAGGAATATGCTCTGGTAAGGCTGCATCAGGATGTAATATGACGTGGGCTCTGGCACGGCAGCATATTCCTTAATTGTAAACGGTAACTGCGCAAGCACCGCTGCGGCAAGACCCCGCGGAAGCATGGTGTAGATGTATGATTTGTCCTCCTTAGAACTCTTGTGGACCAAACAGGTAATTGTTGTTGAGACGTATCTTACGATGAAGAGTCCGGAGAATAGAATTGTCAGGAATACCAGGAGAACCAGAACAGGCTGTTCCGCAAGCCAGGGCGGGATGAATGTGGGCAGACTTCCGAATGTGTCTGCATTGATTGTGAATGTAAAGGTTATGCCCAGATACACAAAGAAGAATGTTCTTATCAGGAATGAGACTTCTGAATGGAACTGCATTATGTGGCTGTCAAGAACAAAGTTACTTTTAAATTTCAGAATGCGGGCGATTTCTTCCTTGTTGCTAAGGACCAGGCCAAACACCAGTGCTGCTATGGCGCCGCTCACATGTATGAACTCGGCAAATGCATAAAGCACAAGCAGAGCGGCTATTGTTATCATGAAAGCATATTGTTTACCCGTGAGCTTCTTCAGAACAAAAAGCCAAAATATGCCAAAAAGGAATGCGATGAAACCCGCAATGATGAATGACCCGAGCAATTTTTCGATCAATCCGCCTGTGTCAAGCGAGCCGCCCTTCAGAACTTCGATGAATATGAGGGCTGTGACTATGCAGAGAACGTCGGTGAGGACCGATTCCAATGTGAGAAGGATTTTCGTATCCTCCCTTGCGCAAGATTTCATCATAAGGGATATCACGATTGCACCGCTGGTTCCGCCGATTATGCATCCAAGAAGGAGTCCGACATACAGGTCCATTCCGAGGAAATAAACGCAGACAACCGCAGTTATGACGACCGATCCGATGAATGCCATGCCGGTATGCAAAATCGATATGCCCATTTTCTTAATTGTTTTCTCAAGGTGGAGATTAAGGCCGCCGTCAAACAGGATTATCACAAGGGCCAGTGCTGCAAAGTGAGGGGCCAATGTCTTTATCCCTGCAGCCATATCGCTGTCGTCGAGAAGACCGTAATTGGTGTATTGCGTGAGTATCGGACCCATCAGGAGACCGATGAAAATGAGAATCAGGATGTCGGGAATCTTTGTGCGCTCGAAGAATAGCGTGCCCATGAAACCCAGAAGGATAATCATGCCGATTCCCGCAAAAAGATAGGCAACTTCCATAACTTACCGTAAGGTATTCACGATAGTTATAATTTACGTTTACACATCTCAAGCCCAATACGGTGTTCGGACATCCTCGTAGGCGCTCATCGCGGCAACCGCCCCGCCGGCGCACGCTGTGATGACCTGCCGCAACCCGCCGGTCACATCACCGGCGGCGTATATCATCCGTTGGCTGGTGCGCATCTGCCTATCGGTTTTTATGAACCCTTCCGAGTCAAGTTCTGCCCCAAGGGATGTTGCCAAGGCAGTATTGGGCTCCACACCAACCGAGATAAAGACCCCGGCGAATTCATGAGTCTCTTCCTGTTTCGAGACTCTGTTGAAAAATTTTATGCCTGTCACAGCGCCTTCTCCAATTATCTCCTTTGTATCCATATTAAGGAGAAGCTTCACGCCTTCCGATATAAGCTGGTCCTGAAGGATCTTCTCGGCCCTGAGCGTGTCCCTTCTGTGTACAAGGGTAACATCCGCGCCTACATGCTTTAGGTGCAGCGCCTCCGTCGCACCGCTGTTGCCGCCCCCAATCACAGCGACCCTCTTTCCGCGGAAGAACATCCCGTCACATGTCGCGCAGTAGGATACGCCGCTGCCCAGGAATTTTGCCTCACCGGGAACTCCGAGTTTCTTGTAGCCCGCCCCGGTGGCGAAAATAATGGCATGGGCGGAATAGCCCCTGGCCCCGGCATTCACATGGAAAACATCGCCCTCTTTGCGGATATATTCCACCCTGCTGCCTGTCTCGACCTGTAGGTTCTTCTCGGCATGGGCTTTCATCTTCATCATCAGGTCCATGCCGCCAATTCCTTCGAACCCGGGATAGTTCTCCATCCAGGGTGATGTCGCAGCCTGCCCGCCGCCGAATCCTTCCTCGATTACTATTGCATCAAGTCCGGCTCGGGCGGCATATATCCCGGCAGTGAAACCTGCAGGACCGCCTCCGATGATTATGAGATCGCGGACGTATTCCATCTATTTCCTCACTGGATAAAGGATTTTATTTTCGGCTCGAGCGCCGCCCGGGGAGAGGCGCCGACAGACTTGTCGACCAATTCCCCGTTTTTGAAGAACAGGAGTGTTGGGATGCTCATGATCCCGAAGCTCATGGCTGTCTTCTGGGCTTCGTCGGTGTTCAGCTTGCCAAATGCGACTTTTCCCTTGTAAGCGCCCGCAAGTTCGTCAATGACCGGCCCAAGCATGCGGCACGGGCCGCACCAGGGGGCCCAGCAGTCAATAATGACATGCGGATATTTCTTTATGAAATCCTGGAAATCACTGTCTGTCACACTCACCGGGCTGGATGGCCAATCTGTCTTTTTTTCGCTCATTGTCAATTCCTCCAATTTTCTTTTCCGAATAATCTCCAATTCTTTATCGAAACTGTCATCAATCATGGAAAGACACGATATTAGGTTTTCGCTGTTTCTATAAATCTTTCCCCTGATTTCGTAGGGAAGCTATTTAGAAGGGCATCGGTTGGCCTGCTTGGTGAGAGAATGACTGTGAAGATAAAGGTGAAGAGCGCGGAGTCCGGTTCTGTTGTTGACATGGAACTTGAAGGGCACAATTCCATAAATGAGATTATCGACAGTGCGGCGGGTTACTGGGGTATGACTGCCGGCGCGTATGTCCTGCGGCGTGGGAAATCGTTGCTCAGGGGCACGGCCACTGTTGCGGACCTTGGCATAATCAACGGAGATGTCGTGGAACTTATTCCTGACCCGGAAGGCGGTTTGCCTGGAATTGCGGGTGCCCATGGCCGGCATGCAGGCACAGCATGAGCCTCCCGCCCAACATCCTGAGAAACAGATTGGTCAACGAGCTGGCTATGTGCCGCTCATCCCTGGAATATCGGATTGATTGTTCAGACGAGGAATTT
The DNA here is from genome assembly GCA_028703755.1 of Thermoplasmata archaeon. Lineage (GTDB taxonomy): Archaea > Thermoplasmatota > Thermoplasmata > SG8-5 > SG8-5 > UBA147. The sequence continues at coordinate 25,505 of JAQVMG010000004.1, read as the reverse complement.
TCCGAGCTCCCGGTCACGCTGACTGTCGCAATGACCGGCATTCCCGGCCCTGTGCTGAGGAACGGCAGGGTCGAGGACCGAACAGAGCATGGGATGAGCATAACGGTGACAGCTGATTATCCGTATGAGAAACCGATAGTGCGGTGGCAGACGCCTATTTTCCACCCCAACATCATGCTCCCCAGGGACGGCGGCTATGTCTGCACAAAACTGCTGGACTCCTGGAGTTTCTCATCCAATCTTCTGGGCTTCATCAAGGGCGTAGAGAGCCTGCTGGTAAATCCTAATCCCATGAACCCGTACAGGTCCGACAGCTGCATGCTTGCTTCCGAGAAATTCATCGAGGCGCCTTACAGGCCAGCGGACTGTGAATCGCGTGTTACAGAACGAAGGGGGCCAAGAATTGTCAGTTAAAATCGTCTCGGAAGTCAAGCGCCAGCCAATCACGGGCAGAGCGCCGCTTGACACAAAACCGCACCTCTGGCTGAATGCTGAGGAATCGAAAATTCTCAGATTGCGATTGGCAGAAGATATGCCGGTCCCGGCTTACATCAACAAGCATGCTGAGGCAAAGATGCGTAACCACGCGCTTTCCGCGAGAAAATCCAAGACAGAGGTAATGGGTCTGATGCTGGGTGAAGTGCGGAACTGGAAAGGGCAGGAATATGTCCTAGTGAGGGACATTGTCACTTCCGACCTGGACGCTACCGCTGTCTCGGTGAAATTCGACTCCGCCGGATTCGAAAAGCTGTTCGGGAAGCTGGACAGCGCAGGTTTCGACTATGTCGTCGTTGGCTGGTACCATTCCCACCCTGGGTACGGATGTTTCCTGTCGGGAACGGATGTGAAAACACATACCGGAATTTTTGTCAGCCCGCATCAGATTGCATTGGTCATCGACCCGTTGAATTTCGAGGCGGCGGCTTTCAAGATTCAGGGCGATGCGGCTGTAAAAGTCGATTTCGCGATTTACTGGGACGAGTATGATGACCCGTACGGCGGATTGATGCGAATTTCAAAAAGATAAGTGTGTGGACTCACACCCATATCGCATGCCGCGCCCTCATATCGGCCTCGGTCTGACCCAGTCTTTTCATGATGTCCGGAATTATGCCGTCCAGGAAGACCAGGGCGGTTATCTCGAAAACTGTCCCCATTGGTGTGAATTGGCTGTCCTTCGGGTCTTTTTCAACTTTAAGGTGAATGACGGAGCTTGCCGCGTGGGCAAGCTTTGAGTGCTTGTGGGCGGTTATGGCAATCACCCTGGCTCCCAGACGGCGGACGATATTGGCCGTCTGGATTGCAGACATTGTCTCGCCTGTGTTGGAAACGATGATGACAAGGTCGTCCTTTTCGACAATTGGGGTAACCGTCTCGCCTATGAAAAAAACCTTAAGCCCCATCTGGACGAGCCGGATCGCGAAGGCCTTGCACATGGTTCCGGACCGGCCAACGCCGTAAATGAATATCTTCTGGGTGTTCAGGATGTTGTCTATGAGATATTCTCTCTCATCCTCCTGTTCGGCTGCGAGAGAGGCACGGACCCTTTTCAGAATGTGCTCTTCCGCCTCGGTCAAGGTATCACTTCTTCTTGCCAGCCGGTTTTTTGACCGGTTTCGCAGGCTTGGCTGATTTCTTGGGCGCTGCCTTCACCGGGGCTTTCTTCGCTGGGGCTTTCACCGGTTTCTTGGCGGGAGCCTTCGCTGGCTTCTTGGCAGGCATTTTCACAGGCGTTTTGGGCTTGGGAGCAGGTTTGGCCGGGGCTTTTACCGGTTTCTTCGAAACTGGTTTGGATGCGGGTTTATTCGCCGGGGTTTTCGCTATCGGTTTGGGCTTGGGGGTCGGCTTGGCAGGAGTTTTCACCGGTTTCTTGGTTGGGGCCTTGGCCGCGGGTTTCTTTGCCGGAGTTTTCACAGGCGCTTTGGGCTTGGGGGCCTGTTTGGCCGGAGCTTTTGCCGATTTCTTGGCAGGGACTTTGGCTGCAGGCTTGGATTTGGTTTTCTTTGCCGCTGTTTTGGGCTCGGGCTTTTTGGCTTTTGTCGGAGCTTTGGCGGTTTTGCCGGATTTCTTCGCGGGTTCCGGAGTTTCCTCCTTAACCTTCTGACGCTCGGCCTTGGCCTCGCGCTTTGCCAGCACCCTTTCAAGGATTACTTTCATGTACATCGCATCGTGTTCAAGAAGCGGGGACCCGGATATCACTGTAAGCTCCATATCATTCTCGAGAATGCATTCTGCCAGCGGTTCGAATTTCAGGTCACCTTTCTTGATCGGGGTGTACCGGATCTCGTTGCCGTTCTCGTGCTCAACCCCGGAGAAATGGGCATAGAAATGGCCTTTCGTGAACTTGTTGGCTCTGTCAAAGAGGTCCTGGAAGTCCTCCTTCTTCTTCAGAGCGCCGTTGCCGCGGGCATGAATGTGGGGGAAGTTGATGACAGGAACAAGCCCCTTCACCGCATCGCAAATGGCTTCAATCTCCGCAAAGTCCCCGAAAATCTCCTGGCGACCGCTGGTCTCAAGGCCGACCGGGACTTTTATTCCTGATTCAGTGTACCAATCCTGTATCGCTGCCAGATTGTCGGTTATGTTCTTTGTCGCGACTTTCTTGGACTGGCCGCCGTACATGCCCATATGGGTGACGACAATTTGTGCGTCCATCGCATTGGCCAGTATGCCGGCCCAACGAATGCTGTCCATGCTGCGTTCGGTAAGATCGTTGTTCGCAACAAGGTCCATGTAATAAGGAGTGTGTATTGAAAGGACCACGTCCAGGTTCTTGGCAATCTCGCCAAGCTGTCTGAGATGGATGTAATTCTTGGCGATGGGGTTTATCATGGATCTGATCAGGTCGCCTTTCTCAATCGGCTCAAAGAGAATTGTGGCTTTCCTCCTCTTGCCGCTTCCTCGCATGACTTCGATTACGAGCTCATCCTCGAAATCGACCGGTTTCCTGCCGATGTCCTCATCAGTCGCATATCTCTCCTCCACATTCGCCCTAACCATCTGAACCTCGAGCGCTGTTAGCCCGAGGGTGTGAACGTCCTCGATGCCGTCCCTGAGCGTGCGGCCCTTGCACGAAAGAGGTATTCCAGATGGGCCAAAACGTATCATTAATTCTCACCAAGTCCTATTGAGTACTAGGACTGTATAACAAGCCACTATATAATTATTAATGAAATTACCACGTTTTTCTTTTCAGAGGCCCGTTGGAGTGCGGTTTTGTGAGTTCTGAAATGCACCCAAGCTCGGTAAATTCGTAAGTTTCATATACCAGAACTTAATAACACCGGTCTGTAGCAGGGATACATTTTGAGTGACATCAAAAGACTCGTTCTGGACGTACTGAAACCGCACAACCCGTCCATAATTGACATATCGCAGAAACTTGCCGACCTGAAAGGTGTCTCCGGCGTCAACTGCACGCTTGACGAAGTTGACCAGGAAACCGAGAGTATTAAGATAACGATGGAAGGCCATGCGATAGATTATGAGGCTGTCAGAGCGGCGATATCCGATTTCGGCGCAGTCATCCATTCCGTTGACAATGTGGTCGCGGGAAAGAAACTTGTGGATGAAGTCAGAACCCCGCAGGATTAAGCATCGCTGTTTTTCTTCGGGGGCTCTGTTCCGCGAATCTGTTTCAGTTTGGGCCCTACCCTGCCGATCAACTCGGTCTTGACCAGGGATTTCTCCACAGAAACGCATCCTTCGTGGTTCCACCATGAGCCCGGGTAGGCTTTGGACGGCTGCATCGTTGCAGCAAGGCCGAGCGATTCGACTGCGGCCATCAGCTCTTCGCATGTCGGATTCTGAATCGCTATGTTTTTCGGCACCCGGCGGCCTCTCGCTCTGGACCGGGTTGAATCAAAATAACTCGGCCATAGAATAATGTGGTCCGCTCTTGTCCGAACCATCGGAACACCGGGCCTACTCCTGCAGGACGGCGTTGACAACGGAATCCTGGCCGGGCCTTGATGTGACTCGGGCAAGCCCTATCTCTGTCTGCACAATGGCGCCCTTCGTGAGAATGTTCCTCTGGACGTAGTTGTGGTTGGCAGGGTTGGCTTTGACTGTCAGTATGCGCGATTTCTGGGATTTGCCTGACTTGGGGCTGAAAACGTTGGCATAGCTGACCGTCATCAACCGGCCCTTCATGTTGTTGCCGCGAGTCCTGTAGATTTTCATGTGCGTGTCTTCTCTCACGACTGCGAACTGGGATTCGGGCGCGATCTCGTAGGCCTTCTTCTTGCGGAAGGGCCTGTAACGGCCGCCTGAGTTCTTTTTCTTTGAACGTCCTTGCCAAAGTGCCATTGTATCACCTGTTGGAACTGCGCATAAGAAACAATGTGTATAAAATGCTTTCCCACCGCAATCTCTCTGTTCCATGTCTGCGTGGTTCGAGATTGCGGAATTTTGTAATTGAAATTGTCATCAAATTGCCCAATTATGGCGAGCGCGTCAAAATGGTGGTGTATGTTCTGCGCTCACCGATTGCTTCCACATCGTTGCGAGCATTATGGCATTTATATTTGCTGGGACATCGATACATGCCATCGGCGCATACTGTAATCTGTTATTGCTTAATTCGTATGCACCTCTTGACTGTAATATATTGAGGTAGGTATGAAAAGGATGGGGGAGTTTGCAATAACTCGGATAACTCCAAATAAGCGAAGTAAAACTACGCTTAATAGGAGTTTTGTGCAATTCGGAAACCTGGCCTTTTCACTTTCGCTTACCCCCCCGGTTCAAGCATATAAGGGGCCAAACGCTAAAAGGGAAAAGGAGACCCTAAATTCATGACGTTGTTGCCTTCGTTTAACGGGAACGGAATACGAGAAAACGCCGAAATCCGGACAAGTCCAGACTCTCGGCTAACGGGTGTTAAACGGCTCGCTGCGCTCGACCTAAGTGTTTTCTTACGGGGCGGGGGGGATTCGCGGAAACGGGATAGGTAAACGAGGAAAAGTGTCTGTCTGTTAATACGTTATTAAAGAATTTAATTGAATCTGTAAAAATGTCCAATAAGGAGCTGAAGCCCCCTAACACTGCAACCGCAAGATCGTCACTAAGTCGAAGATGTCCAAGGAGTGTATGGAAAGCCAGTTACGAAGCAATGGCCCCATATTTTGCATCCAAGCAGGGACACATTTCGTTTCAGGAAATTTCAATAGCGATTATTTCGGACGAAACGAACCCTTCATTATCTATGATTGTCAACACTACTTCATATGAGCCGATTTCTTCGAACGTATGTGATATGGAGATATTGGTTGAAGTCTCGCCATCACCGAAATCCCATTCGTATGAAGTTATCATGCCATCAAGATCATAGGATGCAGAAGCGTCGAAATGGAATGTCGGGGTTGTAGCTAATATCTGGTCAACATAATCTGGGTCGATAATCTCTTCCTGAGATAAACCACCATTGTCTGTACAAAAGAGCGTTTCATAGGTCGTAATGCGGTCATCGGATTCGAATGTTACCCATACGGGGTTTTCTCCGAAATGTGTTGCTTCATACACTAATTTATACTCATAAACCCTTCCAACATATTTGTGAAGTACGGTTGATTCGACTTGGTCCTTTGGATCAGACGGATTTCTTGAAACCGTAATGAAATCAATTAACACCCCATCTTCAATTATTTCAAGGGTGATGTAATTTCCCTTACGGCCAGCAGTCATTAATGTGATTTCTACATCCTGATATGCTTCTGGTACAGATACTGGCGGTGAATTCAGAATGTTGATGCCCATAGTTTCAATGTCTATTCGTGAAGGTTCGGATGTGTCTCTTACAAATAATGTTGCGTGGTACGTACCTTTAACCATGTACGAATGTGATGCAATCGGTTCGTCTAACCAACCGCTGTCAGTACCATCTCCGAACTCATATAGATAACCGCCAATATTTCCATTATTGTTGTATGATGCAGATGCATCGAAATATATCTTGTCATAAGTGGTTGTTTCCTGTGTAGTTGCTACAAACTCAGCTGTCGGACGGTAGCACTCGCTGCAATAATATCCCTTTGATATGAATATGAAATCGCGTACATTGGCAGTCAATTCGATATATTCATAGTTCAGTGTAAGTTGTTCATCGGGAACCATTTCTAAATATTGGTTGTCAATGGTGTTCACAATATCAACAACATCTCCCTGGATATCATGTTCCGCCCCCATTAATTGTGGTCTATGAATATCATATAAACTATCTTCATTTGTATCCAACCCAACATATGTCAGCCTGTGGAAAGATAACCAATCTAATTTGATTGTTAAATCTTCACCAGAATTCACATATTCAGATAAATCAACAATATCAGTTGACCATGTTGCTCTGGGACATATTTCAGTTAGATTGACTAGTTGACCCCAACGATTGTATGTCTGGACAACAATTGGGCCCGCATCAAACATCAATGGACTAATAACACCACCGCCCCCTGGCTTTGCATCTGTCCGTATTACTAGTTTTGCCACGGACGAAGCTACAGGTCCAAAATTAACTTCAAGCCAATCGCCATCATATCCGCTATAATATGGTGCATCTGATGATAGAATGTCATCAAGGTGATTTTCACCCGATTTATCCACACAAGATAAAGGCATCAGAATGTCTTCGGAGTATGTTCTGATGTTATTATTATTATCAATGCCTATTTTTACATCATTTGGGTGGTCAATATATAGAACATTAAAGTAATCGAACACATTGTATTCCTCTTCTGACTCTTCGACCATAAATTCATACATTCCATTATTCAGTACTGGATTTTGCTCAAGAACATAATAATCTTCAACCACATGAGAATCAGAACTCATCATCTCTGATTTACCAATAATATTGTTGTCTCGGGCATAATCTGTACCATCCCATACCCACATATATGGGCATGTGCTTGGGCTAGATGGTGGCTTTACTTCTAATTCAAAATTGATCTCGTATATGCCACCAGGAGCAGCAGTTACCCAGTCATAATAATAGGGTGTAAATACATAACCCGGGAAACCCGCAGATGCAGATACTAATAATTCTCCTCCTGCGGCTACTTCCATGGTATATGTCCCAGTATTAGTCGAGGTGCTGCCAGCACCAGCAGCTTGGTAAAATGCTGTATTTAGATCACCGTCCACAGTAGCATGTATGAATATTTCTTTATCTGGCGTCCATGAAAATGGTGCTATGATTGTTCCAAAAATTGTTGCAGAGGGAACACTGTAAGTATAAGTGGCAACCTTGCTTATTGCATTGGATGAATCCTTGGCGTACATAGTGAATGTGTGAGAACCGGGGGTCGAAAAGAAAATGGTTTTAAATGTGCAGAAAATTCCATAAGGTTCACTATTGAAATAGTACTGCGTATCCGGTGTTCCTAACGGATTGGTCCATGAAAATTGAGGATAAAGGCTTCCTGCACCTCCGACCAGGGCGATAGTAGGTGCAGGATATATCGTACAATCGCAAACGGCATCGATTGAGCTTTCCAAGGAGGATATTACAACCTGATAGATACCTGCAGGGATATCATTGCCCATTTGATCTTTCCAATCCCATGGCATCATTGAAGTATACGTTCCTCCTGGCATCACTTCATTCTGATATATGTACCGGATTATGTTATTGCTCTCATCAACTATGAATGATGTTAATGTTTGTTGAGAATTCATGAAGAACGAAAATCGGATTTGACTCGACGTCACTGAGCTAATTTCTAAATTACGGATAGAAGGGGAATTAGTTATATGTATTATGTTTTGGACAGATGCAATATTTGCAGCTAAATCGGTCACTATTAATCTCAATGTGTACACTCCATTGACCATGCTTGACGTATCCAGAGTCGCCAATGTACCAATACAGTTTGCGGTTCCAGACCCAATAATAAACCAAGTGGTGGGCGTTGTCCCAACACCATAATCAAGCTTATAATTGACAATATTTAAATCGCTAGCTTCTCCACATATCGATACTGAACCAGTTACAGACATTCCTGCTGTGGGGGATGTAATTAATGAAATTGGGTTTGTGGTATCTATTTTAAATGTATTTGGTGATGAAAACGAACCCCAATACTGTAAATTATCTTTTGCTCTTACCCTCCAATAATATTGCTGATTCTGATAAAGTGCTTGCGATGAAAAGCTATTTGTGGCTGTGTCTGTGTTAGATACGATATTAAGAAATAACGAATCTGTGCTTATCTGGATGTTATAACTATTCGATAATCCCGATCCAACATCAGATGAAGACCAGATAAATGTTGGAGTAGTGTCTGATATAAAGAAGTTATTGGGCGGGAATGTCAATGATGTTACTGGCCCTTGATTATCATAATAAATGTTCAATGATTTTGCAGCTGCATTTCCAGCAATATCATACACTTTAATAGTTAATGCAGCAGATGTTGTTGCGCCAGCTTCAATACTATAAGGCAATTCATACAGATTAGATGTTATTGTTGAATCGACAGGTGCATCTCCAAAGAACAAAGAACCCGTAGCTTTTTGGAGGCCACTGCCAACATCGCTGGCGGATATGCATATCGTAAATTGTGAAGAAATTGCAGATGAATAATATAGATTGTTATTATTCACAAATATTGATGGACTCTGTTCTTGTATAACATAAGAATATGTGGGCACCACCGAATCCAAATATATCGTATCTTTAGTTGTTCCGTAATAGGTATCGACGGTGTCCCTCAATTGGCATAATATTGTGTTCACGCCTTGATGATCCAAGGTTTTGGTTACTGTCGATGAATAATAGGTCCATGGTTCCCAGTTTGAATATGCGTGGTAACAGGTAATTAGATATCCCCAAGACGAAGCAGTGAGATCTGTTTTAATTCGAACAAATACTGTATCGCCTTGAATAGCTTTGGAAAATCTACCACTTGTTCCATCAATTGATTTCCCAAATGCCGTATCTGTGAATGAATCAATCTCATTCATCAGGGAATCATACAAATATACATAATCTCCAGAACAAAGTTGCATATCGCTGAACCCGACTTCAATGTAAAGGGCACCGGGATCGCGTATTATAATCGTGTTATCGAAATTGGGCAGTACGTCGTGAGCTGTGCTAATATAAGAGGGGGTATTTGTGAGTTTTTCTCCCCAAGTACCACCTTCACTCATTAGCCTCATTTGAATTGGATTAATAGTGGCATCGGGAGATATTCCGATTTGTGTAGTAGATGTTGTAGAATAAGTTGCACCACTGTTAATTGCAATATTGAATGGCGGTGTAGGGTTCTCCACTTTGAAGCTCCATGCAGGGCTCCATGGGCCAATATTGCCTGCATAATCCATGCCCCTTACTTTCCAATAATATGCCATACCGTTTTCAAGTGGCGTAGAGAAAAGTTCCATAGATGGCGTAAAAGAAAATAGTGGATTACCATTAAATCCCGAATTAAAATTAGGATTAGTATCGATGATTAAATTATATTTATTAATACCACTTTCCTCATCTGAACAAGTCCACTTCAATGTAGGAATAAGTGTGTTTACAATGTTTCCACACGCTGGGCTTGTCAATGTTGTCACTGTTGGCGATATAGTATCTTTTTTAATCTTAATTGTAATATCGGAATATTGATGCATTCCAGCCACTGTCCAAACATCAATATTAACATAATGCAGTCCTTCTGGTATATCGGACCAAGGAATTGACCAACCATATATATGATTAGGACATGGCGTAGAAAATATTATTTTTACAGCACTAGTGCCTCCCGAACCGTACATTATTTGGTATGTTGCTTGAGAAAGATAGCTGAAGCGGTTCGGATAAAACTCAACATCAATATGGATAAGTTCTCCTGATGGGGGTGTGGAATACCAACCATACTCTGCTTGGTTAATCTTGATTGATGGGGCTGCTGCTGGAACAACAGTAATCGTTAGAATATCTCTTTCTTCCCAACCGTTTGTGATATACTCATCAAAGTCAATGATTTTATAATTATCATGATTGTCGTCGTCATCAACCATTAAAAATGGATTAAAAGTCCCACTTCGTGAGTACTTATGTGTAGTACGAGAAATTGGTGACCATGCAGATTCAGTATCATCTCCAAAGTTCCACTTATATTCTACTGCATCTCCTTCATAATCAAACGTAGGGCAGTCTACATTAAATTCAATATCTTGCCCGATTTCTGCAAAATTTTGAGATAAACTTAAAAGTGGGTTGGGTTGTTTTGCATCTACATTGGGTGGTGAGTTCCAACGTGTGAAAACATCTGGGTTTACATGCAAACTAATAATATCTGCATAATCTCCCGGCATATATGAAGAATCAAGTAAATATGGCATAAATTGGATCCCTCCGCTTAGAGTAAAGCCAGAATTCATTTCTCCTACAGGAATTGTGCTTGAGACACAATAAAAACTGTCCCTTACGGATTGGAGCCAATCATTCGGGTCATTGTCATCATTTTCAGGTTCTTTTTTTATATTATGTGGCATTCCAGTGATTGACCACTCTTGGTCATATTCCCCATCTTCCCAACCCGCTTATACATCTAAAGTCGGTTCAACATATGGAGTTGCAAATAAAGTACTTACACTAAACACAGTACCCACAATTCCGGACCAGGGGGATGATAGGCCGCCAGAAATTAGCAAACTCATCCCCTCGATAATAGTACCTACAATTGCTGCTCTACACTTCTCTGAATAAAAATGTTCCGCTATAAAAGCATCTGTAAATGTCGTTATATCGCTAGTGTAGCTCTCTTCCCCAGGATCCCTTGACTCTAAAGTCCAACCCGATGCGAACTCATTAGGGTAATTGTATATTGCAGAATACAAGGATGATTCTTCCAAATTATCCTCTCCACTTAAGCCAGTAACCTTTGAACGTTTGTTTGGGTCATCTGAATCTAATTCGTCATATGTCATATATAAATTAACGCTATGAATGCCAACGGGAGAATCTTTAGTTATTCCATATACATATGGCACCCTATATGTGGGATCTGCAACAGCCCTAATATGAACAATATAGTCAAATTGAGCTGGATTTACCCCATCAAAAACAAAGGATACTGGTATTAATTCCATGCTTGCATAAAGACCTCCATTAATCTCGTCACCCATTACCCATGTGTTTTGATATATTGTGTTTTCTTTTGCCCACATTTCGAAATCTGGAATTTGATACGAGTAATCATCTTCGGGAACCATATAACATATAGTTTGGTCATCAAGTTCTTGTATTGCACGAGTTGAAGGTGATATTACCGTGAAAATTGTTAAAATTAGCAATGCAACGATTATGAATGGAAAAAATTTCTGTGCTTGCTTTGCGTTTCGTTTCATTATTGCCGCCCCTTCATTTTCCTTTGTACCAAAATTAATACTAATACACTACTTGGTGCAATAATCGCTCCCGATGAATACATCGTTGCTGAATTCCAATCTGGGCCGTTCTTCTCAAGCATAACAAGCGTCGACCCGTAAGTCACGACGATATATTCCCCATCTGGAGATGTCTCAAGATCCCCGGGGGTTAAACGTAAATCAGCTTCATTTAGATTCTTATGAGATATATTTTGTATGAATGAATAATCGGTACCATTCAAGATATAAATTGTATTTAACGTACCCGACTCTTGAGACTCTGCTGATGTGATTAATGAGTTTTTTTCATTCCAGTTGACAGATACTAACCAATGCGCATCATCTATTACAAGATCCTTGATTTTAGTTCCATCCGAGGTGTTCCACAGGGATAAATTTGATGTCGGATTGGTGTTATTTCCTGAGACTTCATTATATATTGTCGCAATTTTGGAATCATCTGGTGACCATGCTATGCCCTTAATACTCCTAGAATCATTCAAAAGAGTGAATGTGTGGGATGTTGTATTTAAATCAAGATTATCTATTGTCATATCAATATTTGTGATGACAACATTTCCATTATCTAAAACCATAGCAATTTTTTCTCCTGAGGGGGAAATCTCAAATGTTGTTGACTGTTCACTAAATGCACCATAAATATTTATTATGGATAATGTTTGGTTAGTTGATAAATTGATTATCTCAATTGGTCCATGTAAACGATTTGTTCCATTATAATAGATATTCGAATCTGTTATTTGATCTCCATAATATGTGGGTTTGAACGCAAGATACTCTTTGTTTGCGTTAAATGAGATATGATAATATGAACCATCCAGAGGGTATGGTTGACGTATGTAAGATTTTTCTCCGGTGGTAATGTTCATTTTCACCAAGGGTCCCTCATAACTTGCAAGAAGCAATCCCGAATTTGATACCCATTCAGATGTTAGATATTCATAGGGTGGCGATAAATATAGATTATTACTCATGTTCATCTCGGTTCCGTTTATATCTAAAATTATTAGATTATGCCCCCAATACCCACGTGTAATTGATATATTGTTTGAATTTGGGGACCATGATAAATCATTAATAAATGTGTCTCCGCTAAATGATTTAACCCACGCAATATGATATTGGGATTTATTTACTGAAACAGCATCCACGGCACCAATTACACAAAAACATGAGATTATTAAAATTAAAATTATTAATGAATAAAAAACTTTTTGGCTTAATCCTTTTCCCCTCATTTCTTCTTTGGAAAACTTCATTTCATCTACCTCATTCGTATTATAAGGCAATCATAAACACGATTACATAATTTTGTTAAGAATACCTTATAATAACAAAGTATCGTAATCAATATTAGATATAAAAAAATTTGGACTGACCCCCTTTTCATGGACACTTGAGCCACGCACGAAGAAAGACTCTAACGCAGACAGACCCTTTTATGCTGAACCCCCCACTACGGACCTGAATGCTAAAGATCGTAAGAAAAAACTACGGCAACAACGACGGCAGCGTTTCAAACTTCTTCAGCACTTCGTGCCTCGACCCCGCTGCGCTCTCGCTTCGCTCGGGGAAGATAACATGCGGCTATCTGGCTCCGGGGGTTGCACCCCCTTCGACCCAAATTCCCCTTCGGGGAACTTCAGATAGCCCCACCCGTTATCTTCCCTGCGTTGAATGCAACTTCCATCAATTGCCTGCAGCGCATTCGACCATGGTGCGGGACCATATTTTTGTTAAATTTAGCACCATAAAACCCCATCATTTTTCAAGCAATCGGTGAACACCGAAACTGAATGGTGCAATGGGGAGGCGTTCGCCATGGGTAATCATTCTGTAAACAATAACTCCCACTGCGTTTGCCGGTAATCGGCAATCTGGAAGCGAATAGATTACCGGTGGACATAACTTTTATATGCGGAGAGGCATTACCATGGTTAAGTGATATTTATGGCTGCCAAAGGTGCCAAGAACGAAGACTGGTTTGATAACCTCGACAAGGAACTGGACAAGAAGACCGCACAGGCCCAAAAGTCCTCCGGTGTAGAGACATCGCAGAAGGGAGAGCTTAACCGCGCGCTGATTTCGGATTTCTGGAAGATCCTGCTGAGGTTCGAGAAGATCGGAATACATTTCTCAATCGAGCCGTCCCACACACAGTTCGCATCGTTCGAGAAATATCCGTTCGAGTGGAGCCTCAAGGACAATTTCGACTTCGGAAGCCTCAACCAGGTCCAGATCATCGACAGGACCCGCGACCAGGGCCGGGTCGGAGACACTCTCCGCCTCAGGTACTATGCTGACGGCGATAACCAGAACCTCCGCCTTACTTTCGAATACTGCGAGGGCGAGCATTACTACAAATACTCGGGCTGGAAAAGGATTTTCGGCCAGTTCGTCATAATGGATGTTCCCGCCAAGAAACTCGAGATGGACCAGTTCCACACAGTGCTCGCGGAAGTCGTCCGCCAGTGGTACGATTCTCACCTGAAGCACGACAGAAATGTTCTGCTTCAGTACATGGCCAGCACATTCGAGAAGGGCGAATCATACACCTTATAGAGCCCTACAGCAGTTCCAAGCGGCAGCCTTCTCTGAGTCTAATCACTCTGAGCTTTCTCTTTCTGGCCCTCTCTATGAGTTCCATATCATTCCATATTATGAATCCAAAATTATTTATGTGAATCTGCACATTACACAGAACTATGGTGGAGTGTGTCTATTATCAAGCGTAACACGATTTCCCCGGCTGTGGTCATCATATCTGTTTTTTTCTCATATCTTCTTTCGTCTATTGCCAAAGCCGATATGGGGAACGGCCAGGATTGGGACACCATAGGGATGTTTACAGGACGGGGAGATGTTTATTTTGGAACATTTGCAATCAACATTCTTCTGAATGCAATAATATTCGTAATTCCTTTAATTATTTTTTCGAAATTCGATTACGACAAGGAAGTATCGCCTATGTGGATTTGGGTCATACCGCTTATTTCCATAATCGGCGCACACATAGACATCTGGATTTTTGAAGATAAAATAATTACCTGGAGTGCGGGCCTGCTGCTTATCGGGGTATCCTTCTTCTTTTCCACCACCATAATCATGGGGCACAAGTTTGCCACCGGCATTATGATGGCACTATGGGCAATGTTAATGAATTACCTTGCTTGGATGTATTTGAACCTGAACGATTCCAAATTACTCATCGCGTTTTTCTGGATTTTCGGTGTATTCTACTGCATTTTTCTTATTTCCCTCTTTATTTACAATCTCATCCACTATATCCAACATGACACGGAAATACGGCGAAATGACTTGGCAAGGCAGGGATTTTGCATTATGGCTACCTTAGTACTTCTGCTAATTCCATTGATATACTTTACAAAATTATATTGATATTAATTATGTGAATTTCATTCCTACAGCAGTTCCAAGCGGCAGCCTTCTCTGAGTCTAATCACTCTGAGCTTTCTCTTTCTGGCCCTCTCAATGAGTTCCATGTCGTTGGTCATTACATAACCGCCGACCTTCCTCGCCAGCTCCAGAACCGAGTCGTCGCCCGGCTTCTTGGTCGGCCGTATTTCCTTGGTGAGCGCGAATTTCAGCGCGCCTTTGGCATTCATGTTCGTGGCCGAAAGTTTCCTCAGCTCGCCGATTATCGGCAGGGGAACCAGAATGGTGTAGGTTCCCAGAATGGCGGAAAGTTCCGAATCTATGTTGAATTTCCTTTTGAAAGGGGCGATTAGTGCGTTAGTATCTGCGATGACGAAAATCATTTCATTATACCGTACCCTATCAGGCGCCACCGCCCGGATATCCTCCGGCTGATGGCCACGCCCTGGCCCGGCTCTGCGCATATCGGTATCTTGAGCTTGACGAAGGCAGTGTTCTCCCTGGCGCTAGCCACTGTGCCCACGGTTGTCGCAGTGCCGACGCTCAGCATGAGCGGCTCGTTACTGTTGAGTGTCTCGACCTCAACCTCGCTGGCGGCTCCGACGACTCTGTCCAACAACTTGACCTGCATCGAGATTTCATGAAGTACGCCTGGCAGGGACTCTGATTTCCCAACGACTTTTCCGAGCAGAGAGTCGGATTTCGTGAAGGCCGGGTCCAGATTCGTCCCGATGGCAATCAGTCCGCCCGGGCCTACCTCATCAACGCTCTTGCTGCCGGCATGAAGTGAAACTATGGTTGTTTTAAGCGGTGTCCAAACGGTCTTGCCCTTGACCTCCGACTTGAGGCCC
Organism: Thermoplasmata archaeon; assembly: GCA_028703755.1. Classification (GTDB taxonomy): domain Archaea; phylum Thermoplasmatota; class Thermoplasmata; order SG8-5; family SG8-5; genus UBA147. The sequence continues at coordinate 9,876 of JAQVMG010000004.1, read as the reverse complement.
GGCCGAATTTCAATTTCCTCGCCCTTTTTCAGTGTGCCCTGCGTGAGAGTTCCGCCAAGCACGCCGCCAATGAGGTCTTCGGGCCTGGCTCCCGGGTTGTTAACGTCGAAGGAACGGGCAATGTGCATCCTTGGGGGCAATGTGGAATCGTTCTTAGGAGAAGGAATGAACTCGTCGATGGCTGCCAGCAGGATGTCGATGTTCTCCGCGCTTTGGGCGCAGACAGGTATGATGGGGGCATTTTCCGCGACAGTGCCTTTCACGAAGGCCTTAATCTGCTGGTAATTCTGAATTGCCTGGCCTTCGTCGACTATGTCAATCTTATTCTGAACGATGATTATATTCTTAACATTTGAAATTGTAAGGGCCATCAGGTGTTCCTTGGTCTGCGGCTGCGGGCATTTCTCGTTGGCTGCGACAAGGAGTATCGCACCGTTCATAATCGCAGCGCCGGATAGCATGGTGGCCATGAGGGTTTCGTGGCCGGGTGCGTCAACGAACGACACTGTTCTGAGAAATTTTGTTTCCGATTCGCAGACCGGGCATTTCTTCTTGGTGGAATATGCCTCCGGGCCTGGGCAATTCGGGCATTTGTAAAAACTTGCGTCGGCATAGCCGAGTTTGATTGTGATTCCGCGCTTTATCTCTTCGGAATGACGGTCTGTCCAGGTGCCGCTGATGACTTTTGTGAGAGTGGTCTTGCCGTGATCGACGTGGCCAATCATCCCGATGTTGACTTCCGGCCGGCCCTCAACTTTCATTGGCCTTGGCCCCCTCTTCCTTCTTTGCAAGGAGCTCGTCAACCGAGCGCGGGCCTCTGGTAACTACCTTCATGTTGATTTGGACTATGTCGGGAGAAACCTGATTGCCCCTCATAGTCTTCTTCTTCCTCTCACCTTCCATGTGCGGGTCGAAACCCAGGCCCTTGGAAATCAGAAGCTGCTTTCTTCTCGGCCCCGGAAGGTCCCTTCTCATGGGGAATCCGTCCTTGTCCGAGCCCCCCGTGATTTCAAGCTTGTACCCCGGCATCTCGACGAATATTCCGTCCATCTTGTCGCCGATCTTCTTTCCGAGGATGGCGTTCGCCTGGTTGCCGCTGACCTGCTTCTGATAGGATTTCCCTGTCTTGGGGTCCGAGATATTGGCTCTGAATTCAACCATGTAGTTTGCTCCAGCATGTCCGATGATTCGGATGGAGGCCTAAATCCCTTCTTTTATTTAAAGCTTGAGGGTTTTGGCTTCGGATGACTGGATGCGAATTAGTTGAGAAAGGTTGATATCGGGAGTCCCCGCTTCCGTGTGCCATGAACAGAAGGACGAAGATACTCTGCACGGTTGGGCCTGCCTCCGAGTCGAGGCAGATGCTCAGAAAGCTGATGAAAGCCGGGATGGACGGCGTCCGAATCAACTTCAGCCACGGCACCCATGCGGAACACGGAAAGGTCATCGGGACGGTTCGGAGTCTCTCGAAGGAGATAAGAAAGCCAGTGGCGATAGTGATAGACCTGCAAGGCCCCAAGACCCGTATCGGCATGGTGAAGGAGGGCGGAATTTTCCTCAGACCGGGCGAACCTGTCACAATCACGACCCGGGAGATTGTCGGCACAGACAAAGTAGTGCCGACCCAGAACAGGGAATTTCCTGAAGAAGTGCGGCCAGGGGACGAGGTGCTGCTTTCCGACGGGCAGATGTGCCTGAAGGTTCGCAAGGTGAGGGGCACCGAGGTTGAGTGCGCAGTCCTGCGCGGTGGCATCCTGCAGAGCCATAAAGGCATGAATTACAGGGCGCGGTCCTCGAAACGGGGGCTTACCGAAAAGGACTGGAAGGACCTTCAGTTTGGCATTGACCATGATGCGGATTACGTCGCTATCTCATTTGTCAGGACGGCAAAGGATGTAGAGGAAGTGAGAAAATTTGTCCGGGAGAAGGGCTCGGATGCACGCTTGATCGCAAAGATAGAGAAAGCCGAGGCGGTGAAGAATATCGATGGGATTCTTGACGTTGCGGACGGCATAATGATTGCGAGAGGCGACCTGGGCGTCGAAATCCCGCTGGAGGAGATGCCGCTGGTCCAGAAAGATATAATCGCCCGCTGCACCCAGAGCTCGCGCACAGTGATAACAGCGACCCAGATGCTTGAATCGATGACCTGGAACCCGACCCCGACGCGTGCCGAGGTGCTGGACATAGCCAATGCCGTTCTTGACGGCACAGATGCGCTGATGCTTTCCGGCGAGACAGCGGTCGGTAAGTATCCGATAGAGGTCGTCCGGATGATGTCGCGGGTAGCCGCCAGGGTCGAAAGGAGCACACCCTGGGACCCGGCCTTGCACACTGATCTGAGAGAGGACTTGCGCATTACCAACTCTGTCGGCCACGCGGCAACTGCCATGGCGCACGAGATTGGTGCGAAACGCATAATCGCTTTTACGATGGGCGGCTCCACTGCACGGGTAATTTCAAAATACAGGCCGGAAATGCCGATACTGGCACTTTCTCCCGACCCGAAAGCGGTCAGAAGGATGGCGCTTTACCGGGGAGTCGAGGCTCGGACCATCCAGAAGACCGGGGATACGGATGACATGATCGCGCTGGTCGAGAGGACATTGAAAAACGGGCACATGATGAAAAAGGGCGAACTCTGCGTCATCACCGCCGGGGTCCCTCTCTCCACTGAGGGGATGTCCAACCTCATCAAGGTCCACAGGGTCGGCTCCGGGCGCTGGCAGTTCCTGTCCAAGCAATAAGCTCAGAACATATTTATCGGACATCGCGCTTCGCAGGCGAAAGGAGGCATCTAGCTATGATAAAAATTTACAAGGGAGGCAACGGCGCCCTCACCCAGGTCGGGGACATATCCGAGGGATGCTGGATACGGGTCATCGACCCCTCCCCGGAAGAGGTGGCGTCGCTCCAGCAGACGCTCTCGCTGCCTCCAAACTTCATACCGGATGCCCTGGATGTGCATGAACGGTCAAGATACGACACCGAGGCAAGCCACACGATGATCGTGCTCAGGGTCCCGGTTTTCGAAGGCAAGGATTCGCCCGTCCAGTACACAACGGTCCCGCTGGGTATCATACTCACAGATAAGCACGTCCTGACTGTCTGTTCCCGCGACGCGGCAATACTGCAACCTATTGCAGACGGGAAAGTGAAGAACATCTGCGTTGCGGAGAGAGACAAATTCCTCCTTCAGGTCGCTTACCAGACGTCAAGGCAGTACCTCAACTTCCTCGAAGACATCAATGAGAAATTCAACGACATCGAGGGCGAGCTCCAGCAATCGCTCAAGAATGAGGAACTGATTAGACTCCTTAACCTGGAGAAGAGCCTGGTCTTCTTCACTGCCTCTCTCAAAGCGAACGAAGCGGTCCTGGAAAAGATCCAGAAGGGCGATATCATCAAGCTGTCGCCGAAAGAGGCGGCCCTGCTCGACGATGCGCTCATCGAAACGAAGCAGGCGATTGACATGGCCAGCATCTACAGCAATATCCTTGGGGGTTTGATGGATGCCTTCGCTTCAGTTATCTCCAACAATCTGAACATCGTGATGAAATTCCTTACCGCGGCAACCATCATCCTCATGATCCCGAACCTGCTGGCGAGCCTCTACGGAATGAACGTGGACCTTCCATTCCAGGAGAATCCTTTTGTGTTCATTTTCATAATCACCATGTCAATCTGGCTCAGCCTTCTGATAGTGATGTACTTCCTCAGGCGCAAACTTCTCTGAATCGGTGTGAATGATTTTATATCGGCCGGGTGATGACGCGGCAGTGATACAATGAAGTACGTCATCGTTTATTGGTCCAGGTTCGGAAATAACAGGAAGATTGCCGTGCATTTGGAGACACTGCTCAAGCCCAAGGGCGAAGTCATAACACTGGTCGCCGCAGATTCGGTAAAGCTGCCTCAGGCCGATGTGTATGTTTTTTCAGCCGCAGCCGAAAGATTCTCCATCCAGGAGGACATGAAGAAGCTCATGTCAGGTCTCCGGGGCATGGATGGTAAGAAGTATGTCCTCATAAACACCCATGCACTTGGATTCAAGAACTGGCTGGGAAGGATGAACAAGCTGCTCGCCAAGAGCGGTTTGACAAAGCTTGCGGAGACAGACTTCCGCGTCGGCGAAGGGACCAAAGAAGGCAACGGGCTGCCGCAGGGCTGGGAGAAGAAACTGGAAGAGTTCGCAAATAGGATTTAGCCACTACAGCGATTGATTTATTAATGACTGCCAGATTTCGCGCCATGGACCGCGTGCGCCGCTCCGAGTGGCTGTTTTGGACATTCGTCATAATGATTGTTGCTCTAACAGCGAGCACAATAATACTAGAACGCGGCTACATTTGGCCGCTGGTCGATCCGGGCGACGCGCTGCTGTATGTCGGAGCCTCCATGATGACTGTCGGCTATGCAATCCGCAGGCTGGCGATTTACATTCTCGGAAATGCTTTCTCCAACATACTGAAAATCAAACAGGGCCAGACACTGATACGCAGCGGCATCTATGGGCGAGTGAGGCACCCGGCCTACACGGGAACACTGATCTTGGTGGCGGGAATCCCGCTGCTTTTCTCCAGTCCGATAGGGCTTATTCCTGTCTCGCTGGCGATTCCGGCGGTTCTCTACCGCATCATGGTCGAGGAGCGGATGCTGACGGAAAGGTTCGGAGACGAATACACTGAATACGTGAAATGTACGAAGATGCTGGTGCCTTACGTCTTTTGAGAGGCGGAAACAATTAAGTATCCCTGTTTTTTATGAGCATTGGGGTCAAGATGCCGCCGAAAAAAAGGTTCATAGCGTTCACTTTCGGAATTGTTTTCTACATTCTTGTTATTGTAATCATATCGCAGATTATTTACTTCAGTAATGACACGCCCCTCTGGCGGGAGGGGACGTGGTTTTTGGCCTTCCTGGAGCTTATGCTGTACATCACGGTTCTGCTGACCGTCCCTATTCTTCTGTTGGCCATCGCCCTTGGTATCTGGTACCCAGAGAGGGAGAAATCCGACGACATCCACATTTTACCGCCGCCAAGACCAACCGAACCCCAGCCGACGCCGGAACCTGAGAGACCGGCCTCTTCGCGCGGAACCCACGGAATAGACTGCCCAAACTGCGGCCGGTGGCTTCCGCCGTACTATTACCGCTGCCCGGAATGCGAGCTCCCGGTGGCCAACATGGGCAAGCTGAGGGATGTGCAGACAAGGCTGCGGGCCAAAGCCATCACCAGGGAGCAGTACGAGAGTACCGTGAAGGCCTTGATGGACATTCTCGATGAGTGAACTCAGAGAACAAATTTATGGCCGTTTTCCTTGAGCCATCTGCGGCGTTCGGCAAAATCCGGAACCGTCTTGGCCAGAAGATTCCAGAACTCGGGGCTGTGGTTCGGGTGCCTCAGGTGGCACAGCTCGTGGGCCACGACATAATCCAGGATTCCGGGCGGCGCCATTATCAGCTTCAGGTTGAGGTTGACGTTTCCTTTCCCGGAGCAGCTGCCCCAGCGTCGGGCCTGGTTGCGGACAGCGATGCGGTTCGGCTGCACACCGATGGCGTTTGAATAATATGTGACGCGTTCGGAAAATTTTTCTCTCGCCATGTCGGAATACCATTTCTTCAGAGTTTGCCTGAGGCTTTCAGGAGGGTCCCCCGGTTTAAGGCACAACATAATTTCACGGCCGACGATGCTGGCCCCGCGTTTTCCTTCGCATATTCTCAGGACATAACCGTCTCCGAGGTAATGGAAAACATCTCCGTCCGAATATGTGTGGCATGGGATATCGGCCGCTCTTTTCTGAACCTCTGCCAGCTTCCCGGTTATCCACCGGGATTTCTTCAAAATGAATTCTTCGATCTCCGAATCCCTAACCCGCTTCGGAGCCCGGACCAGCACGCCCCTTGCCGGATCTATGTAAATTGCGACAGTACGGCGACGCGTACGCTCGATTTTATAACTGAAATCAATTTGGCTGGCGGGCGTCATTCCTTCGGCCTGCCGACAGGGGCTATGTAAATCGTGAACTCTTTCTCCCCGTCCAGACCAAGGAGCCGGTCCATCGCATCCTGGTCGTAGGCCGCGATGGCACATGTGCCACACCCTATCGATTCGCACCCGAGATAGAGATTCTGGCATACGTGACCCGCATCAAGGGCAAGTATCTTGATTGAAATGGGCCCGTAACGCCATTCCATGCGGTAACGCAGAACAGACCAGATGAATGTGACAGCAGCTTCGCCGATGAATTTCTGACCGAGGCAGGCAGCGGAAATTCTTTGCTCCAGCTTTGCCGGTTTTGAGACCGGGACAAGCGCATGCTCTATCGGCAGATAGCGGTAGATCCCTTTCGGAATTCCGTCGGCCCTGAATATCGCCAGATAGGTCTCGAGCGCATGCCTGTTTCCCGCTGACGGCACATTCCTGTATATCCTGTTGGGGTTGCTCGGGTCCCTTATGCCCTGGGTCATCCACAGCAGCAGGGAGAGGTCCTCCTGAGAGATTGAATCTTCAGTGAACGTGCGCCTCGACTTCCTTGCGGTGATTGCTTTTTTCAGGTCGATTTTTCCCAGCGCCTTGGGCGGCTCAGGAAGCGAGATTATTTTTTTCCCCTTGGGGACCGGTTTCTGGATTGGCGGCATTGGTACGCCCTTGATCTGGTCCGATTTCGGAATCTTGGATTTCCATTTGCCGAGGTCCTTGGTTGGCTTCTTTGACATGTATGCACCTTGGTCGGGGTATATGTTGGCGCGGATAATATTTTATCGGGAGGGGGCTTATGCGGAGCGTTCCGTGATGACACTTGGGAGATGAGCGGTGACGCGATGATGAACCCTATGAGTGCTGAGAATCAAATTTACGCCAGGGCGAAGCCCGCTGGCGTAAATTTTTCTCCACGGCCGAGCATCGCGATGAAGTTACGACATCGATGATGCTCGGACAGTGTCCACAGGCCCGCAGGACTGTGGAATCGTGGCAAAAGACAGGGCGTAGCCCGCTGGCGTAAATTTTTCTCCACGGCCGAGCATCGCGATGAAGTTACAACATCGATGATGCTCGGCCAGTGTCCACAGACCGAAGGGCTGTGGAATAGGGGCAAAAGAACAGGGCGAAGCCCATAACAATTAAAAATCCAACCCCATCCCGGTCTTGCCATGAAATTACTGCTCGTCTACCCCCCGTTCTGCCCTCCGACGGTGCCGCCGCATTCCATAACATACCTGGCATCGTTTATTTCTGCCAATTCCAACACCGAAGTGAAATGCCTGGACCTGAACGCGAAGTTCCACAGGCTGAGGTTCCCGGACATTTACCGGAGGTTGGAGAAAGCCAGGGAGAGCATCAACCCATACTCCGAGATGCTGGAGAAATACTCCAGCAGCGCGAAAAAGGTCCACCGGAAAAATAACCTGAGGCTGTCAGAGGGCGAAGAACCGGAGCTGTTTCAGGAACTTCTTGAGATGATCCTGAGGGAAAAAACCGACGCGGTCGGCGTCAGCATGGTTTACAACAGCCAGGTTTTTTACGGTCTCAGGCTGATAGAGGAGCTGAATAAGGCGGGAATCAGGTGCGTGGCCGGCGGTCCCGCGGCTGTCGGATTCGTCGAAGAAAAGGTTGAAGTACTGAAGGACGGGGCGGAACTCCTGAAATACCTGGCAGGTAAAGAAAAATGCACGGATATTTACGCGCCGGATTACTCCCATTACCCTGCAAGCGACTATCTTTCCAAGGAAATGATTTACCCGCTCAGAAGCTCGTACGGATGCAGCCACAGAGGTTGCGCATTCTGCACTCACCATGGCAGTGTTCCTTACAGAAAGATAAATGTGGAAGAAATAGAGAGCGCAATTGTTAAGAATGGGATGAGGAATCTGTTCTTTATCGACGACAACATCCCCGCTGAGCGCCTTTCGGAACTTGCGGAGATGCTTCGACCGCTCAAAGTGAAATGGTGGTGCCAGACCCGGCCGACAGAGGACCTTCTCGGCATGTTTCCCAAACTGAAGGAAAGCGGGCTGACTGCAGTTTCATTCGGCGTTGAATCAGGCAACCAGAGAATTCTTGATTCGATGCGGAAAGGCACGGATGCGGAAACTGTAGGCATGGTGCTGGAAGAGAGCCACGCCGCCGGGATAAGGAACATCGTCTTCATGATGTTCGGGTTCCCGGGTGAGGACGAGGATTCCTTCATGGAGACAATGGAATTTCTCAGAAAGAACCGGAAAAACATTGACATCGTCTCGGCTTCTGTTTTCGGCCTGCAGAAAGGCAGCTATGTGCATGACCACCCGGATGAGTTTGGCGTATTCGGCATACGCGAATACACTACGCCGCTGGGCGAGAGTATCGGCTATAGGGTGAGGGCCGGCCTCGGCGAGAAGCAGGCAAAGGTCATGAAAGAGGGTTTTTCCAGGGAGCTGAGGGAAATGAATCAGTTGCCCAAGATATTCTGCCTTCTGAAGGAGCAGAGCCTGTTCTTCTGAACCGGTGCGGCCTCCTTTTCTCCCTATCCGCAACTCAATGATCCTTCGTAACCTTTAAAAAGGGGCTGCAATCTATCGTTTATCAATGCACCCAATCAACGACATAAGGGGAAGCGCGGGCAACGCCCTCAGAGGCAAACGCATAGTTCTGGGCATCACCGGCTCGATCGCTGCCGTGGAATGCGTCAAACTGGCCAGGGAGTTGGCCAGGCTGGGCGCGGAGGTCATCCCCGTGATGACAAAATCCGCGGTCAGAATCGTCCATCCCGATTCAGTTCATTTTGCCACGGGAAATGTGCCCATCATTGAACTTGACGGTTCTGTGAAGCATGTTGAGCTGTGCGGCGAATCCGGCTCAAGGGCGGATGTCCTTCTGATTGCCCCTGCCACGGCAAACACCATTTCAAAAATCGCTTGCGGCATTGACGATACTGCTGTGACAACAATGGCTACATGCGCCCTGGGCTCGGGAATGCCCATACTGATTGTGCCTGCGATGCACGGCTCGATGTTCAAGCACAGAATTGTTCTGGAGAATGTTGAGAAGCTGAAGAAGCTGGGCGTGGGTTTCATCGGGCCGAGACTGGAGGAGAACAAGGCCAAGATGGCCTCTCAGGACGATATCGTAGCGGAGGTCTGCCGCGCAGCCGGCCCGAAGGACCTGGCCGGCAAAAAAATTCTCATAATCGCAGGTTCGACAAGGGAACCGATAGACGACGTAAGATTCATTTCCAACGCATCGTCGGGAAAGACCGGGCTTGCCCTTGCCTGGGAGGCGTACCGCAGAGGCGCAGACGTCGAACTGTGGGTCGGGGAGGGCATGAAAACCCCGAATTATGTGACAGCCAGAAGATTCGGTTCAGTCACGGACCTGGAGAAAATGGCTCCCAAGGCCAGTGCGGATATCATCATCGTGCCTGCGGCAATATCGGATTTCACTCTGAAACAGGGTCGGGGAAAAATTTCCTCGGCCAAGGCGAAAACCATCGAACTTGAGCCCGCACCGAAGATACTTGGCCTGCTCCGAAAGAAGGGCCGGATACTTGTCGGGTTCAAGGCGGAAACAGGCATTTCCCAGAAGGAGTTGGAGAAAAGGGCCCGCGACAGGATGGAACAGCATGGTCTGGACATGATAATAGCCAACCTGCTGGAGAATGTGCAGACTGATGCAACCGAGAGCATGATCCTCAGGCCGGGCAAGAAATCCGCCCAATTCAAAGGCCGCAAAAACGCGCTGGCAGAGCAAATCTTCGACCTTGCCCTGGAGGCGATGCAATGAAGGCTTTCTGCCCCGGCCATGTGACAGGTTTTTTTGCGATTGAAGATGGGTCCCCTGTTCCCGAGAAGAAAGGCTCCAGGGGTGCAGGGTTCTGCATCGAGTTAGGCGCGGTA
>JAQVMG010000057.1 GCA_028703755.1 Thermoplasmata archaeon | reverse complement strand
GCCTGGGGGCTAGCATCAGATAAAATTGGACGCAAGAACGCCCTGATAGCCAAGTTCGCCTTCCAGGGAATCATGATGGCAGCCTTCTTCTACACGACTTCCAATGAGTACATGTTCTACATCGTTGCAGCCCTCATCGGCTTCAACTTCGGAGGAAACTTCGCGCTGTTCCCGGCAGCGACAGCGGACTCATTCGGCTCCGATACGGTCGGAATCAATTACGGGTATGTGTTCATCGCATACGGTATAGGCGGCATTGCCGGCCCCTTCCTTGCGGGATGGGTCCAGGATGCCGGTATGAGTTTCATGTACGCTTTCATCCCTGCCGCCGTCCTCTGCTTCATTGCAGCCGGTCTGGGTTTGCTGTATAAACCCGAGGTAGCAAAAACCGCTTCAAAGACAGCCAGGAGAAAGAGCAGGAGACAGAACCGCAAGATGCGAAATCTCAGGAGAAAATTCTGGAACACTATGAGAAGTTGCAAATGCGCAATCCGCGGTTACAACTAAATTATACGAAAATAAGCATCCCGCAATGGCGATACAATGTGTCCGAATGAAGTGCCGATTGAGCGCTTGGCAAAAGGCAACCGAAATTCGATCGGAAAAAATAGTGATGAACAAAAGATTCACATCACGGGTTAGCAAGGTGCAATAAATGATAAACATCACACTTGATATGTTATTCATTCTGGCCACTTTCCTGCTGTTGCTTGCAGCATTGTACACCCTGCTATTCCTTACAAAAAAAAGCAAAATTGTGCGCGGCGTGAGTTTATCGGTAGCGCTGCTAGCTAACGCAATCCTCATCCTCATATCCTCGTCGATAGTATATTCAGGAACCGCTCTCGAATTCAATTTCAACCAGATATTTCCGATGATGGGCATGGATTTCCTGATTGACAGGCTTGCAGCATTCTTCATCCTGGCCGTTTCAATAATCGCGGCTGCGGTCACAGTATATTCATTCCATTACCTTGACCATTATCCACAGACCAGGAGAAAGAACATTCACATCTTTCTGATGAACCTGTTCGTTCTGTCGATGGTGTACGTTGTCGCATCAAGGAATATGATTTCGTTTCTGATATTCTGGGAACTGATGTCGGTTTCTTCCTTCTTCCTCGTCTGCTTTGAGTTTGAAAAGGCGGAGACCAGGAAAGCGGGTCTATTCTACTTCATCATGACCCAGCTCAGCACGGTCTTCCTGATATGCGCATTCGTCATTCTTTACAACGAAACCGGCTCCTTTGAGCTTGCACGCGCTTCGGAGATGTCGTCCGGACTGCTTTCAATGGCCTTCATATCCCTATTCATCGGATTCGGCATAAAGGCCGGAATCATACCGTTCCATAAGTGGTTGCCTTACGCGCACCCGGCAGCACCTTCGAACATTTCCGCGCTGATGTCTGGGCTGATGATTAAGGTCGCGCTGTATGGGCTGATCCGATTTCTGCTGTACATATTCCCTGCTACATATCTCTGGTGGGGGATACTGATCCTGATTGCAGGTACTGTTTCCGCATTTTTGGGTGTGATTTATGCGCTGAAAGAGCATGACCTGAAACGGCTGCTGGCATATCACAGCATCGAGAATGTGGGAATAATCCTGATGGGCATAGGAATGTGTGTAATCTTCACATCCTATGGTCTCACTGCGCTGGCGATGATAAGCCTTGTCGCCGCCCTGTTCCATACGCTAAACCACGGTCTTTTCAAAAGCCTGTTGTTCCTCACTGCTGGTTCAGTCATCTCTGAAACAAGAACCCGCAACATCGAGGAGATGGGCGGACTTGTAAAACGCATGCCCAAAACTGCTGTTCTATTTTTCATCGGTGCTGTGTCCATTTCCGCCTTGCCTCCGTTCAATGGATTCGTGAGCGAGTTCCTGCTGTTTCATTCACTGTTCCAATCCAGCCTCATCCCCGACCCGATCGTTCAGTTGATAATGCTGGTATGTTTGACTGTACTGGCTTTGACAAGCGCACTCGCTGCAGCCTGTTTTGTGAAGGCGTTCGGCACTGTCTTCCTGGCTGCTCCCCGTTCCGAGCATGCTGCCCAGGCAAAGGAAGCGTCTTGGTCGATGGTCGCCGGACCGTCCCTGCTGGCCGCTCTCTGCATCGGTTTGGGTGTATTCTCATTCCAGATATTTTCCTGGATTGGCCCCCGGATTGGCTATTCCTTCCCACTCCCAGATATGCTGCCGGCTGTTTCTGTCGGCGCTGTGCTGTTGCTGATGATTGTCATCGGATTCCGCTTAACCGATTCCAGAAAGCCCCGCGTCAGCGAGACCTGGGGCTGCGGAATCAATTCTCAGAATTCCAAAATGGAGTATACTGCATCGGGTTTCTCCCAGCCGATAATCAATATTTTTTCGTTCATCTACCAGCCCCAGAAGATAAACAAGCGGTATTTCATGGACATTCAGGAGACCGTGTTCAGGGAAGGGAAAGTTGAAATTCGCATGGTCCGGTTCTTCGAGGATTACGTGTATCTACCCATCGCAAGGACGGTGCAGCGAATTTCCAGGTGGCTGTACAGCCAGCAGAACGAGGTCACGCTTGACCCTTTCATCTTTTATGAATTCCTGGCCATTTTGGGACTGATACTTCTTGTCGGGGTGATAGTATGAGCGTTGAATTCATCCTCTATTGCCTGATGAATCTCGGCCTTGTCATTGTTTTGGCTCCCCTTTTCATCTCACTGATAAAAATTGTCAAGGCATCGGCGCAGGGAAGAAAGGGCCCGTCCGTGTTCCAGACATACCGCAACCTCATGAAATTATTCAAAAAAGAGGTGATATATTCCTCAAATTCCTCGTGGATAATGCGGATTACTCCCTATGTCAACATAATCTGCATGCTGGTCGCAGCGCTGTTTGTCCCGCTGGTGTTCATTCCCGGACCTCAAAGCTGGTTCGGCAATGTGATACTGTTCCTGTACATTTTTGCACTGGCCCGTTTCTTCATGGCCCTAGCAGGTTTGGATGCGGGAAGCACATTCGGCGGCATGGGCAGTTCCAGGGAGATGTCACTTTCTTCGCTGACCGAACCGGCGATGATACTTGTCTTCGCGGCACTGGCTTTTGTTTACCAGGCGACCAACCTGTTTGACATTTTCATCACACTCTCCGAGTCGCCGCTGATGGCCTTCAACCCGTCGCTGATGCTGCTGGCAATATCTCTGTTCATCATCCTCATCGCAGAGACAGCGCGCATTCCGTTGGACAATCCCGAGACGCACCTCGAACTGACCATGGTCCATGAGGCAATGATACTGGAGCAGTCCGGAAGGAATCTGGCACTCATGGAAATGTCCGCTGCGGTCAAACAACTTCTGCTAATGAGCGTGCTGATTAACATATTCTTCCCCTGGGGAAACACAACCTCTTTTACGATACCCGCGATAGCTGGATCCCTGGTGCTATTTCTGGTGAAATGCATTTTGCTGGCACTGGTCATCGGTCTTTTTGAGTCATCCCTCGCCAAGATGCGTCTGTTCAGGCTTCCCAATTTACTGATAATCGCCTCGGTCCTGGCATTTCTCACTGTGATTCTGGAGGTGTTCCTCCCATGATCAGCGACTCTCTGTTGGAAGGCGCATTGAAAGCATTGCTGGTGCTGATAGTCATATCTGCGCTGCTTCTCCTCACAAGGAAAAATGTACTGTCGCTGTTCAGAAGCTATGCTCTTCAGTCCCTGTTGCTGGCATTCATCGCAGTTGTGCTGTATGTTCAGGAGAGGAAGATTGAGCTCCTCTTCACTGTCGTGCTCACAGTCATCAGCAAGGTTATCCTCATTCCGTTTTTCCTTGGGAGAGTGCAACAGAAAATCAGCATAAAGCGGGATGCTGAATTCCGGTACATTAAACCTGTAGCGGCTGTTATACTGAGTACAGCCATCATAGTAATCATCTATGCGGTTTTCGCGCCTCTGCTGCGCATCCTGCCTGTAACTGAAATATTCATACTGGGCTCAGTCATCGGAATATCCATGACATTCATGGGGCTGATTGTCTGCTACAGCAGAAAGAGAGTGATCACCAAAGTGATTGGTTATCTCACAATGGAGAACGGTGTGGTCCTGTTCGGCATTTTCCTCATCGAGCTTCCGTTTTTGATTGAGATGTTCGTAATCATGGACATTCTCATGGTTGTGATGATAACCGCCATAATGTCCTTCGGAATGAACGCCTCAGTCGAGGAATTCCACGTCCACCTGAAATCTCTGCGGCAATGGTTCAAAGAGGAGGATGCCTCCAAATGATTTCATACTTCATTCTTGCCAGCCTTGCCGCAATATTTTTGGTCTCGCTGCCCCGTTCAAATCTGATCATGAACGTTATCACCCAGTTGCATACGCTGATCATTGCTCTCCTCGCCGGGTACCTGCTCTATACAGACACCGCAACTGCTTACCTTTGGGACAGCAACCTATTCATCGATTCCCTGAGCGCATATATGATATTCATTTCCGGAATAATTTTCTGGCTTGCCACGGTTTTCGCAAAAGGCTACAATGAAAGTCTGATAAACACCGGCGAACTGAATCCCAAGAACGTTCGGTTCTTCTACATTGCCTTCAACGGGCTGCTGCTTTCTCTGATACTGGCCTTCTCCTCCAACAACCTCGCGTTGCTGTGGATATTCGCCGAACTGACAACCATTCTCTCAGCACTTCTGATTGTCGTTCTGAATGCCAAAGAGAACATCATAGCGGCCATGAAATACATTTTCATCACCTCGATTGCAATGGTGTTTTCATTCATTGGCATGATATTACTGTTCTCACTGACAAAGTACGGCTACGGTGAAGCGACTTTGAGATGGGACCTCCTCATGCAATATGCGGAAGATTTCCCTCCGGAATTGTTCATCGTCAGTTTCGTTCTCCTGTTCATCGGATTTGCAGCCAAATCAGGCCTTGTGCCTTTTCACATATGGCTCCCGGCAGCACATTCAAAAGCCCCGTCCAATGTCAGCGCCATACTTTCCAGCAGCGTCATCAGCGTCGGAATCTACGCAATCATTCGGCTGTTTTCGCTGACCAGACCGAATCCTGAGACACATGATTTCGCATCGGCACTGCTAATCGCCTTCGGAATAATCACGATAGGAATCGCCGCTTTCAGCATGGTAACCAGAACCAATCTCAAGAAACTCATAGCATTTTCAAGTGTGGAAGGTATGGGCTTACTGGTGCTCGCGATAGGTTTGGGAACAGAAACAGCACTATTCTGGGCTTTATTCCTTCTTGGCGCGCATGGCCTGGTCAAGGCACTAATGTTTCTATCTGCGGGAATAATCCATTGGCAGTACCACTCTGACAGGGCGGATTCCATTCACAGCCTCTTTCTTCTCCAACCCCTTGCTGCCGTAGGCCTAATCATGGGCGGTTTGGCAATCATCGGCACGCCGTTCCTGCCGTTTTTTGTACCGAAAATAATGATACTCTCACAGTTAGGCCTGCGTTCCATCCCGTTATTATTCCTGGTTGTCCTGCTGTTCGCCATTGTTGCATCCGCATTTGTCATATTCCTGCTCAGGATAATATCTCCTGGGGATGATTTGCCGGCGAAGCGCAAAATTCCCTTCAGCATGAGACTGCCGGTGGTCATACTCTTTGTCATCGTACTGCTGCTGGGTCTGTTCTTCCCCGATAAAATATCCGAGATCATGCAGCACATGTTGGAGCAATTGGGGTGGTCTATGTGAACGGACTGATGCCCTGGTGTCACAGGCTCTTCAGTCTTCCGGAAGAAAGGTTTTCCGTGAGCCAGAGTCACGATACAATTATCTCTATCCAAAGCAGTGAGTTTGAGAAAGTCATCTCGAAAATTTATGATGAATCATTTACCATGGTATGCATATTTGCATCGGAAAGTGCCGTGCCTGATTCCAAGCCGACACTGACGTATGTATTCGAGAGGACCGGTTATGCCGGTTTCCTAATTCTGAAACTGGAACTTTCCACTGAAAATGTAATATCAATCGGCCTGCCGTTTCCGACCGCCTGCCTATATGAGCGGGAAATCCGCGACGGTTTTGGCATTGAATTCATAAATGCCAAAGACAACAGACGGCTCTTCCTCCATGAGAATTATCCAAAGGAATTTCATCCGCTGCGAAAAACATTCCGCAACCGGCCGGTTGAAACCATCCAGCCAGTTCCCCCGGATGAGGAATATCAGTTTAAAAAAGTGCACGGAGAGGGCGTTTATCAAATCCCAGTTGGGCCGGTCCATGCCGGCATCATTGAACCGGGGCATTTCCGCTTCAGCGTCATAGGCGAGTCCATCTACAATCTGGAAGTGCGGATGTTCTGGAAACACCGCGGAATCGAGAAACTGGCGGAAGGCAAAACTCCTGAGCAGGCAGCAGCCCTGGCCGAGGCCGTGTCCGGCGACGAAACCGCAGCCAACACCTGGGCATATTGCACCGCGGTCGAGAGAATCTCGGGTATGCTTGTGCCCCCCAGAGCGGAACATCTGCGCCTGATTTTTGCTGAAATGGAGCGCATATATTCACTGTTGGGGGATATGGCCGGCATGTCGATAGATGTCGCATACCCGGTCGGCGCCTGTCCGTTTTTCAATCTGAGGGAGGAAATCCTCCGATGGAATGACAATCTCAGCGGCTCGCGGTTTTACAAAGGGGCTTTTGTCATTGGCGGAATCAGAAAAGACGTCTCAGCGGAAAAACTTACGGAACTCACGCAATATCTGAAATCGTTCTCCGAACGATATGAAGACGCGGTTCGGAGTTTATTGGCACAGCCCTCAGTCATTGACCGTTTTGATACAACCGGCGTCGTCAGAAGCGAATTGGTTGCGCCACTGAACCTCACCGGCCCGATCGCCCGTGCTTCAGGCGTTCCGACGGATGTGCGCATCGACCATCCGTACGGCCTTTACTCAAAACTGATTCCCAGAATTAAAATTCTGGATGGCGGGGATGTTCTGTGCAGGTTCAACATCAAAGCCGATGTCATTAAAAACTCAGTTGAACTGATAGAACGGGCAATCGGTGAAATGCCGGTAGGGCCGATACTTGCGGAATCAAAGGTGAAGGACGGTTCCGCCCTTTCCGCAGTGGAATCATCCAGGGGCCAGAATGTCCATTGGGTCGATATCAGAAATGGGAAGATTGAGAGGTATAAGGTGCGGACAGCATCGTTCTGTAACTGGATAGCGATAGAATTTGCAGTTTTGAACAACATTGTGCCCGATTTTCCGCTTATCAACAAGAGCATGAACCTGTCCTATGCCGGGACGGACCTGTGAGGTGAACATATGGTTGGAATGTTTGACAATATCATGAAACCGAAAATCACCGAGAATTTCTCATTCGAAGATGCCGAGCTGGAAGAACTGGGAATCGCCCTCAAAAATAAGATAGATAAGGTCT
Organism: Thermoplasmata archaeon; assembly: GCA_028703755.1. Lineage (GTDB taxonomy): Archaea > Thermoplasmatota > Thermoplasmata > SG8-5 > SG8-5 > UBA147. The sequence continues at coordinate 2,270 of JAQVMG010000057.1, read as the reverse complement.
TCGGCGGAAGTCTGGCCATCCGCGAAGTTGATACTGGCAGTGACAACTCCCCCGAGATAGAACTGGTGAATCTGACTACGCCGTACTACGATATCGAAAGGTTCGGAATTTCATTTGTAGCCTCTCCCAGGCATTCGGATGCGCTGATAGTGACCGGACCGGTGACGCGGAACATGGCACTCGCCCTCAGAAAAACGTATGACGCGACACCTGAGCCAAAGTTGGTCATCGCGCTTGGCGACGATGCCTGCGACGGCGGGATTTTCAAGAACTCATACGCTGTTCTGGGCGGTGTGGACAAGGTCATCCCGGTGGATATGAAAATTCCCGGCAATCCTCCATCTCCGAAAGAGATACTGAAAGGGCTGTTCGCACTCATCCGCCAGATTGAGAGGCAATGAGCTTTGAAAGCCCCTGTTCCGATGGATGCCGCTTGTGAAGGTTAATTTTCTCTCCATCGCGATTTCTTAACCACCAGCGCCGAGAAGATCACAACCGTTAGAGCAAGCACCAGCCAATGCAGCATGAATGCCACGGAATCCCACTCTGTGAGACCTGTGGAATACCTGATTATCGCGGCAGCGTTTGAGGTCGGGAAAAGGTATGCAATCCAGGAGAGGTCCATTCCTCCGAGGTTGGTCAGCATGGATTCCGAGTAATACACCGGCGGAAGGAACACGAACCCGAAGCTCATTATGTTGGCCACTATGCCCAGCGTGTTCGGGCTTGTTTTCTGCATGTATGTGGCAATCGTGAACCCAATCGCCGCGAGCGCCAGCCAGCACAGTATCATGGACGCGAAGGTCATGAGTATCGAAACGATTCCGAAGAGACCCAGGTAGACACCGTAGATGATGAACGCTATGAATCCGGGGAAAGCGAAAATCAGGAATCCCAGCGTCAGACCCATGGAGTACGACAGCGGGTGCACCGGCATCGCGACCACCATTTCCCTCAGCTTGACATATCTGTCGAATCTAAGGTCCTGTATCGAGGCGGTTATGGCTATGAACCCGATGCTGGATACTATCACCCCGACAAGCCCTGTTTGGAAAATTGCCGGGTCGTCCCCGCCGAACAGCCCGATGAAGAACAGCGGGATGGCCGAAAGACCTACCAGTATCAGTATCATAAGCGGCTGGCGTTTTATGTCCGGAACAGACTTCATGTATGCAATAATCCAGGTGTCCCGTATCATTTTTGCTACGTTCATTCCAGCACCTCCCCTGCAAGCCTAACGAAAGCATCCTCCAGGGTCACCGGCGCGGCCTCCGCCTGGACGCCTTTCTTTATCATGTCCCTGACCAGCTCTATCGCTTCCTCGTCCGTCTTCAGGTAAATGACCAGCCTGTCGCCGATCTTGGTTATTTCGGAGAACTTTGACTTGTCAATTTCCTCTTCGGGGACGATGACTCTGTATCTGAACGGGACCTTTTTCTTGATCTCCGCGGTGGTGCCGATGGTGATGAGTTGACCTTTGCTCATTATTGCCAATCTGTCCGAAACCATTTCCGCCTCGTCCATCATGTGCGTGGTCAGGATGATTGTCTTACCCTGCGCCGCACGGTCCCTAAGTGCTGACCAGACATTTCTGCGGCCTATCGCGTCCAGGCCGCTCGTGGGCTCGTCCAGCATCATCACCGGTGCATCGCTTGCGAGTGTGGCAGCGATGAGTGCCCGCCTCTTCTCGCCTCCGGACATGGACTGGCAGGGCGTGTCTTTCTTGTCCCACATCAGCATCGCTTTAATCGCTTCCTCGGCCTTTGCCTTGGATGTGGCCTTGTCCATACCCCTCAGCAGGCAGAAATAATACGCGTAATCCCAGGGCGTGAAATTGGCGTAGGCCATTGCGTCCTGGGGAACCATGGCGATGTTCTTCCGGACCGCTTCAGGGTCATTGATGACGCTGTCGCCCAGTATATGCGCCTCCCCGGCTGTCGGCATGAGCTGGGTGCACAGAATCCTGAGGAACGTGGTTTTTCCGGCTCCGTTAGGTCCCAGGATGGTGAATACCTCTCCCTTGTTGACTGTCAGGTCCATGCCTTTCAGGGCCTGGACTTTTTTCTCATATGTCTTTGCGACACCTTTTGCGATTATGGCCGGTTCGATTCCGTTATTCATCCGCGCACCTTCTTCTAACCCTCTATAAAATGCTTAGACTATTTAAAACGGGTGGAAAATTGTGTCCACTTTTCACCTGTCTTCATTAGGTTTTCAGGGCAAAATTATTATCCGGTCCGCGTCATGGGGTGGGTTGATGGTATCACGGA
>JAQVMG010000003.1 GCA_028703755.1 Thermoplasmata archaeon | reverse complement strand
AACATACCCTGCCTGGCTAACAATTGTAAGTTCCGACCCGGTCGCGGACATGGGAAACAATGTGTGGTACATTGCCTCGCTGGCCGCCGGAACAACCGTCTGGATAAACATAACTGTATTGGTTTCGGATATCGCCCCGCTGGGCACTTTATTGACCAACTCCGTCACACTGGATTACGAGAACGCTGCAGGAACCGTCCTGCCCCAGGAATCGGATTCAGCAACAACCGTCATAGTCGGCCCGATCGTTCTCATGGACAAGACCGCACCGGCATTTGCCAATACAGGCGAGACCATAACCTACACGATTGCCTGGCAGGTCTTCGGAACAGACAATGCCACAAATGTCTACATCAACGAGACATATCCGGTTGGCATAACCTTTGTTAGTGCGGTCCCTGCCCCGACCACCGGAACCAATGTCTGGTTCCTCGGCAACCTGGCTCCGGGCTCTTCAGGCATAATCACAATCACCGTTCTGGTTACCGCCACTGTCGGCACCCTGGTGAACACCGCGGTGCTCGAGCATTCCAACGGATTCATGCAGATGCCTGACATAACCGACTCTGCACCAACTCAGATACGCAACCCTCTAATTCAGATTGTCAAGGACGGACCCACGGAAGCAGCACCCGGCCAGATTATCACTTACACGATAACATACGATAATGTCGGAACTGACTGGGCTTATGATGTTACAATCACCGAAACATACCCGGCCGGAGTTACTTTCATATCGGCAATCCCGGCGCCGACCAGCGGCAACAATGTTTGGTTCATCGGCGACCTGGCAGCAGGCGCATCCGGAATGATAGAGATAACAGTTCAGATAAACCTCACCGCAACAGGGACCCTCGTGAATTTCGTCGAAGCTGAATACAACAACACTGTCGGCCCGGTTTCACCGGTGAACACGACCTCTCCGCCGATGGACATCGTAAACTGCCAGGTCACCCTTGAAAAGGAAGGCCCGGCTCAGGCCAACACCGGACAGACATTCACCTACTGGCTGAATTACACGAACATCGGAAGCGATACTGCTTATGACGTTACGATAACCGAAACCTACCCGGCAGGCGTCACCTTCATCAGCGCAGTTCCGCCGCCGACCAGCGGTACCAATGTCTGGTTCATCGGCACAATCAGTCCCGGCGCAGTCGGAAGCATCGCCATCACCGTTTCAGTCCTGCCCGGCGCCACTGGCATTCTGCATAACTTTGCCGATGTGACCGGCGAGAACGTTGGCGGTATCGAGATTCCGGTTACCGAGGCCACCCTTGACACATTAATAATCGACCCGCTCCTGACAGTTACCAAGACAGGCCCCGCGACAGCTGTCCCCGGCCAGCAGATAACTTACACAATAACGGTTCAGAACACCGGAACCTCGCCGGCACTGAATGTCTGGGTAACCGACACATACCCGGCCGGATTCACTTATGTTTCCTCGTCCATTGCACCGTGGAACTTGGGCACCGGCGACAATATCTGGTACTTTGCCAGCATTGCAGCCTCTGGAAGCGTGTCATTCACAATCACGGTCCAGATACCCGGAACCGCTGACGGCACATACATAAACACAGCCGTCGCAGAATACCGGAACGGCTTCAGGGACATGACCCCGGTGACCGGAACCTGGAACACAGTTGTATCGGGCCCGTACATGGACATCACAAAGACCGCCCCGGCAACAGCCAATGAAGGCGAGATTATCACTTACACAATTAACTACATCAACATGGGCTCGGGAACAGCCTTCAATGTTGTCATTACGGAAACCTACCCGGCCGGCATCACGTTCATAAGTGCGATACCCGCCCCCTCCAACCCTGGTGCAGGCGACAACATCTGGAACATCGGCAACCTTGTTGCGGGGGCCTCCGGAACAATAACCATCCAGGTATCCGTGAACCTCGGAGCCACATTGCTTGTCAACAACGTAACGGTCGAGTACCAGGACGCATCTGTGGCGAATTACCAGGACTGGGCCGAGGCAACCACCCTTGTCGCGGGCCCGCTGCTTGAGATCGAGAAGACCGGCCCGGCGACAGCCAACACCGGCGAGGAGATTACCTACACAATTACAGTAACAAACCTCGGCACCGACACAGCAGCCAATGTTGTAGTTACTGAGACTTATCCTGCAGGCGTGACCTTCGTCAGTTCAAACCCGGTTCCAAGCAACCCAGGCGCAGGCGATAACATCTGGAACATCGGGCTTGTCGCAATCGGTATTGCAAACCAGGTAACGATTACCATAACTGTCAGAGTCAATAACAATGCAGCCGGAATCCTTCACAACCTCGCTGTCGCAGATTACACGAACACAGTCAACACGCCATGGCCCCCGGTAGAAGCAACGTGGGATACTCTGGTTATCGACCCGACCGCCTCTCTCTCGAAGTGGGCGCCGGCATACGCGAACACCGGCGAGTTCATCACTTATTACCTCAACTACTCTGTCGGTGGCACAGATTCTGCATACAATGTCTGGATTAACGAAACCTACCCCGTAGGCATCACATTCATCAGCGCAGTACCTGCCCCGACCAGCGGCACCAATGTCTGGAACCTCGGCACCCTGCCGATCGGAACCAGCGGTTCAATTGCCATAACTGTTCAGGTGACCGCAGCATCCGGAACCCTGGTCAACAATGCGAATCTCGAATTCCAGAACGGGTTCAGACAGATGGCTGACGTGCCGGCTTCTGCGACCACAATCATCCGCAACCCGGTCCTCACCCTCGACAAGACCGCCCCGGCGACTGCCGTGGCCGGCCAGACAATCACCTACATGATAACTATCCACAATTCAGGCAATGATTTCGCCTACAATGTGATTGTTACTGAAGCATACCCGCTGGGTGTGTCTTTTGTATCTGCCCTGCCCATGCCGACATTTGGCAACAATGTCTGGTCCATCCCATTCATAGCCCCCGATGGTACAGTTATAATCGAGATAACCGTTGAAATTGATCCGACCGTCACATGGAACCTTGTCAACAACGTCGCAGCCACATGGGAGAATGCAGCGGGAATCTCGCTGACACCTCTGGCTGACCAGGCCACCACCGTGATACAGGCCCCGAACATGTCAGTCACGAAGACCGGACCGGCTTCCGCGACATACTGGCAGACCATAACGTACACGATAACCTACTTCAACAACGGAAGCGCACCTGCCGAGAATGTCTGGGTAATTGATGTGCTTCCTGCAGGTGTGACCCTAATCGGAGCGGTCCCAAGCCCGACTGTCGGAACAAGCTGGTTCATAGGAACAGTTGCTCCGGGCACCGGCGCATCAATCATAGTTACCGTCCGCATCGAGCCTACAGCCCCGGCCTCAATAACCAACTGGGCCACCCTCACATACGAGAATTCCGCAGCCGTTACATTCCCGGATGAAGTTGCCCAGTGGACCACCGACATCGTGTACCCCATGATGACCCTTGTGAAGACCGCCCCGGCGACAGCCAACACGGGCGAGAACATCACCTACACGCTGACTTACACAAACACAGGCACAGCAACCGCCCACAACCTGGTAATAACTGAAACGTACCACCCAGGAGTGGACTTCGTGAGCGCGGTTCCGGCACCGAGCGTCGGAACAAATGTCTGGTGGATTGTCACTGTCGCACCCGGTGCCAGCTTCGTCATAACCATCACAGTTCAGGTCACCGCAACATCCGGATGGGTGAACAACACCGCAGTCCTGGAATACACAACCCAGTTCGGCCATGAAATGCCCGATGTCCAGGCAGGCGCCCCGACACAGGTAATCAACCCGCTCATGACCCTCGAGAAGACTGCACCGTCCAGCGCAAACCGGGGAGACTTCATCACATACACGCTCACTTACACGAACATCGGAAATGATGTGGCTTACAATGTCACCATCACGGAAACCTACCCCGCCGATGTAACCTTCATGAGTGCCATACCGGTCCCGACCAACTCCGGAGCCGGGGACAATATCTGGAACATAGGAAATGTTCCGGCTGGCATGTCTGTCTCAATAAACATTACAGTCAGAATCCTGTTCACAGCCGGCACATCTGTCATCAACCGCGCCACATTGGAATACTCAAATGCAGCCGGTATAGAACAGCCACAGGTCAATGCCACGGCTGAAACCGCAGTCGGCGATCCGCTGCTGACAATCGACAAGACAGGTCCGGCGACTGCAAACATCGGTTCCCTGATTACATATACAATCTATTACGTCAATATCGGTGACGGCACTGCTTACAACGTCATAATCTCAGAAGATTACGATCCGTTCGTGACCTTCGTCAGCGCAGTTCCGGCTCCGAGCATCGGCAATAACATCTGGAATGTCGGCACCCTGTCACCCGGCGAAGGCGGCTGGATAAATGTCACGGTCCGCGTTCTCACCGGCGCGGTTGTAATCGAGAACTGGGCATATGCAGATTATCGGAACGCTGCAAACGTTCAGCAGCTCAGGGTCAGCGACAACCACTTCACTGGCGTTACAGGGCCTTTCCTGACCGTCGCAAAGGACGGTCCGGCCATGGCAAACACCGGTCAAACGATAACTTACACCATAACCATCGAGAACCTCGGAGACGCAGCCGCAGAGAATGTCTGGGTCAATGATACCTACCCGGCCGGCGTGACCTTCGTCAGCGCGGTTCCGGCCCCTGTAATCGGTTCGGGCAACGCCACCTGGTTCTTTGCTACGATTGCCGCAGGTGCGACTGTCGTGATAACCGTGAACGTGCTCGTGCAGGTATCCGCAGTCGGAATCCTGGTCAACACAGTTACCGTCGGATATGAGAACACCGAAGGCCAGCCATGGCCCGATGTGAATGACACAGTCGAGACTCTTGTCAACGATCCCTACGTGGTCATAACAAAGACCGGCCCGATACAGACAAACCCGGGCAGCCAGATAACATATTCAATTACCGTCAGCAACATCGGTCCGGCAACCGCCTACAACGTCACAGTCACTGAAACATACCCCGCGTTGACCGCTTTCTTCGACGCAACACCTTACCCGACAACAGGCAACAATGTCTGGTACATCGGAACCCTGGCACCGAACGCCACATATGTGATATGGGTGACAGTAAATGTTTCCATGTCCGCAACCGTTGGAATCGCGAACCGGGTCACTGTAACCTACAGAGACGCAGCCGGCCAGGCCAAACCCGCCGACACAGCATGGTGGAACACCAGCATCGTGAATCCGCTCCTGGTAATCTACAAGACCGCACCAGCGACAGCCAACCCGGGCCAGAACATAACTTACACGTTATGGGTTGAAAATGTCGGAACCGCCTGGGCTATCGATGTGATCGTTAGGGAATATTACCCGGCCAACGTAACTTTCGTTTCCGCCACAATCGCACCATATCTCCTATTCGACAATGTATGGTTCATTCCCGCCCTGGCACCTGGCGATTCATGGTCGGTTGACATAACCGTCCACATCTCATTGCTTGCCACAGGAACACTGGTGAACAACGCAACCGTGACCTATGAGAATGAGGTAGGAACAATTCTGCCCGTTGAATGGGATACAGCCTCGACTGACATAATTTCACCGGACCTAGCCATTGTCAAGACCGCTCCCGCAGAAGCCAACCCTGGTGAAATCATAACTTACACAGTCACACTCACCAACAACGGAGATGCCCCTGCTTACAATGTCGTCGTCGAGGAAATTTACCCGGCCGGTGTCACATACATCACCGCAACCATCGCGCCGCGCCCGCTTACCACCAACCTCTGGGACATTGGCACCCTTAATCCGGGCGCATCCTGGTCAGTTACGATAACGGTCCAGGTGAACACCGATGCAACCGGCACCCTAATTAACACGGCCATTGCCACATATTATAATGAGGCAGGAATGGCCATGGACCCGGTGACCATATATGCGATAACCAACGTCACTCTGCCGCAGATGCAGTTCGAGAAGACTGCGCCGGCGACGGCCAACACCGGTCAGACGGTAACCTACTCTCTGAGATACCGGAATGTCGGAACAGATGCAGCATATGATGTAACAATTACCGAGTCATACCCAGCCGGAGTCAGCTTCCTGAGCTCCGTGCCAGCACCGATATTCCCGACAGACAACCAGTGGTACTTTGCCACCGTACCGGCAGACGGTATCTGGCACTACATAAACATCACTGTGCTCGTGAGCACAACCGCTTCGGGATGGCTCCTCAACTCCGCGACACTTGATTATGAGAGCGGAGTGGATATCGCCCGGCCACGGCTGGTTGCGACCGCCCTGACTCACATTGACGACCCGCTGATAACAATGGTCAAGACTGCACCGCAGTATGCCAATTCAGGTGAAGCAATCACCTATTCTATCTACTACTGGAACAACGGAACCGCAGATGCATACAACGTCTGGATCAATGAAACATACCCAGCTGGCGTTGCGTACCAGAGCGCCATACCCGCTCCAGCTCCGGCCAACAATACATGGAACATCGGAACCTTGGCCGTCGGTGCAAGCGGAATAATCACAATAACCGTAACCGTGAATGCCAATGCCGTTGGAGCCCTTGTGAACCTCGCTATCTGCGAATACGATGACGGGTCCGGAGAACCGCAATTGCCGGTTGAGGCAACTGCAACAACCACGGTCGTCGACCCCTACCTGACCATCAGCAAGTCCGCCCCGTCGGCGGCAAACTCAGGCCAGACGATAACCTACACCATTACCATCCTGAACCTCGGCGACGCCCCGGCATACAACGTAATCGTCCAGGAGACCTACCCGGCCGGAGTGAGCTATGTCTCATACATCTCGACCGGCGCGCCGACCCAGATGAGCGACTCAGTATGGCTCTTTGCGATGATCGCCCCGGGCAACACAGTCACGCTCACAATAACCGTTATCATTGATGCCAATGTCGCGGACGGAACCCTTCTCACCAACACTGTTGACGCGTCCTATGAGGATGCCAACGGTGAGCTTCAGGTGCCGATAAGGGATACTGCGACAACCCTGATAGAAGACCCGATTCTGACCATAACCAAGACAGGCAGCACAACAGCGGTTGTCGGCGGAACAATAACCTACACCGTAACCGTGACCAACACCGGAACCGGATGGGCCTACAATGTGACTGTTACGGACAGCTTCCCGGCAAGCGTTTCATTCATTTCATCAACCCCGGCCAGGAACATGGACGGAACATGGACATTCTCACAGATAGCTGCAGGCGGAACCGAGACGATAACGATAACCGTCCAGGTAGATCCGCTGGCAACCGACAGCGTCCTGACAAACTGGGCTTATGCCAATTACACCGACGCGGCGGGCCAACAGCAGCCGACTGTCTCTGATTCCTGCCAGACCGTTCTCCAGGGACCGCTCATGACAATCACAAAGATTTCCAGCGTAACCCAGGCGAATCCCGGCCAGACCTTCACATACACGATTACCTATCAGAACGTCGGCCTGGACACGGCCCAGAACGTGTGGGTCGTTGAGTCCTACCCCGCCGGTGTAACATTCGTCGGCTCGGTGCCGGCGCCCTCAAACCCCGGCGCAGGCGACAACCTCTGGGGCTTGGGCAACCTGGCACCCGGAGCAACCGGCACAATAACAATAACCGTCACAGTCAACGCCGGTTTCCTTGGCATGCTTTCCAACGTTGCTACGATTTACTACAACAACACCGCCAACGTCCCGCAGACTCCGGTCCGGGCAATGGTGAACGTGAACGTCATCAACCCGCTCATGACGATTGAAAAGACAGGGCCAGCAACATCCACAGTCGGAGCGCCGGTAATGTACACAATCCACTATGAGAATACCGGCACGGACACAGCCCAGAACGTTGTCATAACCGAAAGCTACCCAGCTGGCACGGTATTCGTCAACTCCAACCCGGTCCCGACAGTTCCAAACACGATATGGAACATCGGCAACGTTGCACCCGGCCAGAGTGGTTACATATTCATCAACGTGACATTCCAGGCAAACATCGCCACACACCGCATCAACAATGTTACACTAGGTTATGAGAACCTGGCCGGCATTGCCCAGCCGACGGTTTGGGACACTGTTGACACATTGGTCCCAATCCCGGCCACACCTCTGCTTGCAGTGTCCAAGACCGCACCTGCGACCGCCTCGGTTTCCGAGATTATTATGTACACAATTACGGTCACCAACATAGGCACCGTCGGCGCAATTGGCGTCACTGTCACAGAATCCTATGACCCATCCGTTACATTCGTGAATGCGACGCCGGCTCCGAGCGTTCCAAACACCATATGGAACGTCGGCAACCTTGCGGCAAGCGCCTCATACGTTATATACGTCAATGTTTCAGTCAACGTCGGCGCGTCAGGCACTCTGGTGAACAATGTAACAGTCAGCTACACCGGTCAGCCCAACGAATATGCCGAGGCCTATACCGACGTCATCGGTCCGGCCATGTCTGTTTATAAATCAGCACCGGCCATGTTCGGTCCCACCGGCAACATGGTGTACACAATCACTTACGAGAACACCGGCACTGACACGGCATACAATGTTGTAATCACAGAGACATACCCCGGTTTGGTCACATTCTTCAGCGCAGTTCCGGCCCCGGATGTTCCGACTGACAACGTGTGGACCATCGCATCGGTCCCGGCAGGCGGTGTAGGCACGATAACGATCAATGTTGTCGTCGCTGCGCTAGCAGGCTCCTCACTTGTTAACTCGGTCACCCTTGATTACGAGACTGCCGGCGGATATTCACTGCCCCAGGAATCAGCAAGTGCCACAACACTCATCTCGCAGGTCATAATGACCATCACCAAGACCGCACCTCTCTCCGCGAACCCGGGCGACACAATCGAATATGTAATAACCATCCAGAATCCCTCGCTGTTCGATGCTGTAAACGTCCTTGTCACAGAAACATTCCCGGCACTCACAACCGTTGTCGGATTGCCCATCTACGGCATCATTGCACCTGACATTGCCACGCCGAACACATGGTTCTACAACACCATTCCGGCCGGACAGGGTACCACAATCACCCTGTTCATACTCATTGACCCCACAGCTACCGGTACACTTGTCAACAATGTGCAGATGGATTACACAGACAACCTTGCCAATAGCTTCACAATCTACGCAAGAGCCAGCACAACCGTCTCAGGCCCGATGCTCCAGATACAGAAAACTGCGCCGGCCACAGCTTCGCCTGGTGCGCTGCTGCTTTACACGATTACAGTGACCAACATCGGCCCAGGCATCGCCGCGAATGTAGTTGTGACTGAAACTTACCCCAGCCAGGTCATATTCATCAGTTCAACCCCCGCTCCGAGCAACCTACTGACCGGAGCCAATATCTGGAATCTGGGAAGCATCAACCCCGGCCAGACTAGGATTATCACAATCACAGTTCGCGCGATTCCATCCGCCTTCGGAACCGCCGTGAACCGCGTGGCAGCAAGTTATCAGGCATTGAACGGAACTGCATTGCCCGATGTATACGCATCCGCTTCCACTGTGTTCGCAGGACCCAGCATGACCGTTTCCAAGACAGGCCCCGAGGAAATCAACCCCGGCCAGACCTTCATGTACACCATAACATACCGGAACATCGGCAGCGGCCAGGCAAGCAATGTACGCATACAGGATGTTTACCCTGCAGGTCTCACTCCGACAGCTTCATCGGTTACATGGGCGAGCCACGATGTTGGCAACAGGCGCATAACCTGGAACCTCGGCACAGTGGCAGCCGGCGCAACAGTCTCTCTCACAGTCACCTTCACGGCAACAGGTGTCTCGGTTGGCACCTTCCTGACAAATACTGCTTACCTCAACTACACCAATGGCGCAGGTGCCCAGCTGCCAACCCAGATATCGTCCTTCGTGACCAGGGTAACGGATGCAGTCATGACCATCGACAAGACCGGTCCGGCCAATGCTAACTCAGGCCAGTACATTGAATATGTCATTACTTACTTCAATTCGGGAAATGCCTATGCACTTAACGTAATCATAACCGAATCATACCCGGTTGGCGTGACCTTCGACAGTTCAATCCCCGCACCGAGCGTCGGCAACAATGTCTGGAACATAGCCAGCGTCGCTCCCGGAACAGATGGCTCGATAACAGTGCGCGTAATTGTAAACACCGATGTGCCCAGCGACACAATGCTGAACAACACCGCAACCCTCGATTACCGGAATGCCGCAGGCACAGTCAGGCCTCAGGTTCAGGACAGCGCAATCACAACCGTGCTGGATCCCCTGCTGAGCATTGTCAAGAATGCAACTGCGACAACAGTTAACAACGGCACCGTTAGCTACACCATCAACGTTACGAACATAGGTATGGCCAATGCCGAGAATGTCGTTGTGACTGAGAACTACCCCGCAGAGGTCACATTCATCTTTGCAACAGTCACTCCGAGCTTCGGCAGCAATGTCTGGCTTATAGGCACACTCACCCCGGGCGAATCATGGCTGGTCACAATAACTGTGATGGTCACGTCCTATGTCCAGGGAAACATCGTCAACTTCGCCTATGCAGATTACGAGGATGCGGCCCGGGAACCACAGACCCAGGTATCGGCCAATGCGACAACTTTTGTCGCCGACCCGATGCTGGTAATCACCAAGACCGCCTCTCCGACGGTAAGCGTCGGAGGCACAATACTCTATGAAATCACACTCGAAAACATCGGCCAAGGAGACGCCTACAATGTGGTCCTGACAGACATATACGCACTTGGCACGACTTTCCTCAACTCGTCTGAAATGCCTGACGGGCCATCAAACGACACCTGGACATTGCCCGTCATACCTGCCGGTTGGTATGGAACTCTATTCATCAATGTGACTGTCAGCAACGGTTCTGTCGGAACATTGGTCAACACCGCACTGGTGGACTACGAGGATGTAGCCGGCAACACGAAACCCCAGCTCATGGCCGAAGCAATGACCAGGATAGTTTCCCCGCTGCTTACAATATCTAAGACCGGACCTGCAACCGCTTACCATGGCGAAGTTATCACGTATACCGTGACCATCCGAAACATAGGCGACGGAAACGCGACGGGCATATCCGTAGCTGACCTTTATCCAAGCTGGCTCACATATGTCAGCTCCTCTGTACCGCCTACATTCGATGATTACATCTGGAACTTCACAGTGCTCGCGCCGGGTGAAAATATCACTTTCACCGTATCGGCACGGCTGGGTAATTACAGCACAAATGTGATTCTGACCGCCGTGATGAACAGAGTCTTCGCTTATTATAGCAATGAAGGCGGCATCCCGCAGGACTTTGTCAGCGCCAACTTCAGAACATCCGTAATACGGCCGCAGCTGACTGTGGAAAAGACCGGACCTGTGACAGCACCCTCAGGAGCGACTATCCAATACACCATCAGCTACACGAACATTGGAGACGGTTGGGCCTCGCTTATCACACTCACCGAAACATACCCCGCCGGAACCGCTTTCGTCAGCGCCGTCCCTGCTCCGACATCCGGCAACAATGTCTGGACCTTTGCCAACATGGCACCCGGCCAGTCAGGCACGATTGTCGTGACCCTGACGGTCACGGCCTCATTCGGTACATCCATCCTCAACACGGTCAACCTGCAATACAGAAACCTCATCGGCCAGGCTTTCCCGGCTGTCTCGGCAACGTGGACTACCATGATAACCGGCGGTATCGAGCAGCAGCCCCCGATGGTCACCTCCATCCCGCTGGACTTCGTCTGGGCCGGTGAGGAATTCGTCCTCTCTGGTACGGTAATAAGCTTCGACAATGCGAACATCGTGACGGTAATACTTTACTTCACGAACATTGACGGCACCCAGTGGTCTGCAGAAATGTCCCCCTATGACATATCGGCGAACCGCAGCGGCATTTACAGGCTTGCAGACAACAGGACGATGCAGCCGTACAAGGGCTTCGTCTCCTACTTCATCTGGGTCGAAGATTCCAACGGCAATGAGAACCGGTCGGGAATATACGACATCCCGGTAAGACTGCCTCCCTACTTCGTATGGGGTACGATATACTCAGCTCAAAAGGAATCTAGGGTAACCGACGCGATAGTTCAGGTCACAGACCAAACGACATTCGAGACAGTGATTGCGATCACTGACGGAAACGGCATATACCAGGTGGACCTTGCGACACTCTATTCCGGATACATGCACGGCGAGGCGTTGACGGTCAATGCAACGGACGGCCTCTATTACGGCGGTAACAGCTCTGCGGTGATCGACCTCTATGATTTCGATGATTCCGAAATGGAATTCCCGAACCGGCAGGTGGATGTCATCCTTTCCGAGATTCCCGAATTCACTGCTGTGGTCCTACCGATAATCGCGGTGCTGGTGCTCGTAGTTCTCTTCAGAAGAAAGAGGAGGAAAACTGAGAATGCCGCCAGTTTATAGATTGATGATTATTTCATTAATCTCAACCATACTGGTATTATCCGCATTGCCTAATCAGTGCGAAGCATATCCCTTCAAGTTCCAGGGATACCTCAAAGATGATTCTGGGATACCTATACCACTTGCAACGATCTATATTACCGGTGAAATATACGATATGGAAACCCAGGATATCGCTCCAATGACCTGGAACACTACTACTGATGCGTACGGAAAATACACCATTTGGATAGCGGCCAACGAACCCGGCGGTCTGTTTTTGAATTCAACTGTAACTCTGTCATACAATATTACTGACGAAGTTGCAAGCACCACGGTGAAGGTAACCGGACTGTCTGCCTGGGGTAATATAACATATACAGAAAAAACCGGTTTGTTGGACACACTGACATCCCCATTTGGAATCATTTTGACGGTCATTCTGGTATCTGTGTTCATATTCGGAATCTTTCTAATCCGTTCGGGGAATGACAAAGAGGACTTGGATGAAAAGCTGCGCAAGGACGAAAAGCCGCGCAAAGTTGAAAGGCGGCGCGGACGTAAATAAGAGGGCGCTGGATGGCAAAAATAACCTCCCGATATTGCACCTGTTTTTTCATAGCCCTCATTGCATTTACTCTGGCAATGCCAAACTTGAATATGAATGCCCAGATTCCGCATGTTGTCTATGGGTATGTATTTGACACCAGTTCCGCCCCTATTGCCGGTGTGACTGTTTTTGTGAACAACACCGCGACAGGGGATACCCTCAACTCGACAACTGATAACTTGGGGCGATATCTGGTTGGTATCGATTCCTTTCCCTCAAACCCTCCCTACCTAGAAGGACAAATTCTCTCAATCAATGCGGTTTACCATAATCAAACCTCATCTGCTAATTTAGCCGTCACCAACGACCCTCTTCAAATAAAAAACCTGACTTTGAATCTTAGGACATTTATTATTCACGGTTATATCAATAATCCTGATACCTCTGATGCACGCTATTTCGTAGCTTCAATCACCAATACCGAAACAAATGAAACCGTATCGCAAATTTCTGATTTCACAGGTTATTATCGGAAAGACCTGGCGACATTTATCAATGGGTTTGATTATAATGACGGAATTTTGGTTACAGTTAACCAAGCGGGATTATTTGGCCAAGCATTCTGCATTGTTGGAACCGGTTCCGAGAGCATTCAAAATATAACTCTGGCTGATGTTCAAGAACCTATCCCATCCATATATGAATCCCCAAGTGAAATTATATTGGGCCAGAATTACAGAATATTGTTATCTGTCTCCGAAAATTATATGCTGGCGAATGTTAAAATTTTCATTAAAAAAAATGGGCAGCCGATGTATAATGAGATTTCCATGATTAGGGATGATGGAACAACAAATGACTGGAATGGGGATGGGCAACCCAACATTCAAATATATGGGCAATCAACATCACGGGACCTTGATGTCCAAGAGAGTCTTGGAGATTTATTTTACTACTTCACGGCAACCGATGTTGGAAATAATACCGCATCACTTCCGCCATCCAACCCGGAATCGAATCCGTATCTGATCAGGATCACAGACCAAACTTTCCCGGTCCTCACCCACACTCCAATAACCTACATGGAGAACTGGGTTTATTATGAATTCCTGGCAACGGCGACAGACAATGTCGCTGTCTCCGCCGTCAACATGTATTATCGGCTTCCCGATTCGGTTTCGCCGGCTCAGCTGTATGAAAGGCACATGCTTCCCACCGGAAATCCGAATGAGTACAACACAACACTGAGGCTGTTTTATCTTGGAACTCTGGAATATTATCTCGTTTGCAACGATACAGGCGGAAATACCGCAAGGATTCCTGTCAGTGGATTTTACCCGGTTGTTTGCGCGGACACCGTAGCTCCCACAATTTATCACACAGCAATCAACTCGGCGAACGTGGGATCCCTCATCTATTACAACTGCTCAATTCCCGAAACCATCGACCCCTGGTTCGCCCGATATGCTTGGCTGAATTATACGGATGTCCACGGTGACGAATACAATGCTTCGATGTCGTTCACCGATTATTACTGGCATTACACAAATGCTTCAGGTCAGGATGCCACGGGCATAGTTCATTACACTATTTCAGCCAACGACACAAGCGGAAACATCGGGAATGTGTCGCATGCATTCCCGGTTTATGACCCGTCCACGCCGATGATTACGCATGTCCCGCCGGAAATGTTGGATTACAATACCTCTGCCAACATCTCCGTTTATGCCGAGGATAACCTGGTCCTCACCGGTGTCAAATTGGCCTACAAACCTGTCGGCGGTTCCTCATTCACCCTGGTTGACATGGTCTCCGGCGATTTAGCGGATGGCAGGCGCGGAAATTTCACCGCCGAGATACCTCCGCAGACCGATTTGGGTACACTGGAATATTACATAAATGCCACAGACGGAACGTTCAATATCTCATGGCCGGCCCTTTCCCCCTCCCATATGGTCGAGGTCGTTGACAGAGAACTGCCGATTCTTGCAGGCCTGAATTTCACCGGTGTGGCACCGGCCAACATCATGATGCCGATTCGCGTCAATGTTTCGGACAATTATAATGTAAGTAATGTTGCTTTCAATTTCTTGGGGACCGATGCGACATCATGGCAGTCAATTCCCATGACTGCAGCAGGTGCTGGTGTCTTTGAAGTCAGTTTCACCAGTGAGCCCGATCATGTTTCTTTCTACATTTCCGCCGGCGACCCCAGCTGGAACAACGCCACGCTGCCCGCATCGGAACCGAAACTGAATCCTTTCACCATTGTGTTTTACAATACCACAATTCCGCAGATTACCGTGAAGACCGTTAATACTCTGGGAGTCAACCGGTCAACCGAAGCGTATATTGTTGTTGCAAACGACAGAAAGGATGCCGCAATCGAGCTTCTTTACCGGGGAACACAGGATGTCCTTATGATGACAATCCCCCTCACAATCATGCAAAATGGAACATATTCCGGCATTATCCCTGCCCAGAGTCTAAGCGGCACAGTTCAGGTCTTTGCACAGTCAAGGCTGAATTCATCGATCCTCAATCAAACCCAGATTACCAACATTTCTGTGACGAACCAACTGCCGGTGATTCAGCATATCGGTGTCGAGTCCGCTCCGGTTGGAGAGAGCATTACGATAGTGGCCATTGTCTCGGATGATCTGCATGTGGAAAATGTCACACTGTCGATGCAGCAGTCCGGTGACCTTGTTTATCTGGAACATCCGATGTTGCCCACTGGAAACGGTTTTTACAGTTTTGAAACAGCTTTCTCCGAACCCACCACTCTGCATTACCACATAAATGCAGCCGATGCGGAGGGAGACATCAGATGGCCAGTTCTTTTGGACCATGACCTCAGGATCATGGACCTGGAAACTCCGGTCATCGAACATACCCCCATTCTGAACCTCACAACCGAAGATGTTCCGGTGTTCTTCGCCAATGTCACCGACAACATCGGCGTGACTGAGGTTGAACTGTGGTACAGGAACAGCGGCATGGCGCAGTATGCTTCCGAACCCATGACCGCAACAAACGGGGCGGTCATGTTCTCCGTATCGCTGGACCCCCAGCCGGAGGGAAATTTCACATATTATATCACGGCCCAGGACGGCGTGAACAATGCTGTGTCCCCGCTATCCGGGGAATACTCAATTGTGGTTGAGAGCATCCCGTCGGAGGGTGACGAGCCATGGCTCCTGATTATTTCCGTTCTTGCCATGGTCATTGTTATCTCCGTTCTGGTGGCGATTCATATCCGTAGGAAATCTATTAATGACGATGCAGAATCCGGTGACGGTAGAGATGAGTCCGATGAGATCACAGGATGAATTCAGCGATTGGTACCTCGACATCGTCGAGAAGGCCGGCCTGGCCGATAAGAGATACCCGATAAAAGGCATGAACGTATGGACCGGTTACGGCTGGAAGGCCATGCGGCTTATAGATACATTCTTCAGGGAAGAGTTCGACGGAACCGGCCATGACGAGGTATGTTTCCCGCTTCTCATCCCGCAGAATGAGTTCCAGAAGGAAGCTGACCATATCAAGGGCTTCGGAGCCGAGGTCTACTGGGTCACGCATGCAGGTGAGAATAAACTCGATATTCCTCTTCTGCTGAGGCCGACAAGCGAGACTGCCATGTATCCGATATTTTCGCTCTGGATACGCTCGCACGCGGACCTGCCGCTGAAGACATACCAGATAGTCAATGTCTTCAGGTATGAGACAAAGCAAACCAGGGCCTTCATCAGGATGAGGGAAATTCATTTCTTTGAGGCACACACATGCCACAGGGATTTCGAAGACGCGGAAAAGCAGATAAAAGAAGATCTGGACATAATGGCCAGGCTGGCAAAGCGGCTTTGCCTGCCTTACGTTCTGTGCAAGAGGCCCGAATGGGACAAATTCGCAGGCGCCTTTTACACCATCGGCATCGACTCGATGATGCCGACCGGCCGGACTCTCCAGATGGGCAGCATCCATCAGTACAGGGAGAATTTCTCCAAGCCCTACGGCATCACCTATGAGAACGAGTCCGGGGAGCATGTTCATGTCCACCAGACCACCTACGGCATGAGCGAGAGGATACTGGGCGCTCTTATCTCCATTCACAACGACGAGAAAGGCATAATCCTCCCGCCTGACATCGCCCCTATCCAGATTGTGATAATTCCGATAATATCCAAGACTGAGCCCGAAAAGGTAACGGCAGCTTGCGAAGAATTGACAGTAACCCTAAAAACCGCCGGCTACAGGGTTCATTATGACAATCGGGATCTGAGGCCCGGCAACAAATTCTTCGACTGGGAACTGAAGGGCGTTCCCCTGAGAATTGAGCTGGGGGCCCGGGACCTTCAGAACGGAATTGTGACCTTGGCCAGACGTGACACCGGTGAGCGCATACAGTTGGCCAAGGGCCGGCTGCTCGAAGGCATAAAAGAGGCCGTTTCAGGCATTCAGACCTCACTTTATTCGAAAGCAAGCGACACACTCCGCTCCTCAATCCAGCCCGCCACTGTTCTTACTGAAACCAAACCCGGAATCAATGTCATGCACTGGTGCGGGAATGAAGAGTGCGGCCACCGGATAGAAGAGGCGACCGACATGGCGGTACTCGGAGAGCCTGTCGGTGTCGGACCGACAGACGGAAAATGCATTGTATGCGGTAAGGAAACTGGTAAAACGATATATGCCGCCAAAACCTATTGAATTCAGTTTTTGTCCCTGAGGGAATAGAGAACCAGGCCGACGGCCCCGAATCCGCACAGAACCACTGTTACTGCATAAATTCCCAGGTTGGTCCTTTCGAATATGTTCCATGAATTGTATACAAGACCCCATGAGATGTAAATAATCAGGCCCAGCGCTAGGAGTCCGGCATAGGCCGCCTTCATCACGGTTTTCGGGATTTCGATTCCGGCATGTTCTTCTGGCATATCCCGGGCATTATGCATATGATATAAAATGTTTGCTGATGATTTTCCCCGATGCTCCGCTGTTAGCGTATTATAGATACCAAAAAGAATTTATCACCGTCATTATTACCATGGCAGAGGAGAGTTTGGTATAATTATGGGCTCGATGGACTCGGTCAACAAGATGAAGGTGCCTGAGCTTAAAGCCTTGTGCAAAGACGCCGGCCTCCAGATGACCGGAAAGGAGAAGAAGAACGAACTCCTTACTTTGATTGAAAACGCTGTCGGCGAAAAACTTGGCCAGATGAGTGCCGCTGATCTGGCAGCCTTTGCCGCGGAAACTCAGGTGAAGGTCCCCGACGGCATGCCTGCCTCTGACATCATAACTCTGGTCAAACAGAGTATTGGGCTTGGCCCCCTCAGGAAACTTCTCGGTTGCCCTGAAGAAGAGCCACTGGAGGAAATCGGGGAGGAGCTGGAAGACATCGGGAGGGAAATGGAGAAAACCATATTGGATCTCGAAGAACACCATTCCCCCGACATGGCTGACATATATCTCATTGACCAGAAGCTGACTGACGTTGTCAAGATGAACATCGACTATGCCAATGTCGCAAGCATGCTGGATGTGGGTAGGATAAAATTCCTCGACAGGAAGTATGTCGAGAGCATGACCATGCTTTCCGAAGCGCTGAAGGCCTCGGATGACATGATAAACCTCTACAATGACATCACACAGGCCTTCATCATTCTCTCAGCCGAAAAGATTCTCGAGGAATGCAGGGATTCGAAATCCAACGATGAGGCGGCCGCAGATACTCTTATTTCCGCGAAGAGGTCGTTTTCATCCAGAGGGAAGAACCGGATTGACTCCGTCAGAGCCCTCAGCGAAATAGCCAAAAAGGTCCACAGGGAAGAAGTCGTCTATCTGGAACAGCGCATGGCTTTCGTCGAACCGCTGATAAACGCAATGAAAGTACAGGGCGTGGATGTGTTCAACGCGGAACGTTACATTCACCGGGCTAGGGAAGCTTTCCTCATTGGCGAACTGTCTTCAGTCGCAACATATCTTGATAAATCCCTGAACATGGCCAATGATTCGAAGCAGATATGGATCCAGGAGATACGGAATGACTTACCGAGAGTGGAATCCATACTCCACCAGGCTTCTGAACTCGGTGCGGACATCTCGGCAGCTGAAAAACATCTTTCACAGGCTAAAACTGCCTTCGACAACGGCGATTATTCTCTATGCGCTGAGTTGAAAAAACAGGCTGAGAGAAAAGCAATGGAGAGCCAACAGTCCCAGATACAGAAAGCGGCAAAACTCGAGAGGGAAAAGCTGGGCGATGCCGAAAAGATTGTCAATGCGCTTGAACCTCTCATGAAAGAGGCCCACCTGTACGGTATCAACACAATGGATGTGAACGCTGCGATTCAATCGGCCAGAACCGCACTGATGAACAATGATTATGTGAATTCTCTGACCTATGCAAGGGATGCAGAATCTCTTTCAAAACCGGTCTGGACCCAGGTCAGGGCTCACAGAGAAGCAATCCTCTCGAGCAGGGAACCGCTCCAGCAATGCCAGACCTGCAATGCGATGGCTGTCAAGGTCATTCGGCCGGGCAGTGCAGTCTGTGCGAACTGCGGCAAGGTCTACGAGTTCCAGGCCAGAGAACCGGAGCAGCAGAAGAAGGGTTGGTTCAAAAAGAAATAATTCTAATGAATTTCTGCGGTTATACATCACCAAAATAAATGAGAGGTGAGCCTGGCAGAGGCCAGGCTCATTTGCGTTTTCACTGTTGCTGGTCGGCCATGGCTTTATAGCGCTTGTATCGCCTGATGACGTCTGTTTCAAGGGCCGCATGCAGCTTCTCAGCTTCTGCCGGGAAGGACATTGTGAGGCTCTGGTACCTCACTTCGCCCATCAGGAACTCGCGCACTTTGCCGTTCGGCTCTTTGGAATCAAGTTGGAACGGGTTCTTGCCCTGCGCAGCCAGCCTTGGGTCATACCTGTATAGCGGCCAGTAACCGCAGTCTACAGCGAGTTTCGCCTCTTCCTGGGATTTCGTCATACCGGATTTTATTCCGTGGTTGATGCAGGGCGAGTAGGCGATGATAAGAGACGGTCCGGGGTAGGATTCAGCTTCCTGAAGTGCTTTCAGCAGCTGGTTCTTGTTTGAGCCCATTGATACGCTGGCAACGTAGATGTAGCCGTAGGACATCGCAATCAGGCCAAGATCTTTCTTGACCGTCTTTTTGCCCGAAGTCGCGAATTTTGCGACAGAGCCTATTGGGGTTGATTTTGATGCCTGGCCGCCGGTGTTCGAATAGACTTCTGTGTCAAAGACAAGGATGTTCACGTCCTCACCCATTGCCATGACATGGTCCAGTCCGCCGTAACCGATATCATATGCCCAGCCGTCTCCTCCGACGATCCATTGGGATATCTTCGGGAACATATCCCTGGACACATATATCTCCTCGAGAAGCGCGCTTCTCTTTTCCTTGGCCAGGGCGTCCGTTATCCTGTTTCCGAATTCCGTGGCTTTTTCAGCGTCGTACATGTTCTGGAGCCAGCCGTTGAAATCCGCGTCCAGGTTCGGTTTGGCCTTGGTGTCTATGGCCTCGCGTATGAGGTCGGCAAGCTTCTGTCTGCGCTGCTGGGTGGCTATTGCCATTCCGAAGCCGTACTCGGCGTTGTCTTCGAACAGCGAGTTGGCCCATGCCGGCCCATGGCCGTTCTTGTCAACTGTAAAAGGCACCGAAGGCGCAGAGCCGCCCCATATCGAGGAACAGCCGGTCGCATTTGAGATTATCATTCTGTTACCGTAGAGCTGGGTTATCAGTTTCAGGTACGGTGTCTCGCCGCATCCCGCGCAGGCTCCGGAGTATTCCAGAAGCGGCTTCAGGAGCTGGGAGCCCTTCACCGTGAATTTTCCCAGTTCGCCTGTTCTTATAGCAATTCCGTCAGAATATTTGAACAGGGGAACCTGTCCCATCTGGCTTGCCAGCGGTTTCATGACCAGTGATTTTTCTTTGGTCGGGCAAATATCGGCGCAGTTTCCGCATCCCGCGCAGTCAAGCACATTCACCTGCATGCGGAACTCAAGCTCCTCAAGGCCCTTTCCGTTCGCCTTGAGCGTTTCGAATCCTGCCGGCGCTGCCTGTTTCTCGGCTGCACTGACTAGTACCGGTTTGATCGCCGCATGCGGGCAGACGAAAGCGCATTGGTTGCACTGGATACAGGTCTTTGGCTGCCACTCCGGGACAGTAATGGCGATTCCCCTCTTCTCGTATTTAGAGGTCGAGAGTGGGAACATACCGCCGGGCGTGAAGAGGCTGACCGGGAGGTCGTCTCCCCTGTGGGGTTCCTGGCTGAGCATCGGGCGCATTATGTCTGTGATGAATGCCGGTTCATCCTCGTTCAAGGTTTTCTCGAGAGGGGCGTTCGCCCAGCTTGCCGGGTACTTTATCTCGATGAGGTTGTTGATGGCTATATCCACCGCGTCCTGGTTCATCTTTACAACCTTCTCTCCCTTCTTGCCGTATGTCTTGGCTATTGCTTTCTTCAGAAGACCGACCGCTTCCTCGACCGGCAGAACGTCAGCCAGTTTGAAGAATGCAGTCTGCATGACCATGTTGATGCGTCCTCCAAGCCCTACCTCGGATGCAATCTTCACAGCGTCTATAGTGTAGAATTTCAGTTTTTTCTGTGCAATCACGCGTTTCATGGACCCGGGAATCTCCTTTTCCATCTCCGCAAGTGTCCAGGGGGAATTCAGAACGAAGGTTCCGCCTTCTTTCACGCCGACGAGAAGCCTGTATTTCAGAACGTATGACGGCTGGTGGCAGGCGATGTAATCCGCGTTGTCTATCAGATAAGTTGACTGGATCGGCGATTTACCGAACCTCAGATGCGAAACAGTTACGCCTCCGGATTTTTTCGAGTCATAGGCAAAATAACCCTGGACGAACATGTCCGTGTTATCTCCGATGATCTTGATGGCATCTTTGTTCGCTCCGACCGTTCCGTCTGAACCGAGGCCCCAGAACTTGCATTGGACAAGACCCTTGGGTGACGCATCGATTGTCTCCTGAAGCGGGAGGGATGTGTGTGTTACATCGTCAATGATACCGACGGTGAACTGGTTCTTCGGCTCCTTCTGTTTCAGATTGTCGAAGACTGCTTTGGCCATGCTGGGCGTGAAGTCCCTCGAGCCGAGGCCGTACCTTCCGCCGACAATGACCCTGTCCTCGTGGGCGTTCTGGAATACCGCTGAAACATCCGTGTACAGCGGCTCTCCGAAGGCGCCGCTCTCCTTTGTTCTGTCCAGCACCGCAATTTTCTTTGCGGTTTTAGGAACCGCGCCAAGCAGATGCTTTCCCGAGAAAGGCCTGAACAGCCTCACCTTAACAAGGCCGACCTTCTCGCCCTTTTTGTTGAGATAGTTGACCGTCTCCTCTGCGGCTTCGCAGCCGGACCCCATCATGACAATCACTCTGTCCGCGTCCTTGGCGCCGACGTAATCAAAGAGTCTGTATTTCCTGCCGGTGAGTTTCGCAACCTTCTCCATCTCCTCTTCGACAATGCCCGGGACGGCTGCATAGAACTTGTTTGAGGCTTCTGTCACCTGGAAATAGATGTCAGGGTTCTGGGCTGTTCCCCTGAGGTGAGGGTGGGTCGGGTTCAGGGCTCTGGCCCTGTGGTTCCTGATGGCTTCCCAATCCGCAAGCTTTTTCATGTCCTCGTAATCGATGCCTTCGATTTTCTGAACTTCGTGAGATGTTCTGAAACCGTCGAAGAAGCTAATGAACGGCACACTCGCCCTGAGTGTTGAGAGATGCGAGACAAGTGAAAGGTCCATTACTTCCTGGACCGAGCCGGAAGCAATCTGGGCCCAGCCAGTCGGTCGGGCGATCATAACGTCCTGGTGGTCTCCGAAGATGGACAGAGCCTGGCCTGCTATGGCTCTTGCAGATACATGGAGCACGCAGGGCATCAGTTCCCCGGATATCTTGTACATGTTCGGAAGCATGAGCAGAAGTCCTTGGGATGCTGTGAATGAGGTTGCCAGTGTTCCGGCGCTTAGCATACCGTGGACCGCGCCTGCTGCACCGCCTTCTGACTGCATTTCAACAATTCTGAGCACCTGGCCATGCATATTCTTGCGGCCTTTGGCTGCCCAAGCGTCAGCTTCTTCGCCCATCGGGCTTGAAGGGGTTATGGGGTAAATCGCGGCTACATCGCTGAAAGCGTAAGCCACATGCGCTGCTGCGGTGTTACCGTCAACAGACATTTTCATACTTTCCGATTTTTTGTTCCTGTTTTCGACCATTGTTCCACCCTTGCTGCTAAATTGAATAACCTAGCGACACCCCCCATTAAATCTTGGATAATAATGTTTCCGAAGGTTCAGTCTGGGCATGCATAACCCAATGCATGCATTTTCATTTTTTATGTGATTGGTAAGATTATTGTGCCAAAAGTATAAATACGGCAGATTTTGTGCGGCAACATGGTGAACCTATGAAAGCTGTCATACTTGCCGCAGGGGAAGGCACGCGACTGCGCCCTTTCACGAATTCCGAACCCAAACCGATGATACCCATTGCCAACCGCCCGATACTCGAGTACGGGATTGATGCGCTGGCGAAGAACGGCATCACCGACATAACAATGGTCGTTGGTTACAGGAAAGAGAGGATAATGAGCCATTTTGAGGACGGCAGCGATTGGAAGGTCAAGATTCATTATGTGGACCAGAAAAAACGGGTGGCGCATGCCGGAACGGCTTATGCTCTATCCATGGTTTCATCGGAAGTCCAGGGAGATTTCCTGCTTCTTCCCGGTGACAACATCATCAGCCCGGGACTCATTGGCAACCTGCTCGACAGCAAGGGCAAATACCGGTTGGTTGTGACCGAGAGCGAGACCCCCTCAAAATACGGCGTGGTTGAGCTTTCGGGGGATACTGTCGTCAACATTGTGGAGAAGCCTGAAACCCATATCAGCAATCTGATAAGCACCGGAATTTACAAATTCAGCGATGAAATTTTCCCGGTCATAGACAAGGTCATCAAATCGGGAAAATACGGCCTTACCAGCGTCCTTCAGACGATTATCCCCACAACAAAAGTAACCGCAGTCAAAACATCCAAAGTCTGGAGCGACGTTGTTTACCCGTGGGATATTCTCACCATGAATGCTGTGGCGCTGCGCAAATGCGTGTCCCAGACCTCCGGCACGGTCGACAAGGGAGTCACTCTGAAGGGCTCTGTCACAATCGGCAAGGGTTCGGTCATCCGCTCCGGAACTCACATAATGGGTCCGGTCGTCATCGGCGAAGGCTGCGAGATTGGGCCTTCGGTTTGCATATATCCTTCCACAAGCATAGGCAACAACGTTCGGATTGGGCCGTTCACAATAGTAGAGAACAGCGTCCTGATGAATGATGTCCAGCTCAGCTCCGGTTCATACATCTCGCATTCAGTTATCGGCGAAGGCACCGAGATCAACCCCCAATTCTGCGCGGTCGAGGCCCCGGCCGATGTGAAGCTCGAGGGCGAATTCAAGAGGGTGGACCGGCTCGGAGTACTCATCGGCGAGAAGTCCGTCATAGGCAGCCAGGTATCCGTTGATTCGGGCTGCATCATCGGCTCGAACTGCAGATTGGCAAGCCACTCCACCGTCCGGACAAATATCGAGGACAACACAAGAGTCATTTAGAGGAAAATTCATGTGCGGAATAATCGGGTACACAGGCAACAGGCAGGCAAGGGATGTGATCCTAGCCGGCCTCAGGCGGCTCGAATACCGCGGTTACGATTCCGCCGGAATTGCTATAGGAAACGGCTCTCTCAATGTTTTCAAAGACAAAGGCGACCTTGACCACCTGGTGAAGATCATCCCGGAGATGAGGGGGAAATTCGGCATCGGTCATACACGTTGGGCGACGCACGGAAAGCCGATGAAGAACAACTCGCATCCGATGGTTGACTGCAACGGCGAGATTGCCCTTGTCCACAACGGCATAATCGAGAACAATGTCTCTCTCAGGGAAGAGCTGATGAAAAAAGGCCATGTCTTCCGCTCTGAAACAGACACTGAGGTCGTTGTCCATCTTCTCGAGGAATATTATGACGGGGACCTAGAAGTCGCGATGAGAAAGACACTTGCAAGGCTTCAGGGAAGTTACGCTGTAGCTGCGATGCACCAGAAGGAAAACGGAAAGATAGTCGGCGCCAGGAACATCAGCCCGCTTGTAGTCGGCCTTGGGAAGCGCGAAAATTTCCTTGCCTCCGACGTTCCGGCTATTTTGGAATACACAGACCGAATGATATATCTTCTGGACGGAGAAATAATCACACTCACGAAGGACACTGTCAGGATCACGGACTTCAAAGGAAAATCCATAAAAAGAAACTGGCAGAAGGTCGAAATGACCCTCGAAGGTGCCGAGAAGGGCGGCTATGAGCATTTCATGCTGAAGGAGATATTCGAGCAGCCGAACAGCATCCGTGACACCATCCTGGGTTCAAACCTCAATGCCGAAAGCGGATATTCCTTCGACCTGAAGCCCGACACTGTCAAGATAATCGCCTGCGGAACATCATATCACGCCGGATATGTTGGAAAGTACATGATGGAGGAACTCGCCAGAACTCCCACCACAGTTGAGCTGGCCTCCGAGTACCGCTTCTCCTCGGACACATCTCAGGCTCCGCTGATTATAGGCATCAGCCAGAGCGGGGAAACTACCGACACTCTTTCTGCGATAAAGACCGCCAAGAAGCGCGGATTCAGTACTCTGGGCATTGTCAACATCGTCGGAAGCACGATGACCAGGGAAGCCGATTCCGTGTTCTACACCCGTGCAGGCCTGGAGGTGGGCGTGGCTGCCACCAAGACTTACATAACACAGCTAATCGCCATGCTGTCCATATCCATCAAAATGGGCGTTGCCAAGGAGCATCTCGGAATAGACGACGCAAGATACCTCACCCAAGAGATGCGCAAGCTGCCGAAGCATGTCCGCTCTGTCCTCGACCAGTCCGATGCGATATTCGATCTGGCACAGGAGATTTCCGGAGCCAGGAGCATGTTCTTCCTGGGCAGGAACATGAATTTCCCGGTCGCCCTGGAAGGCGCTCTTAAGATGAAAGAGATTTCCTACATCCATGCCGAGGGATACCCCGGCGGGGAACTCAAGCACGGCCCCCTGGCCCTTGTCACTGAGGAAACTCCAGTCATCGCCATCGCAGTGAAGGACCAAACATACGAGAAGATGTTGGGCAACATCGGCGAGGTCAGCGCAAGAGGAGCGATGGTCATAGCCATCGGCACCGAGGGAGACAGGGAACTGGAGAAGTATGCAGACCATGTAATCTACATCCCCGAGGTCCCGCCGCTGTTCACGCCGATACTGACTTCCGTTGTTCTGCAACTTCTGGCATATCACACAGCGAATATTTTAGGTTGCGAGATCGATAAGCCGAGGCATCTGGCCAAGAGCGTCACGGTTGAATAACCCCGCAAAATTGACATGTTATTATTATCAAATTTTGCGGAAATTCCAATAACGGAGATTGTATTATAGAATGCATTGACAATCTGGCGAATGCTTCACATCAGAATATTCTGCAACGCATTCACCTCTCGCAATTGATTGAAGAGAATTTATGGCCCTGATTTAAATTGAATCTGCAGTTCGGGCCATTGTCGAATGCGTCGCTATAATCTTTTATGTGTTGCATTCAACTTAATTGAAAAAGATTAACATTTCTTCAGGATGGCATAATGATTTTCTGCTGAGAACCACCTTTCAAATATTTCGAATCCCGAACCTGCTATCAACCTGTCGAATTCCTTCTCGGTAAAAAGGTGGTAATACCGTTTGAACACGCGCCCGTCCGGCATGTTCCAATCAAGCACAATGTCGCCCGGCTCCCAGTCATGCTGGAATTCAATCTTGGCCTGCGCCAGATTGTCTTTGAACTTGGGCTGTTCCGCCGCCCAGACCCCAGCAAGGCAGAGTCCGCCCGGCTTCAGGCAGCGGTGCGCCTCTTTCAGCGCACCGAGCCGCTCGCCTGCATCGGGAATGTGATGCAGGACCGCGCCCAGCAACGCTCCGTCCGCAAAGCCGGATCTGAAAGGAAGGTTCACAACATCGCCCATGACAAGCGAGACCGGCCCCTTGGCTCTCTTTCTGACCGAGGAAAGCTGGCCGCCGGAGAAATCCAGGCCGACTGTTCCGATTCCTTTCTCCTCGAACAGACGCATATCCCGGCCGTTGCCGCATCCCAGGTCGAGAATCAGCTGGCCCGGCGAGAAATGTTCGGAAAATTTCCTGGTGTCTGGCCATGGGTGATACCGCGTGACATCGAAATTTTCTGCGATGGCATCGTAGGTGCGGATTATGTCATCCTTGGATTTTCTCATCTTTCCCACGCTTCCAGAGCTGCGGATACGTCCCTGGAGCCATGAAAACCCTCTCCAGATTCACCGCGCTGCCCTTCTGCATCTCGCGCATCTTGGACGAGTCCATCTTCGCCTTTCCGACTGCGATGCCCTCGCCCTTCTGGGTGAGAACCGCAACTGTCTGGCCCGAGGTAAAATCGCCGTCCAGCTTGGTTATTCCGGGTATTGCCACGTCGGCGCCGTGGCAGATTGCATCGACGGCCGAGTCCTTGACGAAGACCTTAGGCAGGTGCTCCAGCATCCTCTCGAACGGGAGGATGATCTTCCTGAGCGGCGCTTCGTTGCCTTCTTCTTCATAGGCGACAAAAGCATCCTTGAGTTCGTGCATCGTGACAAGCTGGTCTTCGCCGAATCGGGCGGTTCTGGTCCTGCGCAACTCGAACATGTGGCCGCCGACACCGAGGGCATCGCCCATGTCGACGCACAGCGTTCGGATGTAGGTCCCGGATTCGCAGACGACCCTGAATAGGACGCTCTTTTCCCTGATGTCCAGTATTTCCATTTCGTATATTGTCCTGGAACGTCTCTCCCTTTTGACGGCCGCCCTGACGGGTGGGGTCTGATAAATCTCGGCGGTGAACTCAGTGAAAACTGCATCCAGTTCGTCTCGGGATACCTGGCCGTGGAGTTTCATCGTGGCGATGTATTCCTTTGTGTCAAGAAGCAGAACCTGGAGGGCCTTGAGGGCATCGTCAAGCGCGATGACCAGGACGCCGCTGACATTGGGGTCGAGCGTGCCTCCGTGGCCTGCCTTTTCGGCACCGGCCATGTCCCTGACCCACGCAGAAACCTGATGGCTGGTCGGGCCGCGCGGCTTGTCCATGACGATGATGCCTTTTTTGAGCTGGTCCTTCAGCGGCCGCTCCTCGGGTGGGATTCCGTGCCTGCTTCTGGCATGTTCGGTCTCAGACATCCGATTTCGCCTCCCTTACTGCGATTATCTCATCGACAATCTGTTCAGGTTTCATCTCGTCCGAAATGACAACATGGTCGTAAACCGCCAGAGATTTCGAGTCAATGCCGTAGATGCTTCTGTATCTTTCCTGTTCGCATAGTTCCCTGACAGCAATCTCGGCTTCGGTCTGTTCCGGCGTTTTTCCCTCCCTGCCGGCAATCCGAGTTGCTCTGGTGTGCATTGTAGCATCTATCCAGACTTTGAAGGATTTTATCCCGTTGAGATGGAGCATGTGTCCGGCCAATCTGCCCTCCAGGACTATTCTCTTTCTGTCCAGGGCAATGGCCACAATCCTCTTGTCCAATTCAAGGTCAATGTCATGGTTCTCCGATGCCAACTGCCCGAATTCGGCAAGCGACATGTGCCTCTCCTCGGCCATGTCCCTGAAAACCATGCCTGTCGAAATGAACTCGTAGCCAAGCTTCTCTGCCAATAATCTTCCAACCGTGGTCTTTCCGCTTCCCGGTGGACCGCTTATCGTGATGATCATGACCCTTCCTCTTCTCCGGCGACGGTTGCAGCCTCGTCATCGTCGATTATGAGGTATTCCTCTTCCTCGTCGTCGGTTTCCTCATCTTCCGGTTCTTCGTACTCCGGTTCGGCTTTTGTGGCCGAAGGCTTTGTGAGTGATTCCGGGTCTTTCAGCATTTTATTGAAGCTGTAAAGCTTGAATACGCGCTGGATGACCTGCGCGACAGACATTGAGATGAGCATATACACAAGCATCCAGTTTGAGAAGGCGCAGCATGTGCTTGTGCTGAGCGCTGCATTCATGTCAACATTGTCAGCCCACGGAACCGAGAGCGTGGCTCCCGGAATGTCGCCGATGAAGGTGCCGATGAAGGCAAAAGTAGCGATCAGGAATATCATGGTGAACATCATGGGCTTCATCTGGTCCATCATCGAGGACATCTGTTCGGTGGACATCTGCAGCTGCTTCTGAGTGAGTCTCTTCACTTCCGCATCGTTGCCGGACATCCTTGCGTCCCTGAGCTTCTTGTTGAAGTCTTTCATCTTGAACTGCTTCTCGGCGCTCTCGATCCAGTTGATGAAGTAATGTCTCACGGCGCTGGAGAAAGTCACCAATCCGATACCGGCAAAGAGAACAGTCAGAACCGGATATGCCCCGTTGAAACCGATTATCGGCTCCAGGACCAGGCCGGCGATATTACCTACCCCATCCCTGAGGGAGGGTATGAACATGATGAACATCGTTCCGAATATCATCATCATCATTAGCATCTGGGAACTGACATTTCCCATTGGCGGCGCAGGCTGTGGTTCTGCCATTGTTTGATTCCTAACTGGCTAATCGCATTTCACTATAATAGTCTTTGCTTATTCGGAGGATATCTCCCTCGTTTTTCCCTTGAGGGCTGAAACGGCAGTCTGAGAACAGATGCCCAGGAAAGCCTCAGCGTCTCCGTGGCCCGAAATGCCCGCAGCACCGTCATGGCCGCCTCCCTCACCCCCGCACTCGCAGGCAATTCTGTTCAGCATCTCTCCGAGGTGAATGCCTGCGTTGGTGGCCAAGCGGTTGGCCCTTCCGGTTATCCTGAAATCCTCCTCCTTCTGTGACGCAGCAAAAGCCACATCCGCGCCAAGGGATAAAAGCGCATGGCATGCCGCCGCTTCGAATGCCCCTGTTTCGGTGACTGCAACGATCCATTCACCGATACGTTCGAATTTCATTCTCTGGGCTCCTTTGAGCCGTGAAATGCGTCTGGACATATCCTGGTCATCGGCGCTTTCAAATGCTGTCTGGATATCTTCCAGGGAGAGCCCGGAAGATTTCAGGATCTCCGAGGCGGCCTCAAGCGTCTTCCAGCCTCCGCGTTTGAGGTGGCCTGTATCGGCAATCAGCCCGGCCATCAGGCTCATACCAACATTCCTGTCCACCTTTTCCGGCCGGCCGATGGCTTCCCAAACAAGTTCACAGCATGATGTTGCAGTTTCGTCGATAATGGCGACAGGGGCCTTGCATCTTCCCGAGTTCCTGTGATGGTCTATCACGATCGCCCTGGCCCAATCGATTCCTGAATAGCCGATTGAGGAATCATCCTGCGCATCCAACACAACTTGCTGAGTTCCCTCTTGGCTCATCAACTGCTCTTCAGCCTGAATTTTCAGATTCTCAAGAAGGCGTTTGCCAAGATGGCTGATCCCGGAAGGCGCTATAATCGTGGCATTGTTGAAATAAAGAGAAAGAGCTGCTGCGCTTCCAACACAGTCGAGGTCCGCATTTGAGTGGAGATAAAACGCATTCGGTCCGCGGGCCAGTGCTGCATTTATGTTGATTGTCTCCCCGTTCATGCTTTTTCCTTTTGCAGGGCCGCAGTCAGTTCCTTCTGGAGGTTCTGATGCATCTCCCTGAGGGTTTTTTCCTGGTTACTAAGGGTCTTCAGGCGTATCTCAAGGGTCTCTTTCTTGTCTTCGAGCTCTTTCTTCAGTTCTTCTTTATCGTCGTTCCTGACAAGGATGGCTCCGATGCTCTTGTAAATCTCAGCCCCTTTCTTGAGTTTGGCAAGTTCCTCGACAGTTTTCTCGATTTCGGTAACCTGCATATCAATCTGATATTTCTGCTGAGCTATCATCTGTATCTGTTGCTGAAGCTGCTGAAACTGCATTATCTTTCCCTGCATTTCCTGGCTCATGTCGTTCATTCTAACACTCCTATTGCGTCCTTTGTGTCCAATGCAAGCTTGGTCCATCTCAGGTATGAATTGAGAGCGGCCCTGAGAGACACGATATCGTCCGCGGTTATGCGGATAACAAGATCTCCCTGCTCCTCTGCAATTTCCATTTCGGTCCTGGATATCTCATCCCTGGATTCAGGCCCGAGGGCTTTGGCAAGAATGCCTGCACCGCTCTGCGCCTGGATTCGGACTTCCGCGCTCATCATCGGGGGGGTGATGAGTTAATCGTATTAACATTTTGGTTCAGAATCTAACCGAAACGCATCAGGCAAAAAGGGCAGGACTCGAAATCGGGTTTGACTTCGTTTCCGCATCCAGGACAGACGTAAATATCTTCCTTGTCAGTATCGAAGACCGCGCCGCACTCGCAGGCACCTGCAAATTCGTCAACCGACCGGAGGCATTCGGGGCACTGATACCCGTCTTCTTCCTGGCCAGCCTCTTCCTCTTCCCTGATATCATCCAGGACATCCGGCTCTTTTGATGTTTCATTTACGATGCGGATTTCCGATTTACAGAGAGGGCATTCACCAAGCTTGGAAATGCAGCCGATGTGGAAGAATTTACCGCATTCGCAGTATGTCATTACCGTACCGGGGGCCATCTTTCCAAGGCATACGGAGCACATCCTGGCCTGTGGCATGCCGGTTGCAGCAAGTATGGGTCTTTGCGGCAAGGGCTGAACCGTTTCTGCCCTGGGCGGCGGTAAGGGGCGTCTCAGGGTAACCCTCTCAGACTTCCTCAGCATTCTCTCTGTCATGGTCCTCCACAATCCCACCGACCAAATTATACTTCGCTTCCAATCTTTTTCGTAAACAATTCCGGCATTAAACGGGATTTAAATAGAAATATCCAGATTCATGTCGAAGATTTTATAAACCCTCAGGTACTTCAAGTTCAGGTTATATCGGGTTCAGAATCAATGGAGACTTGACATGCCTATTTTTGGTGGCAAGAAGGAGAAGAAGAACAAGGCAATTGCGGCAATAGAGGAGTTATTAAATGATGCCGATAAAAGCCTCAAGTCCGGTGACCTGGACAAAGCCGCCTCTGAATACCGAAGAGCACACAGGTATCTCTACAGAGAAGAAAATATTGCTGAGAACCCAGATGATTTTTCCAACCTTTTCACAAGAACGGGGCACGGCCTTTTTGAAACGGGCGAACCCGACAGAGCCGTGGAGTGTTTCGACAAAGCCACCCAGCTGAATCCGAACAACACGCTTGCCTGGATGAGCCGGGGCATAGTACACATGAAAACCGGTGCGATGCTCAATTATGCCATAATGTGCTTCGATGAAGTCCTGAAGCACGAGGAGAACAACATCGAAGCCCTGGAGAACAAGGTCGAAGCCCTGATTCTCAGTAAAAAACCGGATGACGCAGCTCAGTTTTTGGAGAAATTGGTCAAGATCGCCCCGGCGAACGAGAGCTACAGGAAGAAACTTGCTGAACTCTCTCCCGACAACCTTGAAACCGTCACGGCCAAGCTGAAGAAAAATCCGAAGGACCCCGAACTGTGGCGCCGGAGAGCCGAGTTGCTGGAATCCGCCAACAATATCCCCGAAGCTATTGAGGCGTATCTGCGCCTCGCTTACATGGCCAAAGAGCCGGCAGTTTATGAAAAAGTCCTGAAGCTCAATCCGAATAATATGACCGCTTTAGATAAGCTGCTCGAACTGAATCCGAACAACATTCCGCTGATTCTTAAAAAAGCGGAGATAATGGCATCCGAGGGTAAAACCGATGATGCCATTGCCCTTTACGAAACCGCTCTCAGTGTTGACCCGGATAATTCTGAAGCCAAATCCAAGCTCTCTGAACTCCGGCCTCCCGAACCGGAGGCGCAACCGGTCCCTGAACCCGCACCGGAACCTGTTCAGGAACCTGAGCCCATTGCCGAGGTGCAGCCAGAGGTAGAAACTCAAGTTCAGACTGAGGTTCAGCCTGAAATAACACTCGAAACATCAGAGCCTGAACCAGAACCCGAACCGGCACCCGAACAGATTACTGAAGAAGAACCCGAGCCGGAACAGATTGTCATCGAGCCAGAGCCAACTCCCGCACCGGAACCGGCCACGGAACCTGTGAAAGCCGCCCCGCAGCCCAAACCGGCGGACCCTTACCAGGCAAAGATTGCTGCCTCTCCCAACAATCCCGATGTGTATGTCGAAGCGGGCGACCATTATTTCGAGAACGATGAACCTGAAAAAGCCTTGGAATGCTTCACAAAAGCTGTTGAATTGTCACCGAAAGACACCGTTGCGCTCCACAACCTTGGCTCAGTGCTTTTCGTTCTGCAAAGATACGATGATGTGGTGACAACATTCGACAGGCTGATTGCCATTGACAGCGAGGACACATCCGCCTACCTAACCAAAGGCGCAGCGCTGTTCAAAGCCGGAAAATACGACGAATCCATTCAGGCGCTCAACAATGTGGTCAAGCGCGATATGAATGATGCAGCTGCATGGTATTACAAAGCCTCGGCCGAAGCTATGAAAGGCAACCTCAAGCTGGTTGTTCCGTTCCTTACCCGTTCAGCGGAGGTTGAGGAAGAATTCAGGGAAAGAGCGAAGACAGACCCATCATTCGATAAGGTCAGGGAAACTCCGGAATTCAAAGCTGTCGTTTATAAATAAAGGTGAACCATGAAAGAATTATGGATCGAAAAATACCGACCCAAAGTCCTAGACGAGGTTGTCGGCCATACAGATATAGTTGAGCGGCTGAAGGCCTATGTCGATAACACAAGTATGCCTCACCTAATGTTCGCAGGACCCGCCGGTACCGGTAAAACAACATGCGCAATTGCGCTCACCCGCCAGATTTTCGGCGAAGACTGGAGCACAAATTTCCAGGAACTTAACGCTTCGGACCAGAGAGGCATTGACGTTGTCAGAAAGACGATTAAAGATTTTGCAAGAACTTCTCCGATAGGGGGAAGGCAGTTCAAGATAATTTTCCTCGACGAAGCCGATGCCCTCACTCCGGATGCCCAGGCCGCCCTCAGAAGGACAATGGAAAAATATTCAGGGACCTGCCGTTTCATCCTATCATGCAACTATTCTTCAAAAATAATAGAACCTATTCAGTCGAGATGCGCTGTATTCAGATTCAGGTCCCTGCTTCCCGCAGATGTAAAAAGCTATATCCTGAGAATAGCCAAAGCAGAAAAAATCGAGATTACGGAGGACGGAATAGACGCTTTGCTTTACATCTCCGGCGGAGACCTTAGAAAAGCCACGAACGTATTCCAGGTATCTTCAGCTCTGGGTCCGAAAGTCGATTCCGACACCGTTTACAAGACGAGTTCGACGGGCCGTCCGGAGGACATAATCAAAATGATGGAACTTGCCATATCCGGCAAATTCGGAGACGCAAGGAGCCTCCTTGACAAACTGCTTGTGGAATACGGCCTCTCCGGCGAAGACATAATGAGGCAAATGCACAAGAATGTCTATGAACTCGATGTTTCCGAGTTCGGCAAAGTCCGGTTCATAGACAAGATGGGTGAGATTGAGTTCAGGATAATCGAGGGCAGCAACAGCCGCATCCAGATTGAATCGCTTCTGGCGTATTTTTCGCTGGTAGGAAAGGAATTTCAGAAGTGAACCGATTTTCCGGTTCTTATTATATAATACAAACCTTTATATTGGAAAAGGAAATCTCCGGACAACCCTGAGGGGTGCCAAAAAGTAACAAGAGGTATAAACATGTCAGATGACTACGCACCGAAAGCGAATGTGGAATTTGAAACAATAGGATCAGAGAGAAAAACCTTTGGAAGAAACAATTTTCTGGAAGTTGCCAGGAAGAAGGCAGTTACAGACGAGGGTGTGAACGAATTCATATCCGTATCCAGAGGCTACTTCCTGCCGGACGGAAGCGCCAGGTTCAAGAAATCCCTGACCATACCAGACGATGAGGAATTAAAGAACTTCGTCTCGGAAATGATTAAGAAGCTGTAAACGGATAGGTTCCGTAACCCGGGCTTCATCAACAGGTGTAACATGGTTAACATAGACAGAGCATTCTGGTCAAGATGGGAAGTAATGTTCCTCGTCTTCATAATAGTGGTCTCGCTCGTAATTGCGGGAGGCTATGTTTCTTACAGAGTTATTTCTACCGACCAGGATGCCGTCGTCACCGGTTATTCAGTAAGGCTCGGCGATGCAGTAACAGTTGATTACATTGGCATGTTCGAAGACGGAACTGTCTTTGATACATCGCTCCAGAGCGTTGCAGAAAACAATACCCTTTATCCGAAAAGCCTGTCTTTCACCAGCAAAACAGATTATTCTCCGCTGAATTTCACAGTCGGCCAGGGCCAGATGATTGCCGGTTTTGACAATGGGGTCATCGGGATGGCGCTCAATCAGACAAAAACCATCTCAGTTCCACCTGAGCTAGGATACGGATATTCAAATGAATCCCTCATCTTGACAAGGGATCTGACCAAGTCTGTACCAGTGTTTGAATGGATAGGCAATTCCAGTGAATTCAGTGATGTTTTCTACATTTCTCCTTCCGTAGGTGCGAATGTCAAGAACCCCACATACGGATGGAATATGACCGTTTTCTACATTGACCCGATAACAGATGCAATCATGATTAGAAACAACCCCGTATTGGGTGAACTGATCCAATCCGAAGAAGGGTGGACCTCAAAAGTCATATCCGTGGACACATCTGCCTATATGGGTCGCGGAGAAATTATTATTGAACACATCCTTACATCCGAAGATGTAAGAAAGCAGATTTATACCGATGATGTAGGCCAGCAATTCTTCATATCTGAAGTTAATACAGATGAAGGCACCTTCAAGATTGACTATAACCGCGAAGTTGTCGGAAAGACACTCATATTCAAAGTCACACTGGTGTCTCTTAGTGTTGCCGGAGAGTAACGCCGATATATTTGCATTAATGCCTTTTCGTTACAGTAAACGCATTGTTGTAATTATGAAATTCAGTAGATAAATATATATAGGGTCTATGAATATGTTAACCTAGTAAGATTCATGAAAGTAATGAAAGGCCTGGGCAGCATTGCAGTGCTTTCATAGACTCCGGAGTTGAAGCAGTGACAAGCAGTTATCTGAAAGCCATGCAACTCACAAAGCAGCTGGAGGAGAAGGCTAAAGAAGAAAAAAAGAATCGCCAGCTAGCCGAAAACGAGATGCTTGAAGCGGATAATTTCATAAAGTCTGCCAAATCCTGTGACATAAATGTAGCCAAGGCAGAGGAACTTCTGGTTAAAGCGAGTTCCAGTATCGAAGCCAAGGAATACAGGGACGCTTTATCCGAGGCAATCCAGTCAAGAGAAATCGCTGCCAAATGTTTTGAGGACGGAATCAATTCCATATTGGATTCAGTCGACAAGCTTGTTGAGATAACAAAAAATGCAGGTTCCGCAAATGAACAGGGCATAAGCCTTCTCCGCGATGCCAGGAAAGCCCTGTCGG
This sequence comes from Thermoplasmata archaeon, assembly GCA_028703755.1. Lineage (GTDB taxonomy): Archaea > Thermoplasmatota > Thermoplasmata > SG8-5 > SG8-5 > UBA147. The sequence goes on along the minus strand of JAQVMG010000003.1, from coordinate 1,112 downwards.
AGAAGAATTTTGAAAGGGCAATGAGCCTCTCAAAACAGAGTTGGAGTGTATATGAAAAAGTCGCCCAGGAACATCTCTCAACAACTTTCTCCCAGGCTCAGTCCATGATTGTTCTTGCAAGGAATATAGGGGAGGATGTCTCTTCGAGCGAGGCTCTGCTGGAAGCCGCCAGAAAATCCATGGAAAATCAGGATTATTCCCAAGCACTTGACCAGCTCAAAGACTGCATGGATTCAGCCGGAACCGGCCTGTCCTCCCAAGTCGAAGCACTTCTTGACGAGGCCAAAGGCTACATGGTCACCGCAAAGGAGCTGGATACGAATGTCTCCAAGGTAATCGAACTGATACAGAGAACAGAATCCGAAATTTCTTCCTCAAACATGGAAGCGGCCCTGAGCTCCGCCAGACTCTCCAAATCAGAGGCAGAGAAAACACTGAGCCGTGCGCTCAGCGAGAATCTGGACATGCTTTCGCAAAAGATAACTGCAGCCGAGAAAATTGATTCCGATGTGGACAAAGCAATTGAACTTCTTGCGCTGGCCAAAAATGTCATGAAAGAGGGAAATTACAATGACGTTATCAGTGCGATAAAAGAGCTGAACTCCGAAATTTACAATGCCCAGTTCCAGAAGGTTCTGAGCACAATATCCCAATCCCGTTCAAAATTCATCGCAGCCAACAAGATCGGTGCAGACCTCACCGAACCCATGGAATTCCTCAACAGCGCCAAGAATGCGCTGAAGGAAGGCAATTTCACAGCCGCTCTGGAAATGGCCCAAAAAGGCGATGAAGTTGTTGATCGGATAGTCGCAGAATTTGAAGGAATTGAGAACACAATTGCCTCTATTCAAAGCCAGATAAAACTCGCCAAAGAACTGGGTGCCGAGGTCAGCAATGTCGAATCATCCGTCAAATCGGCCCAGGAATCCTTGGAAGCAAGGGATTTTGAATCCGTTCAGGCTTATGTAAAGCAGGCAAAGGACGAGATCTCAAGTGCTCTGTATTCATTTGCAACGGAATGCATTGAGGTTGCAGAGCTTGTAATAAGTGCCGGAGACCGCCTGGGTGCGAATCTCAAAGAACCAGAGATGATGATGAAGCAGGCAATCGAT
>JAQVMG010000002.1 GCA_028703755.1 Thermoplasmata archaeon | reverse complement strand
AATGACGATTTAAACTATGTCATAACCGGGTCAAAAAGGCGTTGAACTGCCAACCCCCAAAGGAATCGGAGTTTGTCACTGGGGCTGGAAGTTTATTTCAATAAGCCATATGACGTATTTACTAACTCGTCAAACCGATTTTGACTAATGTAAAAAATCGAACGCACCTATTTCATCAAAGCTGACAGGCTTTGGTTTTTTTGAGAATAAATGCACGGTGCATGACGGATTACTTTTTCCAAGATTCATGTTATTGACCTTTCATCCCCGACCTGAAAATCGGAGGGTTTTCGGCAATAATCATTTAAATCGGTAGCGCTTCTCTGTCCCATCGGAGGATGTACCATGGAAAAGAACGAGGATTACGAAAGAATACTGTCCACCTACTACGGCGAGAACCAGGTGGTGGCAATGATGATGCTGAAGATTGACACAAAAGAGGCCGAGAACATCGCCAAACGGGTCTCAAAATTCGACATTGTCGAGGAACTTTTCATGGTGACGGGCGATGTGGATATTATTTTGAAGGCCAGGTTCCCAAATTACAAGGCACTCAAATCCTTTGTCCTGGATTCTCTTGCGCCAATCGAAGGGATCAAGGAAACCAAGACAATGATGGTCGTGACGCCTTTCAAAGAATCCGGAACTCTCCTTTTCGAAAGCGAGCAGGCCGGAAATTCCAAGGCGGCCAAGAAATAGGGCTTGCGAAACGCTTAATTGCAGGAGCAACTTACGTATGATAGAGGTGGGTACATGACCGCACAGGAACAGCTCGAACAGATAATCACCATCATGGACCAATTGGCAGAGGACAATTCAGTCCCGAGGAACATCAGGCGCGGAGCCGTCGAATGCAAGGACCGGCTCAGGAAGAGAGAGGAAGCTCTGGACGTTAGGGTTGCCGGGGCGATATCAAAGTTGGACGAGATGGCCAATGACCCGAACATCCCGCTTCACGGACGCACGCTCATCTGGAATATAATCAGCCAACTGGAACAGGTCAAATAACCCTGCTTCATACATTTTTTACTATTTTCAGCAGGCAGTTTTTCATTTCGCAAATCTAAAAATAATTGAAAAATGGAAAAGTGCCATGCCCTGTGCGGGCATGGCTATTCGCTGTTCACGGGTTGTATTGTTCAGGCGGTGGCGGCGGGGGGTATGTCCCGTCCTGGGCATCCGGGCTTTCCGGAGCCTCGGGGGCTTCGGGCTCATCTGCCTCGGGTTCCGGGGATTCCACAGCGTCCAATCTCTTGGCCAGCTTTCTGAACTTAACGACGCCGATTATGGCTATCACCAGTGCGATTATGGCCAGTATCAGGACGATGAATGCACCCGCATTCATGCCCATTATGGTGCCGTAGGCAAGGCTTCCTGCATCCGAGTCAATAATCACAGTCTGTGTTTGTTCGTCGTAATCGGAAAGGGACACCTCGACTATGTGGGTTCCGTCGCGGATATCGGCGGGTATCTGGTACTGGAGAGTGCCGAACATCTCGGTTACCCATATCTGATCAACGCGTTCGCCCCTTATGGATATATAAATCATGAAGCCGTTTGCTTCATCTGGGCCTTCACCGATCTTAATTATCGTGTAGTTGATCTGCATCATGTCGCCCGGCGCATACGATTCACTGAGTATGCTGAAATCAATCAGGTACCCGGAGTAGACATATGCAATATCGTAGCCGATGTAGGTTCCAGAACCGCCCACAACATAGAGGTATGCTGTCGGGTTCACTGCATATTCGAGCGGAAGCGTGTAGCTGAAGTTACCAGTTGTAGGTGTGCCTTCCGCGAGTAACGCCCCAGTCGGATCCAGAATGCGGTAGTAAGCGCTTGTCTCGGTGTCGCCGTTCAGCATGTAGAACCAGTTGATTGTTTCGCCCGGCATGTAGGCACTCTTGGAAGTGAAGAGAACGAGTTGGCCGCTGGAAACTTCGATGTTGGAAAGGTAATCACCGGCTGTGAAACCGTCTGTTGTGAGCGCCATGGCGGATATACTCAATATGCCCTCGACTCCGGCGGGAAGGGAAATGCTGAATGAGCCCCCGCTGCCAAATCCTAGGGCAATGGTCATGTCGCCCCAACCGCCATTTCCGATTTCTGCTTCGTAAGACACCTGGGCATCGGTTGTCTCGACGCCGTCCCTAAGAACCCTGTAGGGCACATTCACGGTGTCGCCCGGGGCATAGAAAGCCTTCTCCTGGTAGAGAATGAGCGATATGTACGGGTCCGAGGTCACAGTGAAATCACCTGTGCCGTCATAAGTCATGTCGCTGTTCGGGTTGAATGTGGCGTTTATGATTATGATGTATGTGCCATCCGCAGCCTCGCTTGGGATGGTGAAAACATAATCCACATATCCGCCGTTGTTTGTGTCCATTGTCCAGCTGGAGCCGACCCTGTCATCATTGTGCTGAACTTCCGCCCTGATCCCGACGTCCGGGACCATGGTGGATGTGCCCTGCACACGGGATGAGAATGTCATGTACACTGATTCGCCCGGCCGGTATGAGGTTCTGTCGGTGGTCACGGAGACGTACAGGGAACCGACCTGGAACTGTACAGTCGTTGAATCAAAGTGCTCGCTTGAGTCCTCTGCATCAATGGTGATTCCGCCGTATCCGCCAATGTATGCATCGTTCGGAACGGTGAATGCAAAGCTTCCTGAGGATCCGGCGATGTCGTCCAGCGTGTCTGTGACGTAGAGGTAAGAGTCGTCATAATAGAACATATGGGTTTCACCGTCGATGCTGATGGGCCCTCCGTCGTGGTTGTCAACGGCTCTCCAGAACACGGTTGCGGTCTGGCCCGGAAGGAGATTGCTGCTGCTCAGCCTTGCTTCTATGGTGAATTTCTTCAGTTCGAAACCGTAGGAGCCGACTCTCAGGCTGTCGACGTATACGTCCACATAGTAATAACCGTCATCCTCGTTCGGCATCGTGTAGTCGCGGACCCACTCGGTCGAGTGAGCCGGTACGTTCCATGACGAATCCTCGAGCTCGATATGCGCGCTGTTGGCTATCTGAACTTCATAGGGGTCTTCAAGGGATGTCGTTATCTCGATCACAACTTCGTCGCCCTGGGCATACACTGATTTCTCCGGCAGTATCGCGATGTCCAGATCAATGACCATGAACGTCGCGGACCCTATCAGGTCCCATTCATGGGTGAATACCTGTATGTGGTATGTTCCCTTGTATGTGTCCGAGCTGCCGATACTGTAGAAATAATAATCGTATGTGTAGCCAACGTCGTTGGTTGAGAGTGTGTCATTGGCAAGTGTGCCGGGTGTGCCCTGCTTGAAGAGGACGATTCTTGTCGCGTAGCTGTCACTGTCGTATGTCTCTGTGACATCGTACAGAAGCTGGACAGAGTATCCGACATTCTCGCCGGGAACGAAGACGCTTCTGTCAGTGCCGAAGTACTGCGGCCTGACAATTGCAACCTCGGGAAGGATAACTGTGAAGTTGAACTCGCCTATCTGATCGGGCGGAGAGGCGGAATTGAATACCTGGACGTTGTAGAGGCCGAATTGGTCGGCGTATTCATAATATGTATAGTAATACTCACTGTCGCCGCCGGAAACATTTGTGGCCAATCCGCCGGAATCGACAGAATAGCCGTTGTGCATTATCTGGTATGTTACATCCCAGGAGGAGCCGTCGAACGGGTTTCCGAACTGGTCAAGGACCTGGAAATAGAGGTATACGGTCTGGTCCTCGGTGAATATGTCGGTCACATCATCGTCGTAATTCTCTGTCCACCCGGTTGCTTCCCACGGAACCGCGTCGTATATCGTGAACGGGTGTGCAACCGCACTTGCGTTGGTTACGTTCACATACATGACGTAATCGCCGATATCATGCGTGTACCAGAAGTCATCGCCGTCATAGCCGGAAAATTGGCCGTAACTGTCAGTTGTGTATGTGTCATTGAAGACCTCGCCGATGATTCCGTCGCCAACAATTACAACATTCACTGCCTCGTACTGTGCAGGCGCTCCCGCATCGTAGACCGTCACATCAAAATAGATGTCGTCGGACGGTTCAAAATAGTCCTGGGCATGGTACGTGCCGTCATACAGAATCACAGTGCCTGTGAATGGCGCGGCTGCCGCGTTTGACCCAAGTACTATCGTGCTGGTCAATAACAAGCTCACAATCAGTGCTGCTCTCCAGTTCATTTTTTAAACCTTCTGCAATTATTTTGCATAATGGCATTACATTTGACACTATAAATAAATTATGGAGATGGAATACAAAAGAAAATACATATGCCAGGATGTAAAAGATGATTGGAAACGATTCTATGCTAGAAAGGATATCCGCCAAACAGACTTTGTAACTAAATGTAATAGTCGCTAGTTTGGCGGTGCTGACGCGCTCGAGGTCTTCACTCTGGCGTATTCTCCGCAATAGACCGAGAGAAGACGAATACACCGACGAAGATAGATAGAAACGACTCCATGCACTTACCCGCCAAACAGACTTTGTAACTAAATGTAATAGTCGCTAGTTTGGCGGTGCTGACGAATTCTCTGCAGATAAATGCGATAGGCGAATTCGTCGCACTCGAATTATATGCTTAGAAATTAATATGGTCTTATAATTCTCGGCCAGCCTAATACGAATTGATTCTGATATCACTAAGTATTAGGCGTATATTATCATTCTAGAGCATCTTTTTCTGCCTACTTATGAGAATGACGTGAAGAAAAAGATGCGGATGCCGGGATTTGAACCCGAGCAGCAAGCTTGGGAAGCTTGAATCCTAGCCAACTAGATCACATCCGCACAGGTGAATCCGGATATATCGCACAATATTTAAAACTTCAATCGGGCGGTCACCATTTCCCTTTCTTCCTGTCGCTTTTCATCTTCCAGCCCTGGGACGGCTTGGCCAGGACCATGGGCTTGCTTTCTTTCCCCTTTTGTGGGGGTTTTTCGGGAACTTCGCTGATGGTTTCCGGTTCCGCGTCTTTCTGTTCGCTTGGCACAGGGACCACGGCAATGAACGGGTGGGATTTCCCTTCGGCCTCCATCTCCTTCCGATGCTGAAGTGACAGAATGCCGCCGACATAGCCAAACAGCACAGTCAGAACATAGGGATAAACAAGGAACTGAATCGACGAGGATATGAAAGTGCCCAGATACTCTGCCATGAAGCCGAACACAGGGCCAAAAACAGGCAGGGCGGTGGAGAGGTATCCCGCCGCTTCACCGGGAATCCCGAGGAACCTGTCAATCGGGCTGACAAAATAGCCCAAATAGCTGATAAGAGCCAGGGTGAATATGAACATCATCGGCAGAAGCGCTGCCAGAACGCCTTTCATGGGTGTACCGGCCTTCCTGCCGCCGACATAGCCGGCGACCATCTGTCCGAACGGCGGCAGCCAGAAAAGAAGGATAGATAGAACCGCCGTGTACCAGACACCTTTCCAGAAACCGTATATCTTTTTCTGCTTCACCGCTTCGACGGTTCCGTCGTCAACGATGAACGGGTGCGGCGAACGGCCGAGGCTGTAAACACCCGAAGCCTGAAGCTGCCTGGTGGTCTCATCTTTCTTGGACAGCCTGTTTCCGAACATCCCGGTATTATATATAGAACGGTGTATAAAAAAGTTATCGGCTCATTTGTATTTTGATTTCACCATTCTCAGGGCCAGGAATCCGGATATTCCTGCGATGACAAGTATAGCTATCGCCACACCCATAATCGTGCCTGAGCTCGCTCCGGGGGCCTGGACGGTTGTGAACGAGATGGCGAGTGGGTCCTCGATAGAATTGTCCCATAGGTCCATGGCGCCTGTCGAAAGTGTCAGTGTGTAATACGTCGAGTGGGTAAGCTGGGAAGGCACGAACGTCACGCTGGTATTGTCCTCGTTCCACACGAAGGTCACAGTTACATTGGCTGTGAAGGAGAATGCGGCTTCAACCGAGGTCCTGTTCATCGGTTCGCTGAAAGTGAATGTTATGGTGCCGTTAACCGGGAAAGACCTGTCGCCGTTGGTTATGCTGTAGGAAACGACCGAAGGCGGGAAGACATCGCCCCTGTCGGTGAAGATGATGAGGTCTTCCTGTGAAACATAGACGCCGGTCTGCGGATTCGGGTCGAAGCTGTAATTCTCGGCGTAAACATAAACATCCAGAGGGGAATATATCACACCCGCGTCTGACACGGTTCGGTCCTTGACCACCATATTGGAAGTCAACCCGTCCAAACCCGTTGTGACGTTGTAAAGCTCAAGATGGCTCTCTTCCACGACCACGGTTGCGTTCTGCAGCGGGCGGTGGTAATAATCCAGCACCATGACCTTGAGGTCGTCGAATGTCTGGAACAGGCAGTTGATGCCGCCGATGCGGACCTGGTCCGGGTCCACCGAGTTGTTGAAACCGATGCCGGTCGCATTCTGGTCAAGGTTAATCTGGGAGATTACAGCATTGCTCAGGTTGGAATTATATATCGTGAATGTTGAATTCGACACGAAGAAGGAATTCATTGAATTGAGGACTGTGCTGTTCCTGACGGTAACGTTCTCACAGTCGTAGAGTGTAATCGAACCCTGTGCATTGATACTGCCGGAATATCCGCCTGACCATCCTGAATCGATGAAGAGGCCGTCGATTACAGTGTCCTTCTCGCCGACACGGTAGCACTCAGTGATATCAATGCCGTTGACAAGATTGTTGTCCATGTTATCCAGAATGCTCCGGGACTCGTAGTTGATGTCCATCCCGACAAAGTTGTATGCAAGCCTGTTGTTCCGCACAGTGGCATTGGAATGGAAGAACCTGGTGCCGTTGCCCGTGCAGTACATTATGACATTGTCCTCGATGATCGGAGAGGCATAGAACGCATGGATGCCGTCGCGGCAGTGAATTATCTCATTTGCGGATATTGTGGAGTTTCCCCAGCCGACGATACCGAACAGGCAGTTTTCTATTCTGTTGGCTGTGATTTCCGCCACATCGTAGCAGACTATTCCGTAATAACAGAGTTCAATCCTGTTGTTCCGTATGTCCGGGTCAGACCGGTTCTCGCAGATTATGCCGGTCCATTCGGCGGCATTGATGAAGTTGTTCCGTACCAAGGGTGCACTGTTCATCCCGCAGAGAACCCCGTAGAATTGAGTTGAGGAAATCGAGGAATTGGTTATGACTGCATCGGTACCCCAGCATGCGATTCCGCCGCTCGAAAAAGTGATGTTCACATTGTCAAATACACACGGGTCAGTGGCATTTTCCAGGGTTATGCCCTCCCAGTCCATCGGTGCCGCAGGCATGATGAAAGGCATGAACGTTATGTTTTGGGAAGGAAATCCGTCCGCGATTATGCCGCCCCTGACGTGAAGGCTTGTGCCCGGGTCGAACTTCACGACTGTGCCCGGCTCGATTGTCAGAGTGACATCCGCTTCGACCCATAGGTCGATCATGATGTAGATGAAAGTGTAATTTGTGCCCCAGGTGTAATCATGGGTTATGTTCTTGATTATCATAAGCGGGGCATCAGCTCGGGTTCCCGGCTGCGGGGGAGAATCCGCAGGCACAGTACCAGACATGGGGGCTATGACGGAACCGGCCAGGACGCAAACTGAAATGATTAAAGCAAGTACCCTGTTCATGGAATTGCCAGCTGTTTAGTGAAGCAGTCCGGCGGCTCTGAGCTCCTTTTTCAGGGTCTCTACGCCTGTTTCGATGTCATCGACTTTCTTGGCACCTGTGCAGACGACTTTTCCCGAGCCGAAGAGCAGCATGACGACCTTGGGGTCGGCGACTCTGTAAACGAGGCCGGGGAATTGCTCGGGCTCGTACTCGACGCGCTCTAGACCCAGAGTAATCGCGATTGCGTTTAGGTTGAGGTCGTTCTTGAGGTCGTAAACAGCAACTATGTTCTGTACGGTGATGACCGGGTCCTTGATGACGGGAAGTCCGGCTTTCTCAAGCTTCTTGCTGACCGTCTTTATGGTCTTCTTGACGCTCTCGATGGTCTTGGCGCCTGTGCAGTTCGCCTTTCCGCTCCTGAAGAGCAGAATGGCAGTCCTTTCCTCCTTAAGCCTGTAAACCAGGCCGGGGAACTGCTCCGGCTCGTATTCCGCGCCGTCCAGGGCGAGAGCGACCTGGTTCAGGTCAAGCTTCTCGGCCAGCGTTGTCGATGCCACTATGTTTTCGATGCTGATTTTCTGTTTTTCGGTCAATGTTTCACGCCCCCTAATCAGTGCGATTTCTGTCTATTATGTATATATAGTATATAAAGGCTGCCTGTGGCAATGACTATATCTGCAGCATGCCCCGCCTGGCATTTTTACAGTGTTTTATTAGGGCGGGGTTTCATATTATTGGCTGTATGGGTGACAGGCATTCTGGGGCATTCTGTTGCTCTGTATTGGAAAACCCCGCCTCCGCAGGGGCGGGGATGTCAGGTACTTGCCTGGCTAACACAAGCCAGGCAATCATCATTTTCTCAGCTCTAGCACAGATACGTTTCGTTCAAACTTCGTTCCCCAATTGTCAAGAACCGTAGTCGGGTTGGTCGCAGTATTTTTCTTTTTAGATTTTCTGCGCTCTCAACCGTTTCTGCGATTTCGGTTTTGCCTCGGCGACACTGTCGCCTGCGGGGCTCACCCCCCAAAAGAAAAAGATTCGGCAAATAAGAAAAATTGGGTTCGCATGCTCGAAAATCTGTGTGGTTGGCCGGTGCCGAGGCCTCTGGACCGGGTAGAATGCCGATTTAAATACCTCCCCGGGGCAAGCCCCGAGGAATCCTAAGTATGATGACGGTAATCATGTCATATCGCCAGATTTTCAAAATCTGGCGGTACAACCCCGGCCTCGGAATTCAACATGAAAACAATCAGCCGAGGCATGATAATGTTGGCCGGAACTGAACCGAGGGGCGGTTAGCCAGGACAACGAGGCGGTTGAACGAGTGCGCTTCAGATAGTTTTGCTCAGTTGAGAAGCCCGGCGGCCTGAAGCTCCTTCCTGACTGCTTCGACAGCAATCCCAATGTCTTCAACGGTCTTTGCCCCGGTGCAGACGACCTTTCCTGAACCGAAAAGCAGCATTGCCACCTTGGGTTTTGCGACCCTGAATACGAGGCCTGGGAATTGTTCGGGCTCATACTCGACCCGTTCAAGGCCGAGTGTGATTGCAATCGCATTGAGATTCAGGTCATGCTTGAGGTCATAGACAGCCACAATGTTCTGAACGGTGATGACCGGATCCTTGATCACGGGCATTCCGGCTTTCTCCAGCTTCTTGCTGACCGTCTTTATTGTCCTCCGGACACTCTCGATTGTCTTGCCTCCGGTGCAATTGGCCTTCCCGCTTCTGAAAAGCAGTATCGCTGTCTTTTCCTCCTTCAGCCTGTAAACCAGGCCTGGGAACTGTTCCGGCTCGTATTCGGCACCTTCCAGCACGAGGGCGACCTGATTCAGGTCAAGTTTCTCTGCAAGGGAAGTTGATGCCACAATGTTCTCGACGCTAATTTTCTGTGCTTCAGACATAGTTTCGGCCCCCCTGATGGGTTATTAAGGATGATGCACTCTGAGGTTATATAAAGGTAACTCCGCAAAAGCTACATCGGAATAAACCGGCCCTTCCGGCCGCAGAACGCTCTTCTTGAGGATGATTCGGTCTACTGGCACTTCCCCGAAATTTGAATGTTCCCATTCGCGGATTACTTCGGCCAACTCCCGAACGTTTCGTCCGTCCCTGATTCTGGCCACCGTCACATGCGGGGAGAATGCCCTTTTCTCGGGTTCGAAACCAAGGGGCTTCAGACCTTCGTCAATCCTTTTCGCGACTGTCGCCAGCGGTTCAGCCCCTTCCAGCCCGGCCCAGACAACAGATATCCGGTTGAGGTTCGGGAATGCGCCAGTGCCTTTCAACTGCATCCTGAAAGGAGAAATTTCCGAGACCGCGGCCCTCATCACCTTCTCGATGTCAGGAACCAGCGCCTCGTCGGTATCACCCAGGAACTTCAGCGTGATGTGGATGTTGCGCAGGTCCACCATTTTTGCGGAGGCGCCGGATGCTTTTACAGCCTTTGAAAAAGATTCCAACTCTGGAGAAAACGGAACCTCGGCAGCAATGAATGCCCGGAAGGCCATTCATTCACCCGAAACGACCGTGCCGTCGAACGGCTTGCCCAGGATGGCTTTTTCCAGTTCGGCGAGGTCTCTGCCCTGCACGACCAGGGTCTTGATTCCAGACCTGGCAACGATCTTCGCACCCAGCGGGTCGAAGACCACATTGGGTCCGGCGCCCGGCTCGACTTTCATACATATTTCGATAAGCTGGCTGAACGTGACCTTCTTCAGCCTTTTGGCCTTTGGGTCCTTTTTTGGGTCGGCGGTGTAAACGCCGTTGACAGATGTGGCATTTATCAGCCTGGTTGCTCCTGCCCGCTCGCCCAACATGGCTGCGACTGCGTCGGTTGTGTGGCCGGGATGGGTGCCGCCCATTATGACAATCGGGTGATTTTTTGCCGCGGAAAGTGCCTCGTTAAAGGTCTCTGCAGGAACATGGTACGCAGATTCACCGAGAGCAATAATCAGCATCCTGGCGTTGAGCCTGGTGACCTCGATGCCTATGTCATCGAGATAGGATTCATCGGCACCCAGGCTGCGGCCCAGTTTGATGTAGTAGCGGGCGATGCGGCCGCCGCCCACGACTATGAACAATCTTACCTTGCCCGAGATGCGGTTCAGCATCTTGGCCAGCTTCACGATGTAATCCTTGTCATCGTCGTCGGGAACTAGAATCGAGCCGCCTATAGAAACTACGACTGTGTCCATGGTATCGGCCGGGAATCTGTTGAAGGATATATTAGGTTTCGGTGAGTTTATCGGAAGTGCCTTATATTAGAATGGACAGGGCGCGCACCCATTTGTTTAAGCAATAGCAACGCGAAGGGTGAATGAGACGCCTCATTGTTAGAGTTAACAAATGTGTTTCACCTGGCTTTCCTGCCAGGCGAGTACCTCACCCCCCCGCCCTTACAGACGGGGCACCCGAAACCGGCTAACAAAATGCGTTTTTGCTCCAAATATGCGGTCACTCAATAATATGAACTAACAGAACCCCGCCCTCAAGCTACCTATATTATAACATTCAGACGGGGCATGTTGCTAACCTAATAGTGTGGCTTCTGTGGTTAAAAGCACCTATTATTCTCCACCAAAGAAGCCTCTGAGCACCGGGTGCATCTCCATCATCTGCTCGCGGCCCATGGCTTCGTATGTCTGTATCATGATGCCTACGGCCAGCAGCACGCCCGTGCCGCTGGAGTTGCCCACAGTGCCCAGCATGTCCGCGAAGGCAGCAAGGCCGCCGACTATCGCACCGCTGAGTACCGTTACCACTGGAATGTACCTTTCAAGCACCTTCTCAAGAACCCTTGGATCACGCCTGAAACCCGGGATCTGCATGCCGCTGTTCTGTATCTGCTCAGCAACGGCCTTCGGGCCCATGTTGGTGGTGTCAATCCAGAACTTGGCGAACAGGATGGAACCGACAATCATCACAGTGAGATAGATGAACAATCTCGCCATCACCTGGAGCAGGGATTTGCCTTCGGGCAGATAGCCGGCGTTGAATATAGGTAGGAGCCAGTCCTGCACCCCTCCCAGCGTCGAGACGTACCATGCCGCACCTCCCGCCAACTGCGGTTGGCCCCCCTGGTCAAGATAGTAACCGACCATCGGGTTGTGTCCCAGAATTGGAACATTCGAGAAGAATGAATTGGACCAGAAGAGCATAGCGAACATGCCGACGTTGGCAAGGACCGCAGCTATCAGGATGACAGGGATGTTGGATGCGTATATCAGTTTGATCGGATAGCGGCCTCTGGCACCTCTCGCGCTTTCATGCGAGAGCGGGAGTTCGATGCGCACGGATTCGACATATGCCACGAAGAAGAATATGATCAGAGTGCCCAACAGGGCGACTATAGGATTGGGCTGCTGAATCAGGAGTTGCTCGAAATAACCGCCTGACATGTTGCCGGAAGATACGTGGGTGTAGAAGTAAACGGTCTTCATGATTGTGCCTGCAGGCGGATTTGATAAACTTGTGGGCAGGCTGCTGTCAACCGGCATCCAGTTCAGTGTTCCGGTGAACATCTGCTGAGCTACTCCTGCTGCAATGAACAGAGAGATACCGCTTCCGATGCCCCACTTGGAAACTGTTTCGTCCATGAGGAATACGAGATAGCTTCCGAAACAGAGTTGGGCTATAATAAGTATCTTGGCCCAATTGGCACCGATATTGGCATCTAAATTCGTCGAGGGTATCAGATAACCGTATACCTGGGGAACCGCCTCAACGACTATCATAATTATGACGAGAAATTTCTGAACTCCCTGGTAAACTGCCTTGTCCTCTGAATCCTTGAGGTCCAATTTGATTATCTTGGCGCCCACGAAGAGCTGCATTATGATTGAACCGGTAACTATCGGGCCGATACCAAGATGCATCAGCGAACCCTGAGCGCCTGCCATGATTGCACGGTAGCTCTCGAAAAGGTCGATGGTTTTCTCCTGGTCGAGACCGTAAATCATAACATTTGTGAGAATGAAATAGAGTATGAGAATCAGAACTAGCCAGAACATCTTTGTCTTGAAATGGACGTGGCCGTCCGGCTTCTTGATGGACGGAAGCCTTGTATAGATGGGCTTCAGTTTGTACAGCAGACTCTTGGATTCACCCTCAGTCATGTGCATCACTCATCATTTTCGGGGACCTCTACCTTGCCCCCAGCAGCCTCGACTTTCTGCTTGGCCATGGCGGTGGCTTCGTGAACCCTGATTGTGACGGGTGTTTTAATGCTTCCGCCTCCCAGGAGCTTGTTGTATTCGGACTGGGTCAGATCGATCAGGATGCCTTTGTCGCTCTTCTTGGCCATGCCGTTCTCCAGATATGTGGGCAGTTCACTCTGGATGTTGCCCACATTTATCGTCACTTTCTCATCCTCGAGCGAGGCGTGACGCTTGAAGCCGTATCTTCCGAAGTGGAACGGGTCGTATTTCACCGTGTAGAGGTATTTGTGTTTGTGAAGGCCTGCATTTCCCTTTCCGCCGCGGAGGCCTGCGCCTCTGCCGCCCTTCTTGCCGCGGCCGTGGGTCCTGCGCCCCCTGTATTTCTCGGTCTTTCGCCTCATTTAGACTCCCCCTTGGGTGTTGCAGCTTTTTTGGCAGGGGCCTTCTTCGGGGCATCGGTCGGGGCTTTCTTGGCCGGAGATTTCTTCTCTGCCGGTTTTTCAGCCTTCTTCGGTGCCGCTGCGGGTTTCGCTTTCTTCGGAGCTTCCTGAGGCATGACTGTTATCGGCGCAGGGGATTTCTTGGCCGGCTTCTCTTTCTTCTTGGCCGGTGCGTCAAGCATCTTCAGGATGAGGTCGTTAATCGCCTCTCCCCTGTACCCGAGTGAGCCGCGGTCGTTGAATGACCGCTTTATGCCTTCGAAGCCCTGCCTGGGGGGGTGAAGCCTGAAAATAGGTTTCACTTCCTTCAGGTCGGTGTACTTACAGGTTCCCGAGGTGACTGCCTCGGCGAATTTAATCAGAGACTCATGCTTCGTGTTTTCCTTGATGTACTGGTTGGTGACCGGCCTGTCGCCCTCGAGGCGGCCGCGCTTTATTATCATGTTAGTGAGTACATCCGTTTTGATCTCGCCCCAGGTTATGTAATCCTTTGCTGTCTGGAGCATCCCGTTGTAGGTGTTGCTGTCCGGTATCAGGACGCAGTGATTCACCCTGTTGAGCCTTAACGACTGCAGTGTGAGTCTCACATCGGGATTTGCGTTTATTGAACTTCTCAGTCTTATTACTGCGCGAATCATTTGGATTCACCATCCTTCTTTGCATCGGCGCCGGCAACCGGTTCCTCGGTGGGGTCCTGGAGGACATCCACTATCGGTGTGGCTTCGATTATCTCTATCTTCTTCTTGGCTCTGAGCTTCCTTCCTGTCGCATCCGCGTCGGCGGCAAGCTCCTTTTCCCTGAGCTCGAGTTCCCTGGCTTTGGCCTTCTTCTCCTCGATAATCCTCGCCATCTCCTCAGGAGAGGTGTCCAGATAGACCTGGCTTACAGGCCCGCTGAGAATGTGAAGGTTCTTTGCCTGGGTTGAAGTGACCTTCACGCGTGAAGTCGCCTTGAGCGCCTCGAATGCCGCAACGCTGTAGTTCACAGTGGTCTTGGTGTGGCCTTTGGTGAGGCCCCAGGAATCCTTTATCCCGGCCATTGTAACGACTTTCTTTGCGATGTCTCCGAGCGCGAGGCCTACGCCTCTTGGCGCCGGTTTGAGCGTCACAACAACGGAACCGCATTTGCCTGAAACGGCAAAAGGCACAGTGTGCGGGGTTCCGCAGCCGCATTCCCATGAACCGCAGCCGCGCTTCACTTCTATCATGTTCAGCTTGGCTTTGTCGATGGCGTTGCGTATGGCGGGACCGACTTCCTTGCCTTTTGCACGGCCCATTCCCACGAATCCGTCGCCGTTGCCGACGACAGCCGTGATAGCGAACCTGACTCTTCGGCCGGAGTCTGTCATCCTCTGGACCATGTTCACGTCAAGAACCTCATCCATGAGTTCGGGAAGCAGGATATCCACAACCTCCGGTTCCTTGATCGGAAGCCTAGTCGCGAGTGCATCGCTCATGGTTGTGATCTTGCCCGAATACACAAGCTTTCCGAGCTTGGTCTTCGGCACCCATGCGACATTTGATTTAGTGTCGTCCGGGCGCCTCTGGCTGCGTCCGCCTTTCGGCGGTCCTCTCGGTGCGCCACCTCTCTGTCCGCCCGGGGGTCCGCCTCTCTGTCCGCCTGGGGGTCCGCGTCTCGGTCCGCCGGGTGTGCTGCCGCCGCCTCCTCTCTGTCCTGGTCCTGCCATGTTCAGGCCTCCTTGATCTTGTTTGAAACAGTTTCGAACATCTTGGGAATATCCTCACCGATATGGGCACCGGAGATTCGTTCCTCCGAGGGGAGAACATCCTCACCGTGGGGGATTTCTACGCCGGCATCCAGCATGCCTTTCAGGGCTGCAAAGACCTTTGTGCCCTTCATCGGGGGCTTGAGGCCCATGTCCAGAACGGCTTTGCCGACTCCGGCCTTGGTTGCTCTCTTACCGGCCATGAATCCTGCGAGATATGCCGAGGGAAGATTGCCTGTGGCATGGTTCCAGCCTAACTTTCCGAGCTCCTTCGTTGTGGCTGCGGCCAGTACGATATCGCCCTGGGGCTTGAAATCGATGAACTGGACTGTGATGTTCTTGGAGGTGCATCTGACTACCGCCCTTGGCAATCCGGAGGAAACCAGCCTCTTTCTCATCCTGTAATCCGTGCGGCCCTGCCTTCTCCGTCTGAACTGTACATGATATCTGGGTCCTGTTGCCATGATTAATTCGCCTCCTGCGTGGTCTGTGCCTGAACCGGTTTGGGTTCCTCCTTAAGGTACCCCTGCAGCTTGAGCTGGGTTATCAGGTGGGCCTTGTTTTTGAACATGCCGCCCTTTGCCTGCATATAGAACTGGCGGTATGTGCGGTTGTCAATTGCACCCTGTTCCTTAAGCTCCTTCAGACGGATCCTCAGCGGCCGGATTTTGCGTATCCATGCGCGCTTCCTTGGTGTCCTGGCATATTTGCCGCCCTTGCGGCTGCCCGGCCCGCGCTGCCTGCCCTTCTTCTTCTGGGCAAGCGCCTGCTTTATCCTTCCTGTGGATTTGCCCTGTTTCTGCTTTGCCTGGATTAATCCCCAGTTTATTGCCATGCGGATGTCTGCGCGTGTGATGCAGTCGGCCACCTGTTTCATGTTGTCTGGGTCCGGGTCAATCCATACCCGGTTCTCGCCGCATTTCAATATCTGTGCGGCCATCCTTCTCTGGTTGGTAAGATTCATTTGCCTCCCTCCTTTGACGGGAGAGATATGCCGCGCTTCTTGGCCTCGGCCAGAAGCTCGTCATGAGTTTCACGGTTGAAGTTGAGTATGCGCAGTTCCATTTCATCCGCGAGGATAGCGATGTGCATTCTCTTGAGGTATCCAACAGAGTGGCCTATCCTGATAGCCTGCTTTTTTGGGTTGAGGCCTTCCATCTCCTTCAGGTTGTAAATTATTACCTCGTCGAATCCTGAGGGATGCTTGCCCCTGGCGGCTTTTGGCCCTCTGTAGCCGATTGCCACAATGTTGGGCCTGTAACCATAATGCCTTCTCATCTTCGAGTGAATGCCGCGGGGTTTTCTCCACTTGTCTCCGACCCTCAGGTATCTGAACCATTCCTGTCTGTGGAATTCGGGCCTGTTGCGGCTCTTGTCGTTTCTGAGGTTGAAGGCGATTTTCTCCTCCGCAGTGATGTCGGGCTTTGCCCTGGGCTTGTACTTCTCCTCCTTTGGTTTCTTTGCCGTTTTGGAGGGCTTTTCAGTCTCTGTCTTGGGTTCGACAGGTTCTTTCACTGCGCTCTTCTTGGCTTTGCTGTCTTCAGGCATCTGCCTTACCTCCTTTCTTGACTATGTAAATGCCATCCTGGAACTTCCTGGGGTCATATTCCTTGATGATGGTTGCCTGTTCGATATTGGCCGCGGTCTGCCCTACAAGTTCCACATTTGTGCCTGTCAGGATGACCTCGTCGCCTTTCACTGTGACTTTGGTGTCTCCAAGAATGCTCGCCCTTCGGGGGAATTTCTCGCCAAGGAAATTGTCGATTACGAACTCAGTTCCTTTAATTGCGACCTTTATCGGAAAGTGCGAGTATACAATTTTCATCTTATACTCAAATCCTGTGGTGACGCCCTCGATCATGTTGTTTATATGGGCCCTGATAGTGCCCTGAAGGGCATATTCCTTCCTTTTCGGAAGTATGCAGGTCAGCAGTATGTTGTCGCCGTCCCTGGCAATCTTTATCCTGGATGTCGGGAAGGTCCTGGTCTGGGTGCCTTTCGGCCCTGTCACTGTGACTTTCATTGCCTCAACCTGGACATTGACGCCCTTAGGTATCTCAACTATGTCTTTTCCCTGTCCTGAAACCGGCATTATGCCACCTCCGTGGGGGTGTGATCTTGAGTGAGCGGATTTTCGGATGCTGGTAATATTGTCGTCATGGCCATCACCTCAGTACACATAAGCCAGCAATCTTCCGCCGAGACCCTGTCTCTTGGCCTCGGTGTGGTTGATGACTCCTTTTGTGGTCGTCAGAATCAGCAGTCCGAAGTCCTGTGCGGGAAGATACCTGGACTCATATTTTTCCAGGTCGGATTTCTTTACCGCGAACCTCGGCTTGATAACGCCGCAACCGTTTATGCTTCCGTTCAACACTACGCGGAAGGAGCCTGCCCTTCCGTCCTCTATGTACTCGAACTGTGAGATGTAATTGCCGTCCTGCATGATCTTGAGGACTCTGCCTATCAGCTTGGAGGAGGGGTTTATGATGCACTCCTTCTTTCCGACTGACTCGGCATTCTTTATCTGCGACATCGCATCATTCAACGGGTCATGTTGCATTCTTTCATCCTCCTAGGAATATTTCTTGAATCCGATCTTGGGCGCCATGTCCCTGAAGCATTGCCTGCAGAGCCTGAGACCGTACCTGCGCACCATTCCGCGCTTCCGGCCGCACCGCCTGCATCCAATCTTCCTTCCAAAGAGCTTCTTTGGTTTCATTCAGACACCTCCCACTTCAGGGAATCTCCGATCGTAATCAAGACATCACCTCAACTTTGAATTTGTTCTTTACAAATGTGATGCCCTCTTCCTTGGTGATGCGCTGCTTGGGCGGGAGCTTCCTCGGGGATATGTTCCTCAGGGCAACTCTCCTGCCCGGCCTTGTGAGGGTGACACAGACATCCATTCCCAGAATGCCTATCTGGGGATCATACTTCATGCCCTCGAAATCGGTGTAATCGTTGATTCCGAAAGAGAAGTTACCTTCCTGGTCAAAAGAGTAATCTGCAATGCGGTTCTCCTTCACCCAGAATGCCCTTGCGATGAACTCCTCGGCAGCTTTGCCGCGGAGGGTCACCTTGCAGCCGATAGGCATGCCCTGCCTGATGCCCCATTCCCTGTTGGTCGTTTTGGAATTTGTGCGGACGGGCGTGCATTTTGTTAGCATGCCCAGAACCTTCTCCGCTTTCTCGAGGTTCTCGCCGGCCTCGCCGACGCCGATGTTTACAACGGCTTTCTGAATCCGAATGATTCTCATCTTGCCGCTTGCCCCGGTCTTCGTCATAATGAGCTCACCTCGGGCAGAGCGATGTCTGAGGTCTCTTCGCCGACGATGAACACATAGTCTTTCACTGTCGAGAAACCGTCCTTGAACTTGACTATATTGGCCGCGGAGCTTCTGGTCACGGTCATTTCCTGGACCGTGGCGAGTTGACCTATGTGTGCGCCTCCGGTAAGGTAAGCTGTAGAACCTTCCTTGAACTTATGGGCGCCGAGAATCTTCTGGTCCGGAAGCGAGATTTTCAGGGTATCGCCTGTTTTCCTTGCATTCTTATCCAGAATGATATTCCTGCCGTCATGGAGGTTTAGCTGAATCTTGCCATCCCTGATGCTGGTCTTGTTCTCGATCCGAACTAGCTTCCACTTGGCTTCCTCGGGGGTGATTCTCATCAGCCTGAAATGTCCGAGGCGGTCGAGGAGAAGTCTGAAATGATCTTTGTTCTCAGGAACGGATATGACATCCATTATGCCTACTGGCATCTTGTAGTTCGTGGCCACTTTTCCGTCGACCATAATTTTGCGCCCGCCGATTATTCTCCTTGCTTCGCGGGCTGAGTCGCAGTATTTTGCCAGGTCGCGGATTATTATCAGCAAGGGTACGCTTCTCTCAATCGGGTGCGCTCCGGGTGTCTGTTTGGTAATCCAGACACTTGTCTTGCGCGATACGGGCCATGATGTCGGTGCTGCGAGCCTCTTCATGTGTTTGCTCATTCTATCCCTCCTTCAGCTTGTCGAGTTTCTCTTTTCTCTTAGGATCTGAAAGGTTGAGTTTGATTATCAGGACGTTGGATGGGGCAATCTTCCTTGCGATTTCGGAGCCGTCAGCTTTCTTTGTATTGATGCCTTCCAACCCGATTGTGAAATCTCTTGTGTAAATCGCTGTGACCAGGGCCTCTTTGCCGACTATCTCCTTGTCTCCCCTCATGATCCGGACGACATCGCCCTTTATTACAGGGAGTGCCCGGCAGTTGTACTGGCTTATGAGGTCGTTTCCGCTTTCTCCGCTCAGGTGGGCGGAGATAAGCTTTCGCCTGTTGTGAGGCTTGGCATTGTAACGCCCCTTTCTCTGTTTCCTTGGCTGTTTGGATGATACGCTTGCTGGCATTTTAATCCCTCACACGATGGTTGAAGCTGTAGCTGCTATGCGGGGCCACCTTTCGGCGGCTTCCCTCGCGACCGGTCCCTTTATGTCAGTTCCCTTGGTCTCGCCGTTGTCCGCAGTTATCACGACTGCGTTGTCTTCGAACTGGACCATGGTCCCGTCCGAGCGCCTGAAGGGCCTGCGCTGCCTGACAATCACTGCGTGAAGCACCTGGCGCCTCATTTCCGGGGTGCCCTTCTTCACGCTCACTATGATCAGGTCGCCGATTCCGGCTGCCGGATACCTTCGGTGGGTTCCGTGGTATTTGGGCACTGCGATTACTTCCACTATTTTGGCGCCTGTGTTGTCAATGCAGTCAAGCTGGGCACCGGTGGGTATCCCCCTTGTCTGCTTTCCTGCCAATCCCTTCATCTTAATCACTCCTTGTTGAATTTTTCGATTATTACGAATGAGACCTGCTTGCTCAGCGGCCTGCATTCCATTATCTTCACGTGATCGCCCATCTTTGCTTCAAAACAGGGCGGGCTGTGAACCAGGTACTTGCTGGTTCTTTTCTCCAGCCTCTCGTACTTGCGGTTCTTTCTCATGTATTCTCTCTTGACGACAACGGTCATCTGCATCTTGTCGGAGACTATCTCGCCTTCAAGCATCTGGCCGCGTACCGGCAACGTTCCGTGGAACGGGCACAGCCTGTCTGTGCAGGTCTTTTCAGGCGGTCTGACGTTTACACCAATGTCGAGAGGGTCAGTCTTCTGTGCCGCGTCCTTTTTTGCGGTTTTTCTGACTGGGGCCTTCTTCGGCTTCTCTTCGGGCTGTTCCCCGGCTTCCGTCTTCGCCTCGTTCACTTTGTCCTTGTTGGTTGCCATATCATTGCCTCCTGCGTCCTTGCAGGTTTACTGCTGAATCTGAAATCACTTTCTCACCTTCTTGGTGCGGTCTTCGGGCCTGAACATGATGCCCGTGCCTTTCAGGAGAACAGATTCGCCGTTCCCCAGATTGAAGAGAAAATCCCTTCCTTCCTTGGGAACCATTATGCGCTTTGTGCCGTTGAAGAGCCTGAAGGTGTTCATGGTCTCGTCTATGACCACGCCTTCGTATTCTGCCCTTTCGTCTCTGAGCACGGTGACTTTGAGCCCGATAAGCTCGTGATTCCCTAGGTTCTCCGCGGTTCTCATGCTACGTCTCCTTTCAAATCGACCTTGAAGCCCATCTCGATTAGGACTTTCTGGACCTTTTTTATGTGGTCGCCCTGGAGTTCGATGTTGCCGCCCTTGATTGTTCCGCCGGCTGCGCATTTTGTCTTTAGCGTTCGGGCAAGCTCCTCTACATTGATATCGGAGGTGTTAATTCCGGTGACCACTGTGACAATTTTCCCGTACCTGCGTTTGTCACTTCTTATAGTGATCTGCTGCTGTTCCCTGGCGATTTCCTCGCACATGCAGAGTTCTTCAGGGAGCCCGCAAACCGAGCATATTCCGGCCATTATTCGCTGGCCTCCGGTTTGGCTGTGCGAATTTTCTCTTCGCTCTGAACTGTGAGTATCCGTGCAATGTTCTTTCTCAGAGCCTTGATCTTGCCCGGACTGGTCGGAGCACCGCCCATTGCGCCAAGGCCGCGCTCATGCATAAGCTCATCCTGTATCTCACGGAGCTTCTCTGCCCGGACTTCCGGGGTCATCGCCCTGATTTCACTCGGTCTTAGAAGTGCCATTCACTGCCTCCTTGGGTTTTTCCTCAGTTTCCTTCTTGCCGGATTCAGGCGCTTTGGCGTCTGCCGCGGCATTTGCCTCCGTTATTGAATCTGCAGGCTTGTCAGCGGCCGGTTCAGGAGCGGCTTTAACTACATCGGGGTCGCGTATGTTGACCTCGTCCGGCAGTCTTGCTTTGGGATGCATAATCTGGACTTTGACACCGATTATGCCCGGCTTCAGTTTTGCCGGGGTGAAGCCTTCCTCCATCCACTGGAGTTTTGGCTCGCCGCAGAACTTGATGTGGCCTTCCTTGAATTTCTCTGTCCTGTGCCTCTGGCCGGTAAGTTTGCCCGATATAATGACCTGGCAGCCCTTGGCGCCGTTGTCCATTATCCTGCGGACAGTCGAGTGGCCTGCCCTTCTGAAGTGCCATCCGCGCTCGAGGGCGGATGCCAGCTTTTCCGACATGATCTGGGCATTGAGGTTGGGATTTTCGACTTCAACAACCTCGACCTGCGGTTTATCAAATCCGAAATCGAACTGGATTGCGTCTGTGAGGGCTTTGATGCTGTCCCCCTTCCTTCCGATGACCAGTCCCGGCCTTTCGGTGTAAAGAGTAACCCTGGTGCCCATCGGCGTGCGCTGAATGTCTGCACCACCGAATCCTGCACGCTTCACTTCCTCCTTGAGATACTCACGGAGCAATGCCCTTTTCACATTGATGTCAACAAATGCGCGTTCTCCTGCCATAATCAGTCCTCCATTATCTCAAGGATTATTTCCACGTTAACGGTTTCCTCGTCGAATTTCTCCCAGCGGCCGTGCGCCCTGGGCATATAAGCCCTGATGACGCGGCCGCGAGATGCTGAGGCCGTCGCAATTCTTAGGTTCTCACTGTCGCTCAGGTCGTCTATAGACTTGTCTGCGTTCGACTGTGCGCTCTTGAGGACGCGGAGGATCTCCTTCGCGGCTTTGACCGGGTACCTGCCCGGGCCGATGCGTCTCTTTGAGAAACCGTTTGTTCTCCTGTGAGGGACGCAGCTGACGAATCTTCTGAACGGTACAGCTTCCGTCTTGTTGATGCACTTCTCGAGAAGGTCGATGGCCGATGATATAGGCAGGCCCCTTATCGCCCTGCATATCTCTACCGAGTGCTTCGGGGATATATGGAGTTCCTTGCCCATCGCCCGAGCCATTCTTTCCGGATCATAATTTCCTGTGTAACCCATATCAACACATCCTTACTTGAGCGGCATGAACTTGGACGACTTTGTGGCACCGACGCCCGGTCCGGAGTGCTTGACGCTCACTCTTGTGGGAGCGAACTCCCCAAGATAGTGGCCCATCATCTCCGGCTTGATCTCGAATTCCATGTACTGTTTTCCGTTGTAAACCGCAACTTTCTTTCCGACGAAACTCGGAAGGATTACTATCTCCCTTCGGTGGGTTTTCAAAACTGGTTTAGCCCCGGCGAGAAGACGGTCGACGAAAACCTGTTCCTCTGAGTTAAGACCGCGCGTGTATGAACGCCTGGCTCTCGAAGTGAGAAGCGGCAGAACCTCGTCGATGGGCATCTTCTGAAGTTCCTCAACAGAGAATCCCTGGAACGAGAATTCCTTCTTCTTTCTCGCGGATATTGCTCCCTTCTTCTTCCTCGCCTTTCTCCTTGCGGCTTTCGGCGATGGGCCCTTTGCCATTTTTGCCATGCTTATTCATCCCTCCCTGCTTTCTTTCTCTGCGGTGAGAGTCTTCCGACCTTCCTGCCGGGCGGGGTGTTTCTGCCGACAGTGCTCTGTGTGCCGACATGCGGGTGACCGCCTCCGCCGTGCGGGTGGTTGCATGCATTCATGGCAACGCCCTTCACTTTCTTGTTTCTCTTGGCTTTGCTGATGCACGCGTAATATTTATTCCCGGCCTTGGCGAACGGTTTGTCGCCCCTTCCGGAATTGGCAAGTATGCCAACCGTGGCGAGGCAGCGTCCGTCGAAGCTCTTTATCGAACCTGAAGGAAGCTGAACAATGATCTTGTCTCCGCGGGTGACAATTGCTGCGGAAGTTCCTGCTGTCTTGACATACTTTCCGCCGTCGCCCGGAACTCCTTCGATGTTATGGACGAGCGTCCCTTCCGGAATTTCCTGGAGAGGCAGTATGTTGCCCATCTCTATCGGAAGCCCGGAACCGATGTTCACGGTCTGGTTGACTCGGAGGCCTTCCGGTACAAGCAGCAATGCGACGTTGTCTCCGAATTGCACCTTGGCCATCGGCGTGCTCCGTCCGGGAGCGTGGAAAATGTCCAGTACAGTGCCCTGGCCCCTGTAGTTCCTCGGGTATCCGGGGATGCCCTTGTGCCTGTGGCTCGGTGAGCGGTAGGTCGCACTGCCCTTTCCTCTGCGCTGCGGGATAATCGGTTTTCCCATTTCAATTCCCTCCTATTATAGTAAATGTTCTCATTATATCAACCTCAGAATATTCCCAGCCTCATTCCGACCTCTTCTGCCGAGAAGTCTTTGGTCAGCTTGATTATGGCATGTTTGCCGTTTTTCGTTATCCTTGTGTTGACGCTCTCGACCTTTGCTTCATATCTTTTCTCGAATGCGGCTTTAATCTCCGCTTTCGTGGCGTCCCTGCGGACTATGAATTCAAGGCGGTTGCCGTCCTTGTTCGCCTGCCTGACCGTTCCGGATATATGATTCATGGATTTTTCAGTCACGTAGGGAGTCATGAGCACTTCTCTGACCATTTCACTCACCTCCGAGTATCTGCAGTGCCTTTTCAGTGAAGACTGTCAGGCGGCCGGCATCTCCGCCGGGTGCCAGCAGTTCCACGTTAAGCCTTGTCGGAGCGACGATGTCTACGCCGGGGATGTTGCCCAGGCATTTCCTCGCCTTAACGGGGTCGTTGACAACGAACAGGATGCTGGAAGGCTTCTTCAGCCGCCTGCCCCTCGTTTTTCCGCGGCCGGCTCTCTGGTGAATGCCGTCCTTCGCGCGTGTGAGTTCGTTAGCCAGGCCTAGAGCTTCGAGGACTTTGGTTGCTTCCTTGGTGTAGGCAGGTCTCTGATTCTCTTTCTTGTAATCTGAGGTAATCTTGTCGAAGAGTGATTCAAAGTCATCGGATACAACCAGCGGGACAGTCATTGCATCGGGTATCCTGTGGCCCCTTGCCCTGACGATATCGGACTTTCCGACTGCGGACAATGCCGAGTGGAGTGCCATCCTCTTCTCTTTCCTGTTAATCTTCTCGGTCCAATCTTTCTCCGGCCTGGGTGGATGGGCTCTCCTTCCGCCGGGGGTGTTTGGCACTTCTGCACCTTTTCCGCCGCCGTGGAGAAGACGGGGTGTCCTTGCCATCCCGCGGCCCTTGCCCGGCCATGAGACGGAGTGCCTCATACCTGCGCGGGGTGCGGGACCGTATGGCTGGCGACGGTTGGCCCTTGCGGACTTCACTGCGCGCCTGATCATGTCGGGTCTGAACTGGGTACTGAAAACCTGAGGGAGCTGGATGCTCTTCTCGACCTTTCCGTCAAGCGAGTAAACGTTAACGGAGCCTGTCGGCTGTGCCATCTTCTTCGCTGCGTGCTTCTTGGGCGCAGGTTTCTTCGGTTCGGCCGGCTTGGCTGCCGGGGCTTCTGCCTGAACCTTGGCTTTCGCAGGCGCGGTCTTCTTCGGCGCCGCGGAGTCTGCTTTCTCGGCAACTTTCTTCGCGGGTGCCTTCTTGACAGGCGTTTTCTTCTCGTCCTTTGCGGTTACATCTGCCATTCAACTCACGCTCCCTGCTTCGATTCCCTGGATATGTAAGCAAGCTCCGGGGATTCCACTTTGACGCCCACGGTGTACCTGGTGGCATCCCTGAACCGTATGAGTCTCTTAACAGGCCCCGGTATCGAACCGTGGACAATGACGTACTGGTTCACGACCTTTCCGTAATGCAGGAAACCGCCGTTCGGGGTGATCTCATCCTCGGCGGCGCCGATCTTCAGAACCCTCTTGTTGTACTCTGTCCTCTGGTGGTAACCCATCTGCCCGGACTGCGGGACTGTCGGCCTCACATATTTCGGGGACTTCGGACCCAGAGTTCCGATCATCCTTCTGTGCTTGCTGTTCTTGTGGGAAAGCAGTTTCACACCCCACCTCTTGGTGTGGCCTTGGAAACCCTTTCCTGTGGTTATTGCGGCCACGTCAATCATCTGGCCGGGTTTCATGAAATCTGTTACTGTGATTTCCTTTCCGAGGAGGGCTTTTGCATAATCCATTCTCTCCTGGACCGTGCCGCCTCCGATTCTCACTTCCATGAGTTCGGGGACCTTCTTCGGTATGCCTGTGACCATCTTGGGCATCGTGTGCATTATGACGCGGATCTCTTCAACTTCGGAAGCGTCTACCTCGGCGCCCTTGTTGTTCTTTGGCAGAGGTTTTCTCCTTGCCAATTCTTTGTCAAATTTGCCGGCCCACAGCTCGCCTAGGCTCTTCATACCGTAGTTAGTCCTGCCGTAATATCGGACTGCAACCACTTTCATGGGAGGGGTCTCCAGAATTGTGACTGGTACCTGAACTTCCTGTCCTGCGGTTGTGCTTGTCGGCCTGTAGTCGGTCATGAAGGCGTGAGTCATGCCGGCCTTGTATCCGGCAAATCCCTGTATCCTCGGTCCGTCACGGCTTTCAGGCCATGAGCTGAACCTGGGTACTGGTCCCTGTGCCCTCTTTCGCGGAGAGTAACCTCTCGATCCTCTTTTCGGTCTGCTTGCTGCTGCCATTTTTTAGCCCCCTGGGGGTGCGCCGCTTCGCTGAGCGACGTTCCAATCCGCCGTTCCAATGTTCGACGGTACGCTTTGCCAGGCCGGTATCGAAGGTCAACCGTAACGGGGACCGTCCCACAGAATCAATTCGGGGACAGCGAAGGGAATGATTATCCCTAGCCGTTTGGTAGACATACCGTTCTAGCGGCTTTTAGGGCTTAAAGGGTGGTTCTATATAAAACTTATCGAGATTGTGCCAAAACAGCCAGTTATTTGATATCGTTAGGCAGGCGTATATTAAATTGGTTAATAATAGTTACAATAAAACCTGCACAGGTGGGTATCACAAGAGGTGTTGAATAGGGGAAGAAACGGAGAACTGAATGGCCTGTTGAATTGAGATTTGAACCGCATGTTAAATTATTGAACACAAAAGTGTTGAATGCGGCTATCATCATTTATTTACAGCGCATTCGACTATGGTGCGGAGAATTATTTAGCTGAATCCAGCACCATACATTTGCATATTAATGGCAATAGGTGAATGCGGTAATTGAATAATTGCGATAAAGAGCATTCGCCGTTGATGGGGCAGAAAAGAAGCAAACACCATCAACCGTCTTCTCGGTAATCGGCAATCAAAGAACGATGAGATTACCGAGGGCAAGCTTAATATCACAATTTATTCTGTCCCATACCGATGACCATGAAAGTTGTGGTAATTGGTATGGGATATGTCGGCATCCCGGCGGCGGCATTGTTCGCCGATGTCGAAGGATTTCAGGTGACAGGCGTTCAGAGAAGGTCAGAACGCTCGGGCTGGAAGATTGATTGGCTCAACCAGGGCAGGAACCCCATTGGCGGAGACGAGCCCGGCTTGGAAGAACTTCTTCAAAGGGTTCATAAGAAGGGAACCTTCCGGGTTTCCGAGGATTACTCGGTGGTGAAAGAAGCTGACGCAGTCCTTATTGACGTCCAGACACCAACGGATGAGGAGCACATACCGAGATACGAATCGCTCAGGGATGTGAGCGGCACCATCTCAAAACTCATCAAGCCAGGTGCACTTGTGGTTATTGAATCTACGGTGGCACCGGGAACGACCGAACACATGGTCAGGCCCATTCTGGAGGAAGGTTCCGGCATGAAAGCCGGAAAGGATTTCTTCCTTGCATTCTCATACGAAAGGGTGATGGTCGGCCGTCTTCTGAAGAATATCACGGACCTACCCAGAATAATCGGAGGCATAGACCAGAAAAGCACCGAATTGGCCATGAAGCTTTACGGCCATATTGTGAAGGGAGGGCTTCATCCTACAGATTCCCTCACAGCAGAAGTTTCAAAGGTTGTGGAGAACACCTACCGCGATGTCAATATTGCATTCGCCAATGAGGTGGCAATCGCCTGCGAGAGCCTTGGCGTGGATGTATTCCGCGTCAGAGAACTGGTGAACACACTGCCCAATGACCCCTCTAACCCATCCACTAATCCGGTCCGCAACATGCATTTTCCGGGCGCGGGCGTCGGAGGCCACTGCCTTCCAAAGGACCCATGGCTATTCAAGTACGGGCTCGACACTTACGGCAAATTCGCTTTCACACCGAAAATCATCGTAGAAAGCAGGCTTCTGAATGACTGGATGCCTGTGCATATAGTTGATATGCTCGAGGAGGCACTCAAGGAGAAAGGACGTAAGCTCGAAGGCGCGAAGATTGCAATACTGGGTGTCGCCTTCTTGGAGAACTCCGATGACACCAGAAATTCTCCCTCAAAGACATTCTACGACGAGCTCTTGAAACGCGGAGCCCAACCGATGATGCACGATCACCTGGTCAGAGAATTCGAGAGGCCATTCACAAATGACCTGGAAAAAACCATTGAGGGGTCCGATGCGATAATTCTGGCTGTCAAACACAGCATATACAGGGACCTGGATTTCTCCAAACTGAAAGCAACCGTGCGAACGCCGCTGCTCATCGACGGAAGGAATTTCTACAGCCGCGAGAAGATTGAAAAATACGGGTTCACTTACAGGGGCATCGGCAAACCTGAATAATCATCAAACATGCCTTGCCGAATCCCTCGGGATTTTGCCATTATATGAATAATATCGGCATTGTCCTCGGAGAATTCCTCGCCTGTGGTCTCGCCCGGATGTTGCAACCTTCAGGTCTGCAGATGAAATGCGATCGAACATGAATTAAGTCATTCTGAAGGCGAGGATTGTTTAGAGAAAGGCACCCTATCGCTATCACCATGGTTCGAATAAAAAGAAGGAAGCCGGATGACCAATATTAATCATCAAATTAGCCATTCAGAATGAAACGGTTAAGGATGCTCCAAATTTTAGCTGTGGGGTGACTCATTCATAAACATTGGTGGATGATGAAACCAATGCGCCGGCAGGAACAAACGAGATTGTCACCAGGAAAGGTATGAAGAAACCGTAGAACCAAACATTTTTGTTCAGGCCGAACCCAAATTCTGTGACATGCAGGATTCCCGGCAGCATCATCAGAGCCATGCATGAACCGACGGAAACGAATCCAATTATTATTGAATAAGCCAGGGCCGCTTTTGGGCTCTCGAAGGTGAAACCAAGAATCAAGCCTGCAAAGAAAGGTGCCAACACAAGAATAAGTATACCGATGACAGAACCGAACAGCCGCCAGGGCAGCTCATGGAGAGCATAGAGCAGATACACCAGAGTCATCATGCATATCGCGAAAAACGATTTCAAAAGCACCCATGGCACAGTGTTATACCTGCCGTAATCGAATTCCCTGGTCTGAATATCCTGGGTGTTCCAAAGGTCACCCAAACCGGTAATTGAATCCGCATTGCCGCTTTGGTGCTTGTCTCCTATGTAATCACCTCCTGATCTATTACGTCAAGATGGAGGTTGGTTACAGCATCCCTTTCACTGACAGTCACCTGCAGATCAAGGGAGAAACTCGCAATGCCGGTGCTGTCAATGGTCTCAATGTCTGCCTGCTCCAGTACAAATGATACCAGAACAGCGGTCGTATCATCGGACTGGACAAGCCCGTCCGGGATGTAGGTCGTGCTGACGCTGTTCATGGTTATGTTTCCAAGAGGTCCCAGTATAAGGTCCATGCCCCCAGGATTGGTCACCAGGAGTTTCAGAGTCAGTGTGTCCCCGTTCAGCCATGCATCCTCTACGGACGCTTCCAGGCCATACCCATCTCGGGCATATTCAACATAAGTAATAACAGAAAATGCCAGCACCACTGCGGATATTGCACCCACCGCGAGAAATAGCCAATGCAGCACTTGTTTCAGGCTTCTGACCTTCATCTGTCACCTTTGATATGGGCATATTGTATTTCTGTCTAATATGCTTATGCTTTATATGCAATTCAGATTGACTCTTGAAAAGAAAAATCACGTTACTGAGTGCCCTTGTTGGCCAATTTCATGAAGGCGAAAAGGAGCGCCTGCATGTATTTGCCGCTGCTCTTGAGGCTGGCCACATCGCCGTTCCATGCTTTGAGCTGGATGGCATCCTCTTTCTCCATAAGGGTTATGACCTTTGTGACAATCTTCTCGCTCCAGGGATCTACGGAGCCTTCGGTTATCACTATTACAACAGTGAAACGGCCGCTCTGAACGAGTATGTGGCGGTTTTCAACCGGAATTACATTCAGCTTCTGGGCCACATATTTCGGCGACCGGAGGAAGTTCCTTCCGGTCTTGAGGTCGCCAAACAGCTCTTTCTGCTGTTCCTTCGAGACAACGCGGTTGGTATGGTGGGATATGAACCGCCCGTCCTTGTATAACAGGAATATGTCCTTGACTTTCATGGGTGTGCGGGATCTCTGTGATTCGGTCGGGGCCTGTTCCGGCTCAGCCATTACGACCTGGGCTTTCACGCCTTCCTCGGCATAAGCCTCTTTGTATTCCCTCTTCAGTTCGCTGAATTCAATTTCAATAGCATCCAGTGATGAAGATTCAGCAATCCTTGATTTTAAGGCCTCGGCCTTGGGTTTCATTGCCGGAAGGACCATCTTGTCCAGCGCGGAAATAATTTCTGCGGAGCGGCGCTTAAACTTCAGCGAAGCGAATTTCTCTGCCGCAGTCTTGTGGCTCAGAGGCTCCGCAATAAGTTTTTTCAGTTCCTCAACTTCACTCTCGAACCCTGTAAAATTGAGGGCGCCAAGCTCATTAATGATCGCTTTATTCTTCTCGGTGCCTTCCTCAAAATTGCGGATTGCATCTTTTATTTCAGAGGAGCTTGCGGAATCGAGCATCGCCTCGATGGGCGATACATCGTAGCCGTCTGCAGTGAATTTGGCAAGCTGGGTTTTGAATTTTTTCGTGGCCTTTTTATCCTTACCGCCCTGATCACCGATGACTTCTGATACCGCTGTTGCGAGTTCAGGCTCTTTTGAAGATTCCTGGGAAACTGGTGTCTCCTCGGGAAGGGTAGCTTGCTCGCTCTTAAACTGAGCTTCACCCGATTCCGGGGAGGTGACCGACTGGTCACGATTATGCTTGCCCTTCTTGCCTCCTTTCTTTTTGGCCATCCCTTTGCCTCCGGTATCTGTCGAATCACGCACAATAAAGATTACTGGCTTATGACTTCGAACTTACCGTTCTCGAATATCAGCGGCATAAACTGCCTGGTGTGGTGGGTTTTACGCATTTTTACAACACCTAGGTACAGATTGGCGCCTCTGTCGGTCTGCTCGACCTTGAGATGAATGATGCCGTCCGACAGGAAATCCTCTATACCATAAAGACCGTAAACCTGGCGGTCCGTAGGCATTTCCGATATCAGGAAGGTGGTCACACCCAGATCACGGATCTGTTCAAAGAATTGGAACAGTTCACCGCGCGGGTTCTTGAAAGTTGTGAGCGCATAGACCGCAGCCAGAGAGTCCAGCACAAGCGCCTCGCATCCGAACTTCTGCTTGTAATTCTTCAGAACGCCAATGATTGATTTCAGCCAGTCAACGTTCTGAGGCTTTGTTTTATCGACTGTGATATCTTTTCTGACTCTGGCGAGATCCACGATGACGAGGTCGTCGAGGCCCCGCGAAGGAAGACCCAATTTCTCGACATGGTCAAGGATGCTCTGCTTGCTCTGTTCGAGCGTAAGGTAGATTGACCTCAGTCCGTTCTTCTTGCAGCCGTTGTAGATTATGCTGTAACCGACTGTTGATTTCATGGTTCCAGCGTGTCCGCAAAGCAGCACGATATAATTCTTTGGCACTCCTCCCTCAAGTATCTCGTCCAATCCGATTATGTGTGTCGGTATCCTTGAGTCCGTGGCACCCTGTTCCCCGGGGGCCTGTAGATTTTCTTCATTCCCAGACATATAAATCCCAATCCTATCGACGGTTGTGGAAATATTTTTACCAATCGGCAGATATAGAACAGACATATATACCTTTTACGGAAGCATGTACAGTCACGCCAACCATACATCATCTTTTCAGCCCAAAACAACAACATATCAATAAGAATATAATAAAGAAATAGGTAGTTATTTATATGATGATAATTATTTGTGGAAACTAACCAAAACTGAGTGAACGAAATTTGAGTGCCCTCCCAGAGAGGGGAGGATAAAAAGAAAGGAGAGGAAAGATATGAAAACGACAAAGGTTTTAAGTACACTAATAATCGGAATGATGATAGTGTCCAGTATACCTTGGTTCGCCACAGCTCAGGAAGCCGATGACACATTGGTCATCGCTCTCCAGCAGGACATGGTAAGCATGAATCCCTGGGATCCTGACACGAACGATGTATGGAAAACTTTTCAGATAGGTTGGAACTTTGAGACCCTTATGGCCTACAACCCTGATTACGAACTGTACCCCGTTCTGGCTGCACCAAGCGCAACTGGTCCGAACGGAGCGGATGCATGGATCAGCGCAGACGGAATGCAAGTTTCAGTGAACATAAGGACTGGCGTAACATTCCACGACGGGACGCCGATGAACGCCACTGACGTTGTGTTCTCATACCAGACACTGGCATGGGGACTGTTCCAGACGCAGGTCCTGACACCGCTTGAGTGGGACACCGCAATTTGGGACAGATACGACGGCGGAACGACCCATATCGGCGTTGAGCTCAACTCGACCGCACCGAACACAAGGGTGGACTTCCACCTCAACCAGCCATACGCAATGTTCTGGTACCTTACCATGGCAGTGCCGATCATGCCCCACCACATATGGGCAGACCATACACTTGACCAGGCCGGCGGCGAGAAGACTTGGGACTACAGCTACGGCTCAGATGCCAGTGAAATCGATGCTACATACGGAACCGGACCGATGATGCTGGAGAGCTGGACCAAGGAGCAGGGTTCAGTCATAGTTGCATACGAGAACTACTGGGACAAGGACGGCGTCACAACATGGAAAGGCGTTGACTACCCCAACTACCCAGAGACTATTACCAAAATCAAATTCAAGATATACACACAGCTGGATGTTGCGATTCTCGCACTGCAGAACGGTGACGTGCACCACCTGCCATGGAGCCTGACACCGGGTTACTACAACCTGTTAAAGACAGACCCCAATATCGGAATCGAGACAAACAAGGACCAGGGATTCTTCTTCATGACATACAACATGAGGAAGGGGGCCATGGCCGATGTCAACTTCAGAAGGGCAGTCGCATACTGCGTCGACAAGCAGTACATCGTTGACAGGCTAATGGGCGGTTACGGTATCCAGGGAAGCGTCCCGATGTCCGTCACTAACACCTATTACGTCAACACAACCGTACCGGATTGGATAGCAGGCGGTGACCTGGAGGCAGCCAAGGCGCTTCTTGACGCAAGCGGCTACACCGACCAGGACGGAGACGGCTGGAGGGACCAACCCGACGGCTCGCCACTGAAATACAATATCCTGACACCACCGAAGGACTACGACCCCATCAGGGCAGACAGCGGAATCATGATTGAGAAGAACCTGAAGTCAATCGGCCTGAACATCGCTTCAGTACCGACAAGCTTCGACACGATCGTGAGCGCCGGTTTCGTCTCCTTAGACTTCGACATGTTCATCCTGGGATGGACAGTCGGCTCGTTCCCGGAATCATACATGGCAGACTTCTTCCATAGCGACTACGATGTCGCTGTTAACCCGGCCGGTTCAAACTCCGGCGGTTACAGTAACTCATCTGTCGACGCTATGATTGAGGAAATGGACATCACGATGGACACTGAAGTAAGGGCAAAGATCATCAAGGATATCTGCGGCGCCACAATGATGGATGTTGCTTACAACACACTTTACTACAGGACAAACATCGAGGCATATCGAAAAGATGTCTGGCAGGGCTGGGTCCCGGCTTTCGGAACAATCTATAACGGCTTCTCGGTATTCAACCTCGCACCGCCCGGAGAAGGCGGCGATGAGGGCGGTGAAGAGGAGGGAGGCAGCACAGGCGGTTCCACCGGTATTTCAACCGGAACGCCCGACTACTTCCAGTTCACCGGCAATTTCGAAGTCGAGAGCAAGATGAGCGTACCGTCGATGGCAGGTGCCGGACAGACAATATCCGGCAACGTGCTTGCATCGGATGTCTATGAAGACGGCGGTTTCAGAACAGTGAAGCCAAGCGAAGGTGCCACAGTTCAGGTGACTACCAGCTTCGGCCAGTTCGTCAACACGACTACTGACATGAACGGTGTTGCCAACTTCGACCTTACAATGCCCTACCTGAGAATCGATGATGTCTGGGTTGAGACAAACACCTCCAAGGACGGCTCATGGTCAATCGTCAGGAAGGTCATCGGCATCGAATTCACGAACCACCTCGCCCAGCTGAGCCTTTACACAGCTGACGGAGTGATCCCGCCGAGCGGCGAAACAACAATCACCGCAGAGGTAACCGATGAGAACGGCGACCCAATCGGAGGCGTCATAGTGAATGTGGACAACAACCTGATGTTCGGCTGGTCAAGCAGCAATGCAACCGCCACGAATGCAGCAGGTATGGCCAACTTCACCTACCACGCACCTCCGGACGGAATGCTCCCGAACCAGCACAGATTCGAGCAGTTCAAGGCCAACATTTCCGTGCCCAACACGATTGTGCCGGAAATTCAGAGCGCGTCCCTCATCATCGGATTATCGAGCAGCCTTTACGACTGGCATGACCTCGATATCACCGATGTCACGCAGTACGTCCTGGACGTCAACGGAGCGACACCGTTCCCGACGACGACCATGATAACGCTGAACCTGACTGACCAGACCGGAGCGGTAATACCGGATTTCCCGGTATCCATCGAACTGTCCGAGGACGGAACAGTCATTGATGCCGAGGCGGCCGTGAAGAACACAAACGCCAACGGTGTTGTGACTTTCAACCTCACTGTTGACGGAGCATACACCGGCGCGGGAACAGTCATAGCCACATTCAACACCTCGAAGGCCTACTCGATAAAGGATAGCGTCGCGATATACATCAGGAACTACCTGACACCTTCCGCGACAACATACCACATGAACGTCACTGTGTCCGAAACAACAATCGATGCGGACCCGATGACACATGTTGTGGGCGACTCTGCGGTTGTCACTGCCACGTTGTACGATAACACATGGACCCCTGTCCCCGACATGAACGTGATGATGACAGCTTGGGATGATGACGGCATAGTGGAACCCGAGTGGACCGAGAACACAACAGACGCATCGGGAGAGGCGGTCTTCAACATCACCGCAGTAGGAACTGACCCGCTCAATCTGCCCATGGCATTCTATGTGGAGGACAGCATAGGCGTATCCCAGGGATTTGTTCTGCCAGTGAATATGGTAACAATAACCGAGGTTGCAAATGAGACCGTGGTTGTTAACGCCGCAGGCGGAGAGAACGGACCCTGGTTCCTGGCTGAGGACGATGTATACAACTGCTCACTCTACCTCGAACCGCAGGCCGGCGGATGGATCGAACTGGTCGAGGGCATCGACTACAACCTGAACTACGAGACTGGCAACATAACGCTTGTTTCAAGCACGTTCGGATTGCAGATAGGCGATGACCTTTACGCACACTACTACTACTCTGAACCCTTCATACCCGTTGCAGCACAACTCAACGTGACAGCCGTATCGTCAAACTTCATGGACATCGACCCATATACAGCAACACCAGCCACAGTCGACATTGATGTGGTTCTGATGGACCCGGCAACCTGGACACCCATAGTAGGCGAGGATGTGTTCAACTGGGGATACGACCCGCTCGAGTGGGACGGCATCAACGGCGATTGGTTCCAGACAACCGATGCGAACGGTGAGGCAACCTTCACGGTGACCACCACCTCGATGGATGCTCGCTCGCTCATGGTGATGTTCAATGTGAGCGGCTACAGCGGAATATCGGGTGCTGTCGAGATATACAACGCATATTACCAGAAGGGATATGCCGCAGACATCGACTTCACCGGAATCGCTGACCACGACTCCACCATGGACATCACGGCAACCGTGTACGAGGAGGACGGAACCACAGCGGCAGGAGTGCCTTGCATGTTCTTCATCCCGCCCACATCCGAAGGCATACCCGGCGTGTTCCAGGGAGGAGATTCCTGGTATTGGGAAGAATACGGAACTGACTGGGACTTGGGCTGGTGGGCCGGATACCTTGGCAGCTGGATCGGAGACAGGTCTGTCACCGACGGCGCCGGACAGCTCACAGCAACCATAGACACCGCATCCTTCCTTGCAGATGTTGAAATCCCGCTCCAGTTCGGAGTGGGAGGCTACGGAGTCGCAGAGATGTTCAATACATCGGCCAACAACTTCTGGATGGAATACTACCCCGACTGGGCACCGCCGATGACTGACAACGCTGACGTCTATTACTGGGAGAAGGCAACATTCACCCTGAGTGACCAGGCCATTCTGTTGAGAGCGCCAATCGCGACCATGACGAAGTTCCAGATGGACACACCATATCTCTCCAAAGAAGACCCAGTTGGAGCCTTTACAATAAACTACCAAAACTTGGCAGGAAATCTTGGAACGACGGATGTTACCCTTTCAAAAGGAACAGCATCCCCTCTTGGCCCAATCAATGAAGGAACAACCAACTCTGCCGGAGTCTATACCAGAAACTACAATGACGTGATAAACAACACCTGGCTTGCTAAAAACCCCGATAATCCGGATGACTCATCATGGACCCCATACTGGTTAGAAGGCATAACCTCCTTCAATGCCGGTATCGGATTCACAACATCGGTCATGGACGATGGCTACGCCAAATTCCCGTTCAACTTCTACATAGCCTACCTGGCAGACGGCACGAACGCCAAGACCCTGGTAGCGAACGTGGAAGCGACGGAACCGGTCGTTGTGATGGGAGAACCCATCACAATTACGGTGGAAGTAACTGACGAGTACGACAGAATCGTCAGCGGCGCCACTGTAACGTCCGAGGGAGTTACCGGCACAACGAACGCTCTGGGTGTGGCAACGCTTGTCCTGCCCACGATCTACCCGTACACCGCGGGAGCCTACGAGATTCAGGTCGAAGTTTCGACTGACAACGCGACAACCCACGAGAGGGGCTACGTCACACTCGTCAGCCCGGACCTCTTCCTGTCGGTCGAGTACTGGAACCTTGAAGCCGCAGTGCCGGTCATAAACCAGCCGTTCAACGTCAGCTTTGACGCCAAGAACAACTGGTCCTACGACGGCTTTGCGCTGTTCAACCTGATACTCGACGGCGAAGTTGTCAACCAGCAGTACGTGGAACTTGGCGGAATGGAGACGAAGAACGTCGTATTCCAGCCGATTCTCCTCGACACTGACAACCACACAGTCTCAGTCGCTCAGGACGGAAGGCGTTCATTGGCCAACTGGACAGTGAAGGCCGCAACCGACAACGACGGCGACGGAATTGCCGATGTGGTCGACACGGATGACGACAACGACGGTCTCTCAGACATTGAGGAAATCGCAGCCGGAACCGACCCGTTCGACCCCGACTCTGACGGCGACGGTGTCCTCGACATCGACGATGCATTCCCGAACGATTCCACGGAGACTGTGGACTCTGACGGCGACGGCGTCGGCGACAACTCGGATGCATTCCCGACCAACGCGGCAGAGACACTCGACACTGACGGCGACGGCATCGGCAACAACGCCGACCCTGACGACGACAACGACGGAATCCTCGACGCAGACGATGACGACCCGCTTGCTCCAGCCGAGCAAGAGGCGGCATCCGAGGGATACGGCATAGCGATAGTCGCAGTCGCGGCAATCGCGATGCTGGTTGTCGGACTGCTTGTCGGCATGATCGTCGCCAAGATGATGGCAGGCAAGGCAGCCGAATCCGCAGCCCCGAAACCGGAAGAGCCGGTCGAGGAAGCACCCCAGGAAGAGACCCCGGTGGAAACACCCGCTGAGGAAACTCCGAAAGAGGAATAAACAGGAACAATGGGGAGCCAACCGGCTCCCCCCTTTTCATTATTTTCATTTTTCATTGAGTAGCGCGTCCTATACAACATCATTTGAATTTTCGAGCAGGATTAGGCGGTTTCTCCCGAGGCAGCAGCTGAGGGCACGCCGAGATCCGAAGGGTTCGGCAGTGTATTTACTGAATCTTTTTCTTTACAGCCTAATCCAGCGGAGAAAATTCTAAAGAAAAATACTCATGGGGAGCCAACCGGCTCCCCCCTTTTCATTATTTTCATTTTTCTTATTTTGTAAGATATTCTATTTCTTTGTATATAATATTGGAATATACTAATATAGTATCATGAATTTATCCTTTAGCATATGGCGAAGATGGGCCGTTACATAGCAGGACGCCTGATTCAGTCCTTGGTCACGTTAATAATTGTTACCAGCATAATATTCGTGCTCTTCGAAGCC
>JAQVMG010000001.1:15699-38008 GCA_028703755.1 Thermoplasmata archaeon | reverse complement strand
GTGGTTACACCTGTTTCCGAGTTCCTCTCAGTGATGAAGGGAACGCCGCAGCTTGCTTTCACACCGCACCCGCACTGCGGGCTTGCGACGTATCTGTATGTGGACGAGAACGGCGTTGCGACGCCAATCACCCAGTTCATCGATGTCCAGAACCTTTTCAACGAGGTCAAGAAACTTTCCAAGGAAACAGAGAACAAGACAATAAAGGCCGGCGCTCTCATCAAGGTCTACGGGCTGATAAGAAAGCATTTCAACAAGGAAAAAGCGCCGAAGGGGCTCAGCGTCAACAAATTCCTGAAACAGCTGGAAGGCGTTTTCTCAACAACGGACAAGAAAGCGACTGCCGAGATATCCTGGGGCCTCATAATGGTCGGCGGAATGCACTTCCAGGACCTCTACAACTATGATATAGAACGTGTCAAGAGATGCGTTATCCATTATGTTGTGCCTGACGGGCGCATAATTCCGTTCTGCGCTTACAATACCGGACCGGAGTACAGAAAGGAAGTTGAGAAGAAATTCTCTATGACATTTGAGGAATATAAGAAGCGGCACGGCCCCAACTCGCATCCGGAGGGAGAGATATGCCCGTAGAGAACGTCAACAAATGCCTCCACTGCGGACTGTGCGTGGGCTCATGCCCGAACAACGCCATCTTCCTGAACGAGGTCCGCCTGGAATTCAACGAAGACTGCACCGAATGCGGCCTCTGCTCCAGGATATGCCCTGTCGGGGCGCTCACACCGGGGGGGAAATAAATGCAGAAAGAGTACGATGTTATTGTGGTAGGCGCAGGACCGGGCGGAAGCACCGCGGCAAGGTTCGCGGCGATGGGCGGAGCCAAAACCCTCCTCATCGAGAAGCGCCAGGAGATCGGCACCCATGTGAGGTGCGGAGAAGGCCTCGCGAAGGGCCTTCTTGATATGGCCGAGATACCCGTGGACAGGAACTGGATTGCCTGCGAGGTCGACGGTGCCAGAATCATTTCACCCGGCGGCATGAAGTTCGAGGTTGACGAGGCAAAAGCAGGCAACGAAACCGGCTATGTCATCGAAAGGGACCTCTTTGACAGGGCGCTGGCCAAGCTCGCGGGAGAGGCAGGCGCCGATATAAAGGTCAAAACATCGGCCTTGGGCATCTGGAAGGAGAACGGCAAGATTGTCGGCCTTCATCTCATCAGCAATGGCGAGAAACACGATGTCAGATGCAAGATAATCATCGGTGCCGACGGCTATGAATCGCAGGTCGGCAGATGGGCGGGCATCGACACGACAATCGCAGACAGCGACATAATGACCTGCGTCCAGTACCGGCTCACAAACATTCAGATAGACTCAAAATACACTGAATTCTACGCGGGAAGCTGCGCGCCCGGGGGATACATCTGGGTGTTCCCGAAGAACGAGAACACCGCGAACGTCGGAATCGGCCTCGGAGCGCACATCGTGAAGCACGGCGGCGAACCGAAGGAATACCTGGACAGATGGATCGCCAAACAGCCAGGCATGAAGAATGCAGTGCAACTGGATATGGTCGCCGGCGGATGCTCGATTAATGCACCCCTGGACTCGGTCGTCTGTGACCACGTCATGTTGGTCGGAGACGCTGCCAGGATGATCGACCCCATGACGGGCGGCGGGATAGCTCACGCCTGCATGTCCGGAATGCAGGCCGGCAAGGTCGCGGCAGATGCCATCAAAGCCAAAGATTATTCAAAGCAGTTCTTCCAGACCTATGAAAAGGCCTGGCGCGGCAAGATTGAGGAGAAGCTGTTCCGCAACTGGATGGCCACGGAGAAGGTCCAGAAGCTTTCTGACGAGACCTTCGACAAGCTCATCGGGCTGCTGGCCGAAGTCGGCATGGAGAACATCTCGGTGTTCAACATCCTGAAGGCCATCAAGGACAGGTACCCGGAGCTGGTTAAGGAGTTCGAGGACCTCTTATAGCGGGCCAGACGCGCCCTCTGCCGGAGTCATGTCTGCTCCCCAATCGCGTCCTTCATAGCCCTGACGCACCTCTCGCGCTGGGCGATGGCCTGCGGGTGGTCCCCGGCTATCTTCAGGGCATGGTCGTAGCACTCCAGCGCGTCTGACTGTTTGCCCAGCTTGACAAGGGCGACTCCCCTGTCGCACCACGCATCAACGTGGTCCCAATCAAGTGCAAGCACATTGTCCAGCAATTCGAGCGCCATCGCGTAGCTGCCTTTCTTGAGCAGGATGTTGGCTTTTCCATACATCGATTCGACATGGCTTGGCCGGAGTTCCAGCACCCTCTCGAAATGCTGCATGGCATCGGCATAATTGCCCATGACGCCGTTTATCACGCCTGAGATGTACAGCGCGTCTATGTAATTTGGCCGGAGCTCTGTTGCCTGCCTCAGCAATGCCAGCCCCTCGGGGTATAAGCGGGATTTTGCCAGGTCCACGCCCTGCCTGAAAAGGGTCCTGGCGTCCTCCAACTTGCCCTTCTCTTCCTGGAGGAACCTGCGCGTCTCCTCGATGGCGGGGCTGAGGGCTGCAAGCTTTTCATAGCAGAATATTGCCTCCTCGTACCGGCCCAGCTTGTTGAGGGCGGTGCTCTTGGAGCGCCACGCGTCCTCGCTGTTCGGGTTGAGCTCTATCACGCGGTCGAAGCAGGCTATCGCCTCCCGGTATTTCTTCTGGGTGCCCAGTATTATGCCTTTGACGCTCCATGCATCCGCATATGCGGGCCGTTTGTCTGTCACCCTCTCCATGATCGCGATGGCTGCGGCATACTCGCCCTTGGCTGCAAGTATCATTCCCTTGCTGAACATCGGCCCGACCCAGTCCGGCTTCAGCGCCATTGCAGCATCGAAGGACGCAAGCGCCTCATCGAACTTCTCAATCCTGGAGAGAAGAACGCCTTTGGTCATATGAGTAACTACATCGTC
This sequence comes from Thermoplasmata archaeon, assembly GCA_028703755.1. Taxonomy (GTDB): domain Archaea; phylum Thermoplasmatota; class Thermoplasmata; order SG8-5; family SG8-5; genus UBA147. The sequence continues at coordinate 35,097 of JAQVMG010000001.1, read as the reverse complement.
GGGAACCTTTGACAGCCGTTCATCCAGCGCAGAAAGCGCGGTGCCGTAGTCGCCCATTGTGGCCATGCGGAGAGCGCCGTCGCGGAGCTTGGCGCTGCCTGCGGCAAGCCGCGCATCCTCTGCCCTGACACCGGTTGTTTCAAGCAAGGGCTGGCCTCTGGCGGCCGGGCCGAACACGACGCCGGTCTGCGGCAGGTTGACCAGTGCAATGGGCCGCACTCTGGTCTCTTTCATGGAAGTGAGGAGAATCTTTCTCTCCATCCAGGCCTCTGCGTTTGTTGGTTTCAGCTCGATTGCGGTATCGAAGCAGTAAAGTGCTTCATCGTCCCGCCCTCCGGCCATCGAAAGGGCCTTCCCCTTCTGGAACCAGGCGTCCGCGAACTGCGGGTTCAGTTCCACCGCCCTTGTGAGAGAAGCAATGGCATCCTTCACCCCGTCATCCATGAGTTCCGCTTTTCCCCGGTTGAACCATGCAATCTCATATTCCGGGTCAATGGCCAGCGCCTTCCGGTAGCATTCTATCGCGTTCCTCAGCGGAGCGCCCATGCGTACCAGGGTGTTGCCGCGGTTGTTCCAGCTAACCGGGCTGTTGTCAATGGCAATGGCTCGGTCATGGCTCTCCAGTGCCTCCGAGAAGCGTTTGAGATGGGTGAGGGCAAGCCCCCTGCCGCTGTGTGCGATCGCAAGGCTGCTGTCAATATCAAGCGCCCTGTCAAAACAGGCTACCGCTTTGGCCCATGAGCCGAGGCGCAGATGGGCCGAACCGGAGTTCGCCCAGACTTTCGCGTTCCTGGGTTCGGAATACAGCGCCTGCTCGTAATACTCGACTGCTTCGTCGAACTTCCCGGCGATGTATTTGGCATCTCCTGCCGTGACCCATGCCTCGACCCTGCCGGACAGGCGCAGCTCGGCGATGAAAGACGCTGAGCCAATCAGAGATATGCCGAGTCCGAAAAGGCCGACCAATATGTCCCGATTGCTGTAATCCAGAATACCGAGTTCATGCAGGGGCATGAACAGCACAAGAAGGATTCCGAACAGCCAGAGCATGTAATAACCGGCCATCCTGCCGGAAGGCTTCTCCTTGACGACCAGCAAGCCCACGCCAACCACGGAGAGCATGGTTCCGGGCATGGCCAGTATCAGGAATATCAGAAGGGTAGAACCCGCTGCGCCGTAGACCAGGGCGGAATAGGATACCATCAGGCAGCCGGCCAGTATCATTGTTACCAGGGAAAGGGTGCGCCGCTCCAGCGCGATATTTCCCAGAAAACGGAGCACGATTCCAATCAGGAAAATCCCTGCCAGCGCAGCAACGAAGATTGCATTGAACAGGTCCACCTGGGACTGTTCCCAGCTGCCGATGCCGAGAGAGAGGGCAAACAGTATGGCGACCGCTGCCTCGGCCCATGCCACGGCCCGAGCCAGTGAAGTGTCCTTCAGGTGATAGGATGCGGAGGTGGTTTTACTGGCTCTGTCGGTCTTTTCGCTCAAGGTGTGATGACCCCGTATCTAAGAATGGCTAAGGGGTAATAAGGATTTATCCGAATTTACGGTTACCCTTTTATCCTTTCCCCACTTTTCCTTCCTTGTGTTCAAACAGAAAAGCATAACCGAGATTCTTGATTCCAGGAAATTTTCTTTAAGTGCAGAAATTTTTCCCCCGAGGAACGGCAAGCACCCCGAGATAATCCTGGAGAAGCTGGACAAGCTCAGCAGGATGCCCATCGATTTCATCAGCGTGACCAAAGGCGCCATGGGTTCGATGAGGGGCGGAACCGTGCCCATCGGTTACATGATTCCCGACCGATACGGCATGAACGCGCTGGTACATTTCAGATGCCGCGACATGAACCGCAGGGAAGTGGAGAACCTGCTCGTCGACCATATGTACTTCGGGACCAAGAACATCCTGGCAGTCCTCGGGGATCCGCTGCCCGGCGAGCCACTGAAGGAGTTGGACCCGGCCACGCATAACAGGTACGCGAGCGACCTGGTCAGGCAGATTTCCGAGATGAACCAGGGCCGTTATCTGGCCATGGAACAGGGAAAGCCACCGCGGGAGGGCATGAAGACCGAGTTCTGCATCGGAGTTGCGTGCTACCCGGAGGCCGAGGACATGGAAAAGGAGCTTTTCGTCATGGGCGAAAAAGCCAGGGCCGGCGCGGATTTCGCAATCACCCAGATGGTCTTCGACGCCGATGTTTATGCGGCATATGTCAAACAGCTGAGGAAGGCAGGAATCACAATTCCGGTGATTCCCGGGATAAGGCCCGTGACATGCGCGGAACATGTCGCGGCGGCAGAGAAGAACTTCCATGCCAACGTCCCGGAACCGCTCAAGCGCTCCCTGGAGGATGTCCATGAGAAGAAGGCCAACGCCCTGTGCCTGGAGTTCACGGTGGAACTCATTCAAAATCTGAGGAAACTCGGAGCCCCTGGCATACACATGTTCACTCTTAACGATGTTGACATAATTCATGACATCGTCGCGAGGATCTAGGATTTTCTGAGCCCGGCCATGGCCGATTTTATCATCGCAGCCACATCCATCTCCCCTTCAGCGTCAAGTATCCGCTCCAACTTCGCGCCGGTCGTCGGCTTTGCCGGAACAATGCCGCAGGGGCCGGCGCCGCCTATCGACAGCTCAAAGGTGCCGATATCCCTGGCAATAACAATTATCTGCTCCTTGTCCAGTCCGACGAGGGGCCGGACGATGGGAATTGAGATAGCCTGCTGTTCGGCTTTCATGTTCTGCAGGGTCTGGCTGGCCACCTGGCCGAGTGAGTCTCCCATGATTATCGCGGTGCAGTTCTCCTGTTTGGCCAGGGCCTCGGCGGTGCGCATCATGAATCTTTTGCAGAGCACACATCGGATATGGCTGTCCCTGGTCTTGGCAATTTCAGAAAGATTGGCTGCGCCGTGGGGGGCTGTGAAAAGCGGAATCGGCTGGCCTGTGAGTTCCATCAGACGCACGACAAGCTTCTCCACCCTGACATTGGACTCGAAATACGGGGTTCCGTCCATGTGCAGCGCGATGATCTCGGCGCCCGCCTTGGCCATCATGTATGCCGCGACAGGGGAGTCTATGCCGCCGGAGAGCAGGACCACGGCCTTCATGGCCCACCGACCGCAAGTTCGCCCTTCTTGATGACTGTGTTGACAAGGTTCACGCCGAAATGATACGGGATCTGCTCGTAATTTTCGACGTCCAGGATGATTACGTCCGCCTGTTTACCTACCTCCAGGCTGCCGACGGATTTCGCCCGGTTCACAGCATGGGCCGCGTTTATGGTCGAGGCGACTATTGCCTCGGCCGGCATCATCTTCATCTGATAGCAAGCTGCAGAAATAACCCACGGCATAGATTCAGTCCAGCAATTGGGATTCAGGTCGGTGGCGAGGGCTACAGGCATGCCCATTTCAATCATCTTCCTGGCATTGGCGTATTCCTTCATCATGAGCGAGTAAGGTGTTCCCGGCAGCAGAACACCGATTACTCCTGAATCGGCCATGGCACGGATGTCCTGGTCGGAGGATTTCAGAAGATGCTCGGCGGATACGGCCATCATCTTTGCGGCCATTGCGGAAGCCCCAATGTTCTCTATCTCGTCAGCATGGATTTTAAGCCCGAGGCCGGCAGCTTTGGCCGCTGCCATCACGGCCTCGGCGTCGCCAAGCGATATCACGCCCGTATCGCAGAACACATCGCAGAACTCGGCAAGTTTCTTCTCGGCAATCTCAGGGAGCATGTCAACCAGGGATTGGATGAACTCTTTTTCCCGGCCGTGAAACTCCGGGGGAATGGCATGCGCGCCCATGAACGTTGAAACAATGTCCATCGGGTGCTGGTGGTTGAGGATTTTTGCCACCTGGAGCATCCGTATCTCGGTCGCTCTGTCGAAGCCGTATCCTGATTTCGCTTCAATTGTAGTCGTCCCATGCAAAAGCATCGTGTCCAGGCGTTTCATCGCCTGGGCAATGAGCTGCTCGTTTGTGGCCTCTCTGGTCTTTCTCACGGTGCTGAAGATTCCGCCGCCTGCATTTTGAATTTCCATATAAGTGTGGCCCTTCAGCTTCATGCCCAGCTCGTTCTCCCGGGAGCCGGCGAATACCAGATGGGTGTGCGGGTCGACGAATCCGGGCATCACGACCTTGCCGGAGCAGTCTATCGTCAGGGCAGCGTCATGCCGGCGGCCGTCGTCGGCGCCAAGCCCGGTTATCTGACCATGGGAAATCCAAAGGTCGCCGTTGGGAATTATTCCAAGGTCCCGCATGCCTTCTCCTGTCCTGGGGGCGGTATTGTCACCGGTAAGAGTGATAAGCTGGCTGGCATTCTTCAGAAGTATGTCGGCGGCGGTCATGGGGGGCGAAATGAGGTCGATGTTTATATGGGTTTGCGGGAGTATTTTTCTTTATCCTCGCTGTGCCGGCTCACTCTCCAAAGAAAAATATTCAGTAAAAAGGAAACTCGAGTGAGCCTGCTCGCTCGGAATTGTTTATAATATGCAACGCGAAGGATGAACGAATCGCACCTGTGCCAGATAAAGTTGATGATGTTTCACACGGCACCGGTCAACCATCCCCAGGTTCAGTTCCGGGCTACCTGACCATGCCTCGGTCGCCTACTGCAATTTATATCCAAGGCCGGGGTTGTGGCCAGGTTTTTAGAACCTGGCTGGTGACGATTAAGCTCATACTTAGGAAACCTCGGGGCTTTGAGCATTGTAGCTCAGATTCAATCACCCAACATCAATGCGAGAAAGACGAATGGCCTGCCATTCGTTGTTGCCCCGGGGAGGTATTGACTTCGAGGTTCAACCCGGTGCCGAGTCCCAGCCAACCCCAACTGCTGCGAATCTTATCTACAAATTTTGGCATGATTGGGTGCCACTGACCTCCCCGCCCTCACAGGCGGGGGTTCCCAAAATAAAATTTCAAAACACCCTAGAATGATGGAACAAGCGCACTGAAAATGATGATAAAATGGACCCCGCCCTCACAGGCGGGGCATGCCGATTGCATTACGCTTGGAATGCAATCATTTCAGTCTTTGGTGCATCTTCACGACGGACTCGACCGCATTCTTCGCGTTCTCGATGCGGTCCTCGGCCTGGAGCCTGGTCATGCCCGGGCCTGTGATTCCGAGCCCGACAGGCTTGTTGTATTCAAGGCTGAGGTCAGTCAACTTGCGGCTGGCCTGGCCCATGATTACGGCATCATGGCCTGTCTCGCCCTCGATGACCGCGCCGATAGTTACGACGCCGTCTATCTCCTTTTTCGCCAGGAGCTTCTTCACTGCCAGCGGCATGTCGTAGACGCCCGGCACATGTATGACCTGCCCGATCTTGGCGCCGAGGAATTCCGCGTGGCTTTTCGCCCGTTCCAGCATCATCTGCGTTATATCGTAGTTGAATTCGCTCACCACTATTCCTATTTTCATGTTTTTACCTCCCTTTTCATTTACCCGTTGAATCTCAGTCTATTCTCCCGGCATCCGCAAATCCCTGGCGCTGGCCTGTGCCCGCCAGTTTTGCCAACCGCTCCGGCCTGAATAGCAGATCGTATGCGTTAACCGCATGCTCCCTGGCCCTGTTGGACGCCAGTTTTTTCAGCTCTTTCGGACTCTCAGCCTCGTCTTCATGAACAAATACTTCGATTATGTGCTTCGAGGTCATCAGCTGGACCTGGATGAGACCCGTGGATGCCTCATGCGCGCAGACCTTGTCAATCGCCTGGGCGCCGGGCATGCCCAGCGCTATGACCATGTCGCATTTCTTTTCCTCAAAGAGCTTCTTGCATGCGACAGGAAGATCCTTGACCCCCGGGACCGTGTATCTCTCGATGCGGAACCCGGTGCCGGTGGCCCTGAGCTCGTCAATAGCCTCGGCGGCCATGTTCACCCTGGCGAATGTCGTATCAGCCACGCCGATGATTTTCATCTGTTCTCCACCTTCTTCAGGCGCTCCTCGGCCAGATACCATTCTATGACTTTCTGCATTATTTTCCTGGAGCCGGTTAGGTCATGGTCCAGCTGGGGCATTCTGATGATTTTGATGTTCAGGCCTCTTTTGGCCAATTCACCCTGCAGCTCTTCCTCGGCATAGGCCTGGTCGAACCCCAGCGCGATGATGTCGGGCTTTATCTCCTCGACAATCCTGAACATGTCCCCGTCATGGCCCAGTACAGCCTGGTCCACGGTCCTGAGTGCCGCAATCATCTTCAGCCGCATATCCTGGGGTGTGATGGGTTCATGTTTTCTTTTCCTGACAGTGTTATCGGTAGCCACCACAACATACAGCTCATCGCCCAGCTTGCGGGCTTCCTCGAGAAAATGCAGATGCCCGGGATGGAGTATGTCAAAAACCCCGGACGCCATCACCCTGACCATGTCTTCCAGACCTCCTGAACTTCATGGCCTTCGAGGAATATAAATCCTTGTGATTCGGCGAACTTTCTCGCATCTGTTTTTGAGAGAGCTTTGCCGTTATTGCCCATCATCTCGCAGATGGTCGCGGTCGGCGGAAGCTTGGCCATCAGGCACATGGCAGTGGATAATTCAGTATGCCCGTTCCTGTCCTTCAGCAGCTCTTTCGAGGTCCTCAGCAGGAACACATGGCCCGGCACCCTGAATGCCTTGGTGAAGGATTTCAGCGGATACTCGCATGTTCCGACATCCACATCGCGGACCAGGTTGCCGAATTCCGCGACCGTCAGCGCCCTGTCGATGTCTGTTATTCCGGTATAGCATTTCCTGTGGTTGATTGTGATTGAGAACGCAGATTTCGTGTCGTAAGGCAGAGTGTCAGGAAGCGAGTTCCTTAGCACCGGATGCACTGCCTGGGCGGTCTTGAAAACGTCCACCAGAAAAGGCAGTCCTATCTTTTCCGCAACACCGTCGGAAACGGTTGTGCATATGAGGCCGCCGCCGTTCTGGCGCATGAAGCGTATGTCTGCATGCTTCACTGACCCGGAAGCGAACACTATGTCTGTTTCCTCTTCCCTGCCGTCCGCGTCGTAGATGAATATCGGCTTGCCGCTTTTCAGGTCGGCCAGTGCTGCCTGTATGTCGCCCATGGTATCGGTATTGGGATTGAGGGTAAATATTAAAAAATTGGTATATACAAATAGATTTGTAGAGAAGTCTTCGATATGCGGGTTGGAACTCACCTCGGTACTGGCTAACTCAACCATGCCCCGCCTGTGAGGGCGGGGTGGGGTATCGAAGTCGGCAACTTCGATGGGGGTGATGCCCAGAGTGCATTTCTCCCTTTGAACCCTGGCTGTAAGGCCAGAGGGGTGAGGCCTCACCAACGCTCACCCAGGCCTCTAACCTAGATGCTCTTGCACAGCTGACGATTATTCTCATCCTTTTGTGGAATCACGGACTCCCGGCCACCAGCGCCAGTTTCGAAGGTCGGGTTGAGTGCCGATTTAGATACATCCCCGCCCTCCCTTCGGTCAGGCGAGGCTTTCTAAGGATGAACTTAATCGTCACCAACCCGGTTCGCCCAACCGGGTCACAACCCCGGCCTTTACATTAAAATACAATGGGCGACCGAGGCATGGTCAGGTAGGTTGGAACTGAACCTAGGGATGGTTGGCCGGGTACCGGGGGAGCCGGCCATCCTTCTCTTTAAATATTTGAATTAGGATTTGGTACCGAGAGATATGGCAATTTCAGACGGGGCCAAAGTTACAATCGAGACATGCCTTAACGTCAAAAAAGGCGAGAATGTGCTTATCCTGACAGATGACTCCAAGGAAGCAATAGCGCAGCATCTCTACAGAGCTTCTGTTAACACGGGAGCCGAGACGCTTTTTGCTAAGATCCCAGACCTGAAAAATGACGGCCAGGAACCGCCTGATTCTGTGGCGCGCCTCATGAAGGAAATGGACGTTGTCGTCATCACTACCGAGAGGACGATGTCGCACACTGTCGCCAGACGAAGGGCGACAAGGGCCGGCGCCCGCATCGCCACCATGCCAGGCATCACAGTTCAGATGATGGACGAAGGCGGCATGACCGCGGATTTCAAAGAGATCCGCCGCAGCATATTCAGGGTTGCCAGGAAGCTGCGGAGAAGCAGGGTCATCCGGATAGTGACCGAAGTCGGCTCCGACCTCAAAATGGACATCGGGGGAAGGGCCTGGGTCACCGATGACAGCGGCATCTGCCACAAGAAGGGGGATTTCACCAACCTTCCGGCAGGGGAGCTTTTCATTTGCCCTGTCGAGGGAACAGCCAACGGCACGCTGATAGTGGACGGGAGCTTCATAGAAACAGTCCAGGAGCCGGTCAAGGTCTCCGTCAAGGACGGCATTGCGGACCGCATCACCGGCGCCCACGATGTTGTGAAGGAACTCAACAAAGGCGGCAGGGAGGCCAGGAACATCGCCAAGTTCGGCATGGGGCTGAATCCCAAAGCGAAGCTCGTCGGCAAAGTGCTGGAAGATTCCAAGGTCCTGGGGACCGTGAATGTGGGCTTCGGAGACAATTCGGTCTTCGGGGGAAGCGTCAAGAGCCCGGTGCACATTCTGGGCATAATAAAAAGGCCGACTTTAACTGTTGACAACGTTCTGATAATGAAGGACGGCGAACTGAAAGCTTAGGTCATCTTGTGGTGACAATGCCGCCTTTTTCTGTAATGAGAACTGTGTGTTCGACCTGTGAGACCAGGCCGCCTTTTATCTCGCTGAGTATGGGATAAGTCGCAATATTCCCGTGCCTTAGCAGCCGCTTGAGGACCTTGTCAGGCCTCTCGGTCCTTTTTGCGACCCAGCGCTCGGGGAAGGGCAGGAACAGGAACTCATCGTGTATCTGTTTGATTATATCATCCAGCTCTGTGTCTCCTGTCTCCTTGATTCTTATAAGTTTGAATATGTTGCCGCTCTTCCTGCCGGCGACCCTGCCGACGCCGGTCGTCGCGAACGGCTCGATGGCGATGGCCATTCCGGGCTTGAGATCTGCCGGGGATTCGTCCAGAATGTTCGGTATGCTCAGCCCCGCATGCAGATTGAACCTCTCCAGACTGTGGCCCGTAAGATTGCTGATGGGCTCGAATCCTCTGGACCTGACCGTGCGTTCGATAATTCCGCCGATATTCCTGACAAGCATGCCGGGTCCGACTGAATCAAGGACCATCTCCAGGGAATCATGGGATGCTCCTATCAGAGGTGCCCATCTGTCGGTGGATATTTCAACCGTGACCGCAGTGTCGGCAATGTAACCGTCCACATGCACGCCGAGGTCCAGCTTGACAAGCTCCCCGGGTCTGAACTTCAGCGGATCCTGGGAATGAGGGGTGTAATGCGCAGCGATATTGTCAGTTGCCAGGTTCGTGGGAAAGGCGGATTTGCCGCCGAGCCGCACTGTCTCAGATTCAACGAACTCGGCAACATCGAGTAGGAGAGTCCCGGCGGTCATCATATCTGCAGCCTGGTCTCTGATTCTGGAGGCGATCTTCCCCGCTTTCAGGTATTTCTCCTTGATTTCATCGTTCATAGGTTCTTTCCATTTCGTCACGTGATAATGCGCCTTCCCTAATTATTTTTGGCCGGTCGCCCGTGAAGTCAATAATAGTCGTCGGAAGACCCTCCAGCCGACCCGAGTCGATGTAGGCCGATATCCTTTCCCCGAATTCTGAAACCAGCGGGCCGATTTCTGCGGGCGTTGGTTGGCCATGGACATTTGCGGATGTGGAAGTTATGGGTCCGACGGAACCGACCAGCGATTCAGTCAGTTTCGAACAGGGTAGCCTTACTGCGACTGTGCCGCGGTGTACGATTTCTTTTGGGGCGGATTTCCCAGATGGCAGCACTGCGGTGACCCTTGTGTCGGAATGCTTCAGGAACGGCAGAGAGATGTCTGTGACCTCACAGATATCACGAATCTGGCCGAAATTGGCCATCACGGGAAGCGGAAAATCCTTGGGCCTGGCTTTTATCTCGAAGACAAGTCTTATCGCTTTCGGAGAGCGGATGCATGCACCGAGGCCGTAGAGCGTATTTGTGGGATACACGAAAACCCCATCGTGGGCTTTTTTCAGGTCGGCGAGAAAATCTTCCGGCAGAGGCCTTTCTGCCGGCCATCTGAAAATATTTGGCATGGCTATCCGTATCTCCCGATGAGGCGAAGATGCCTAAGACTTAGGCCGATGTGGGCAGCGGCATTTCCCTCGACTGACGGGCCATGGCCCGGAAACAATGATTCAACATCAAGTTCGGAAATTTTTTCCACCGATGCCAGAAGTTGAGAGTAATTTCCGGTATCCAGATCCCATCTGCCGACCCCGCCGTCGGCGAAGACAGTATCTCCGGAGAATAGGCATCCGGGCCCAAGCAGGCACATGCTGCCGACAGTGTGGCCCGGCGTATGGATGACCTTCAGGGACTCGCCCCCGCCCAGGTCGATTCTGTCGCCTTCGGATATCGGTGTCAGAGGCATCGGGTCGATATGCCCGCCGAACATCTTCGCGCCTGTCGAATCCTGGTCCCCGGAAATGAGGGCCTGGGCATCGTCCGCATGGGCGTAAAGGTCTCCCCCGTACTCGCCGTAGAAGGACATGGCTCCGCCGACATGGTCTATGTGCCTGTGTGTCAGGACAATGGAATGCAGCTTCCTGCCGCCCAGAATCTGTTTTATCTGTTCGGTGCAATACGCGATGTCCGGGTCCCAGCCCGCGTCGATGAGGCATGGTTTTTCGGAATCAATAAGGAAAATGTTGCCGCTGAACCCGTGCCCCTCTATCTCATGGACCCTCATGGCACGGGAAATAGAAAGTTGGATATTAATGCATTTTGCAAGGAAATTTTAAATGCGCCCGCGCATTGTCTCGCCCAATGTGTCCGGAACTGTACCTCAGGTCGGTGAATATCCTGGAGGATGCCGAGAAGGAGATGTTGGCCATCGATGTCTGCAGGGAAGGCATAGACATCATGCTGCCAAAGACCCGACACTTCATTTTCATGGTCAGGGACCTTGACCCGAGAGGGGCCAATATCCTGAAACAGGAAATGCTGGCTGTCGGCGGGGAAGCCGCAATTTCCTACAGCGCGATATGTGACATCACGAAACCCACTGACTGCCTTCTTTCCGGAACGGAGAGGCAGTTCTCCATCGCCATGGCAAAACTGCGGCTCCAGCCGTTCGGTCTGAAATCTCTTGCAGGGCAGTTGGAATGTGCCATGCTGAACCTCGGAAGTAAACGGAACAGAGCGCTGGGACCTCTCGGGCTCGGCAGGACCCTGGTCATGGGCATTCTGAATGTCACTCCGGACTCTTTCTCGGGCGACGGGGTCACAGATGCAAAGGAGGCGGTCCGAAGGGCAATCCAGATCGAAGCCGACGGCGCAGACATCATCGACATCGGCGGAGAATCCACAAGGCCGGACGCGGCACCCGTGACCGCCGAAGAAGAGGCGGCAAGAATTGTCCCGGTCATACAATCACTGGCTGGAAAACTGAAGATTCCGATTTCGGTTGACAGCAGAAATCCGGAGGTTGTGGAAAAGGCACTGGAGGCGGGAGCCGGCATCGTCAATCTGGTCGGCGGCCTCAGGGACAGAAGGATGTCGGAAATCCTGGCAAAGACGGATGTGCCCATCATTCTCATGCACATGCAGGGCGAGCCCGGAACGATGCAAAAAAATCCCGTTTACCGCGACGTGATGGATGACATCGTCGCCGAACTTAGAAAGCAGGTCGCAGAGGCGGAAGGCATTGACCCCTGCCGAATAATACTGGACCCCGGCATCGGTTTCGGCAAGACCGTTGAGCACAACCTGGAAATAATCCGCCGGCTGGGAGAGATGAGAATCACCGGAATGCCAATCATGATAGGGGCGTCAAGGAAATCATTCATCGGAAAGACCCTTGGCGGAGAACCGGCTGAGCGCCTGGAGGGCAGCATTGCATCCGCAGCCGCCGCGGCCATGAACGGCGCGGACATCGTCCGGGTGCACGATGTCAGGGAAACTGTGCTGGCCATGCGGATGGCCGACGCGATTTTTCACCCGTCTCTGAGAAGTATTAAATAAGGAACAGCACTTATTTCCTATCAATGGGCAGCAGATTGGCGTTTCTGGTTTCGTTGATTGTCATTGCCTCCAGCATCGGCCTGCCTTTCGGTTCGGTCACAGGCGTCTCCGACACCCCTGAACCGACAGACCCCCCGGCTGCAGCGGAAGGCCTCATTGTGAAAACGGGGAACTGGACAGTTTCATCCCAAGAGAGTTACATGAATGCGATTATCTACCTCAACGGCAACCTTTCCGTCACAGGCTTTGGCACCCTCGTATTTGTGAACACGACACTGGTGCTGAACCTGTCTTACAGCGGCCAGTATCGCATAGATATTGGCGGAAAATTCACGATGGACGATTCGGACGGCAATCCGGCCACTCAGTCGGATGCCAGCCGAATAATTTCGAACCGCAGCACATATAAATACGGCATGGCAGCCCAGTCAGCGTCCCGGCTGTATTTCAACAACAGCATAGTGATGCACTGCGGGTACAGCGGGCTGAACCTCGGACTGACAGTCCTGACGCCGACGGCCAGATTTACCGGAATGGCGTTCATGAACTGCCTGTACGGCATCTACCTGCGGAACAGCGGCGCGAGGTTGGTGAACTGCACATTTGCGGCATGCAATTACGGCGTCCATGCCTACTTCTGCAGTCCGACCCTCATGAATCTCACGGTTTCCGACTGCACAGCCAGAGGTATGTCGCTGTACTATTCCAATTCCGCAATCACCGGATGCCGGTTTGTGAACAACAAAGTGGGCATTTATCTCCAGAACTCAGAGCCGGATGTGAAGAACTGCAACATCAGCGGCTCGTCAACCTCGGGTGTCACGGCACTCTATTCCTCGCCACTGTTGACCGACTGCGTGCTCGGCAACAGCATGGACATGGACGTCACACTGAACTCTTACCCAAGACTGCTGAACACGGCACTCAATGAATCCAGAGTCAGCATAGGTTTGGGCCTCTTCATCTCGGTGGGTGAACGCATGAATGTCCTGGCGGAAGACCAGAACGGGACCGCTGTGCAGGGCATGCAGGTGTCGGTGCTTGATGCGGAGAACAATCCGTCATCCATGGGTTACACGGACGAATTCGGAATGGCACAGGGGCTGGCTTTCAGGAGGAAGATGCTGACCAGGGAGGGGCCAATCGGGATGGATATCCACAGGATAATCGCGTTCGGTCTGGATGGGGAGAATGTTACTTACGGAGAGAACCGAACCGCCCTCTCCGCCAATATGACCGCGGTTGTGCGCGTATCGGGCAACCCTTCAAATGTATATATCTGGCCAAACGGCCATATGATATCAAATTACAGTCAATACAACGGGGCGAAAATAATATGCCTCGGAAGTGTAAGTATCACCCCCGGCGCAGGCATGGAACTGGAGAACAGCGAGCTCCTGGCATTCGGGAACACCGAATGCATCATATCCGCGGTTTCCGGCACGCTGGGCCTTTTCAACACTTCAGTGAGGTCCATCGGCACCTTCAGGTTGCTGGAGCCCGCTCTCACCGGGATAACGGCCGATGTGGAGAGCGAGTTGGTATTCGAGGATATTAATCTTGAGTGGATTACCGAACTTGAACTGGCCGGATGCCTGGCAGACATCCGCAACCTGACGATCAGGCATGCAGGAGTTTGCGGGATCAGGATAACGGGATGCGCGCCGACGGTGGACAGGCTGTCAATAGATTGGACTCCTGTGGGCCTGCAGATGACCGGCGACTATTCGGCGATCACCAATTCAGCCGTACGGAGAGCCACAGAACATGCTGTTTATGCCAGCCAATCGCATGCAATCCTCACAAATATGTCTTTCAGCGATTCGGCGAGGGGGCTGTATTCCTATTCCGGCGACATGGCTGTGTCCGAACTGTCATCCATCGGTTGCGATTACGGAATATTCGGGTATTACTCGACAATTCATGCGGACAGTTCCAACATCCAAGGTTCGGCTGTTGGCGGCCTGTACTTCATCGATTCGGCTGCTTGGCTGGACGGCTGCAACATCTCGGATTCGGACCAGGGAATTTATGCCCAAACCTCAAAAATTTGGGGGGAATCATGCATGCTCCCGGGAAACAGAGTAGGCCTGAAAGTAGTCGATTGCGACCCGGTCATGCTGAACAGCAGTTTCTCAAATGCGTGCGATGTTGAAACCGGCAGGCACTCCTCGGCCGCCCTGGTGAACTGCACGCTCGACCTTGGAAGGACAAGCATCCAGCCTTCGGGATACATTGACATCGGGAACTGGACGGATGTCCTGGTTCTCGGTGAAACGCTGTTTCCGGTCTCCGGATGCAATGTATCGGTCCGAGATTCCTCGGACCGCGTTTCGTCATCCGGTATAACAGACGAAAATGGGTTGGCGCGCAATCTGGCTTACAGGGAGAAAAGGCTGCGGTGGAATCTCACGGAGGAATATTATTTCCACACAGTCATAGCAATGAGCAGCGGTTCAGAGTTCGGTTCGAATTTTACCGGCCTGGTACCGGACGGAACTGCGGAGGTTCTGCTTTCGGCCGACAATCCAGACATCACAGAGTGGCCTTCATACATGACCGTTGACAAGAACCTCGAACTTGTCAACAAAACTGTTATTGCCCATATCGACGTGTATGTGAACAGCGGAGCAACACTGCGGTTGGATAATTCCACAATCTGGTTCATGGGGCCTCTGACATACCGCGGGAGCATGAATGTCGATGACGGCAACCTCATCATGACAGACAGCAGTATCATGCCCCTGAGCGCGACCGCCCCACTTCGGCCATATAATCTCTGGCTCACGTTTGATTATCTCAGCACGGGAGTGATTCTGAATTCCACAATAAGGGATATTTTTCAGATAACGTCTTACACGGACGGCCTTTCAATAATAGGAAGCGATATCACCGACATCGCAGAAGCCGGCCTGGATGCGGAAGGCTGCTCCCCCATAATTGAGGATTCGGTTTTCATGGGATGCGGCGAGGGCATCTGGTCCAACGGAGGTTCCCCGACGGTCAACGGAACCGCCTTCATCGAATGCGGGGGCACCGGATTCTACTCCGACGGCGGGGCATCTCAACTGCGGGATAACCTGGCCATGTTCAACACGATAGGATTTTCAGTCAACAACGAATCCAACGTGGTATTGGCCAATTGCGCGGCGTTGTCCAACGAAAATGGCTTCAGCTTAAACTCGGCATCCCCTGACATTTCCGATTGCTCGGCTTTTAACAACACCAATTCCGGATTTTACCTGCTGGACGCCCATTCCTCATTGGAAGGCATCAATTCCTCGGGGAACGGGATGGGCGTGAACTGCATGAGATCCTGGCCGGTGATCGCCAACTCGACCGTAGGCGGAAATTCATACGGAATTTATGCATACCAATCGGGTCCGTTTATCTCGAACTGCAGCATTGAGGGCAACCAGGTCGGACTGAACATTGTCGGTGATGCAAACGGCATAACCGAGGATGCATTTTCCTCGGGGTTCGCGGAGGAGGACGCGACCTTCGTGGAAGGCGGCGTGAGAGACCATATCTCGGTCAGTCTGCCTGCCAGGGCGATAGTCAGATACGCGACCCTCAACATAACCGGCATTGAGATGGGAAACGACGCGGTCATCGCGGATGCATTTTCCCAATTCGCCCCGGCCATTTACGGGAATTGGGTTGTGTGGGAGGATTACAGGGACGGTAACTCCGAGGTTTACGCCTATAATCTGTCTGTTGACTCCGACGGGAACCGGGTGCCGAACTACCTCGAAACGCCGCAGATTGAAAATGACCCGGCCCTCGTGAGGATAACAGATGAGCCGGAGTGGCAGGGCGAGCCGGACATATTCGAGGAGACAATAGTCTGGACGGACTACCGGAACGGAAATGCCGACATCTATGCCTATACATTCTCGAACAGCACAGAATGGGCTGTCTGCATCCATCCCAGCGCCCAATCCAAGCCCTCGATTGACGGCGACAGGATAGTGTGGCAGGATTACAGGGTCGGGAATTACGACATTTTCATGTGGGACATTTCTGAAAACAGGGAATTCAAGCTGAGCGAGACAAACTGGCATGACATGTCTCCGAATATCCAGGGCGAGCATATTGTCTGGTATTCATACTACGGTTCACCGCCATCCAGCGATTATTCGGATATTTTCATGTTTGATCTGAGCACATGGCAGGTCCAGAACCTGAACAAGGATGCTGCCATCCAGTACAACCCGGACGTATATGGCGATACGGTGGTCTGGCATGGCAACACGGACGGCAACTGGGAGATATACAGATGCAATGTAGATACGCTTGAAATCGAGAGGGTGACCTTTGACCCGGAGGGCGAGCAGAACTTCATGCCCAGGATATACGGGGACAGGGTCGTTTACTATTTCCACAACCGGTTCACCAATCTCTGGAGCGTCAGGATGTTCAATCTAACACTGGGAGAGCAAACGGTCCTTGATTACCAGACAAACGGCGACTCGTCGCCGGTCATCCACGGCGAGAAAATCGCATGGCTGAACAAGACCGCTAACCTGAACGACATTTTTGTCCTGGATCTGACTCTGACAGGCACACCGGAAGATGTTTCAGCCGACATGAACTCCGACGGAACCGCTGAATTCTCCTGCACCGGAGAGTTCAACAGCACGGAGACACTGAACGGAACAATGCTGGCAGAGGCGCTCAATCTGAACCTGAACCGGGTATCCCCCGATGTGAACCGCATACCCATCCGCATCTCGGCCAACGGTACCGGAAAGGTTGTTCTTGGCCCGCTGTCCATCAGGTATGACATCCCCACCTATATCGTGAGGACAAACATCTCCGATTCAGGCACCCAGGGAGCGCTGTGTTCCGGATCCTCTCCGATTTTCGTGAACTGCAGTTTCGCAGGCAATCCCCTTGACTTCGTGATGAACACCGAGGCAAGGCCGACAGCGCTGAATTCGTCCTTCTCGGATGCTAAATTGGTGTTCCAGGACCGGCTGTCGAATCTCACAGTTCAAAATTACCTCCATGTCCTTGTCGAAAACCTTACCTCGGACCCACTGGACGCCCGCGTTATCATACGGGACAACGGGCAGGCCGAGACTGACGCCTTCACCGGTCCGGACGGCAAGCTGGAGTGGAACCCCGTCACAGATGCAGTGTACAACATCTCCGGGCGGAATGAAAACTCGACAGATGTCTCGGTTAGCATGAATGAAAATATTTTCCCGTCCAATCCCAGAGATGTGGACATGGCCGTGTCCCATTGGGAGGTATTCACAACGGATTCAATCGGGCCCGTGGCAAGCGACCTGTTCCCGCCGCCATGGTGGACCTCGGCCGAGCTGAGTCCGGAGATTTCCGTTATAGTCACGGACAATCTTGCGGTGAACCTTTCAACCGTTCGGCTGTATGTGAATTCATTCATGGTCTTCTACAATGCCGTCCCGGTGCCGGGCGGTTACAACATAACATACCAGCACCCTATCGATTTCCCGAACGGCTCCGCAGTCGAATGCAGGATTTATGCGAAGGACTACGATGGGAATGTACTCGACTTGACCTGGGAGTTCCGGACCGACACGCGCGCCGTGATGTTCACGATCGAACTCGAGGAAGGCTGGAACCTGATTTCCATCCCGCTGGAGATGTCCTATACCTCGGTTGAAGAAGTCCTGTCTTCAATTTCGGGAAAATGGGATGCTGTCAAATGGTACGACCCGCTCGACACGGCGGACCCCTGGAAATCCTACCGCGCCGGAGGAACGGCCAATGACCTTTTGGACTTAGGCCGCACAATGGGGATATGGGCCCATGTCAATGCGGCATGCACCCTGAGCGTCAGCGGCCTGGAACCGGCCACAACAGGCATCAACCTACATGCCGGCTGGAACCTCGTGGGATACCCAACTCTGAATGAAACGGTGACTGTGTCCTTCGCATTCTGGGGAACCGGAGCTGACCGGGTTGAGGTGTTCGACCCGGTTTCACCTTACATCAGGGAAGCGGAGCCGACGTATACCATGACACCTGGGGAGGGATACTGGGTGAGAGTGACTGGGGATACGGTTTGGACCGTGAATTGGTAAGTTTAATAAAACCCTGCGGAATGCAGCTGTGCAAGAATATTCGCCGAGGTAGCCCAGCCCGCTATACGGTCGAATTGGCTCAAATATGCCACGGAAATTCGACCTATACCGGGCTGTATGCCTCGAACGAAAATAATCGCAATATGGTGCCGAGGTAGCCCAGCCCGGTAAGGCGCCGGTCTCGAAAACCGGTGGTGTCTCACCTCGGGAGTTCAAAGCATCCCTTGGAGCAATATCACAAACTCCAAGCATGCTCCAAGGTTCGCCGCAGACGAGTCGCGAAGCGATTCGTCTAGCGCCCAAAAAAAGCCTGGCTTTTTTTGATGTAAGCGAATCCTGGAAGCGGATGTCGAAAATCTCCTCCTCGGCGCTCTTTTTCTCTATTTATTCTATTCGCACCGACTCGGAAACGAGTTTACAATCCTTTGCCATATCAAACTCGTTTTACCCTCGACGAGTCATTGCAATAGTTTGCTCTCGTCTCAGTCTCCTCCTCGGCGCTTCTTTTATTCTTTTCAGGTGTAACCTTTATAATATCCCAGCCCAATGATTTCTCCGGGAAGCGAAATGGCAAAAAGAACCGACGACATTAGGATTTCAGGCATGACCTGCGCCATGTGCGCCAAGGCAATAGAGGGCGCGCTCGGCAAAATGGACGGAGTCAGCTCTGCAACGGTCAACCTGGCCTCCGAGAAGGTCCGCGTTGTTTACGACCCGAAACTTGTCGGCATTTCGGATATGGGGAGCACAATCGACGGATTGGGATACAAGGCCCTTGGCACTGACAGCGGGAAATCTGAGAAGGAGGGCCGGGAGAAGGATCTGAGAGATAAATTGACAAGGGCGGTCATCGGAATGGCTTTCGGCAGTGTGCTGATGGCTCTGATGTACAGCGGAATGGAGCAGCCCGGTATGGCTTACGCCTCCCTTGCCATTTCAGCGCCGGTTTTCATATATGTCAGCGGTCCGATTTTTTCCGCCGGCATCCGGGCGCTTCGCAACGGGAACCTGAGCATGGACGTCATGTACTCGATGGGTATGGGGGCGGCCTACGGCTCCAGCGTTCTGGGCACTTTTGAGATAATCCTCACCCACCATTTCATGTTCTATGAGTCTGCGGTCTTTCTGGCGGCTTTCCTGATGCTCGGAAGGTACCTTGAGGCCCGGGCGAAGGGCCGCACCACGGATGCAATTAAGACACTGGCCGGCCTTCAGGCGGGGACTGCTCGGGTCCTGAGAGGCGGCACCGAGGTCGACACACCCATTGAAAAAATCCTGGTCGGTGACA
>JAQVMG010000001.1:0-15689 GCA_028703755.1 Thermoplasmata archaeon | reverse complement strand
CGGGGGAAAAAATTCCGACAGACGGCGAGGTTATGCGCGGCCAGAGCCATGTGGATGAATCCATGATCACCGGAGAGCCTGTGCCGGTCCTCCGTAAACCCGGAGATGCGGTGATTGGAGGGACGATGAACACCAACAGCGTGTTGACTTTCAGGGCAGTCAGAATCGGCAAGGACACACTGCTCGCCCAGATAATCAGGATGGTGGAGGAGGCGCAGGGCTCCAAACCCCCTGTCCAGAAAGTCGCTGACAGGGTTGTCTCCCGCTTCATCCCGGCCGTGCTGGCTGTGGCAATTCTGTCCTCGCTTGCCTGGTATTTCATGCTGGCTGACATTTACGACATAGCAGACCCGCTCCTTTTCTCGCTGACTGTACTTATTTCGATACTTGTGGTCGCCTGCCCCTGCGCATTGGGTCTGGCTACCCCGACTGCTGTTACTGTCGGAATAGGAAGAGGCGCGGAACTGGGCATACTCATCAAGAACGGAGAGGTTCTGGAGAAGGCTGCGGGAGCGACAACTGTTTTGTTTGACAAGACCGGGACTCTCACGGTCGGGCGGCCTATGGTGACCGATGTCATTGCCATCGGAACGGATGAAAAACAGTTGCTGGCCATTGCCGGGTCTGTGGAGAAGAATTCCAAGCATCCGCTGGCAGAGACAATAGTGATCAAAGCCAAATCTGCCGGTGCCGCTTTATCCGAGACCGAGGGTTTCGACACGTTTCCGGGGCTGGGCGTTTCTGCGAGGCTTGACGGGAAAGAGGTCTTGGTGGGGAACAGACAGTTCCTTCTGGACCGCGGGATATCGGCCGACGATGGCGCTTTGAGGAATCTGGAGGAGGCGGGAAAAACCGCAGTCCTGGTGGCCCACGGCGGGAGATTTGCAGGAATCATCGCCATCGCGGACGAGGTGAGGCCGACATCGGCAGCGGCTTTAGAGGAGTTCAGGAGAATGGGGCTGGAGACAGTGATGGTTACCGGCGATAACGCAGTTACAGCCAATGCCGTGGGGAAACGGCTTGGCATCGCGAATATCAAAGCCGGCACTTTGCCCGGCGACAAAGCCGCCGAGGTGGCAAGGCTTCAGAAGGAGGGCAATACCGTCATCTTCATCGGGGACGGGATCAACGATGCCCCCGCTCTTTCCAGGGCGGACGTCGGCATTGCGCTGGGCACCGGCACGGATGTAGCGATGGACAGCGGAGACATAGTGCTGGTGAAAGGCGACCTGCTTGATGCGGCCGCAGCTATCCAGCTCAGCAGAAAAGTCATGGGGAGGATAAAGATGAACGTGTTCTGGGCCTTCGCCTACAACATGGCATTGATACCAATTGCCGCAGGCGCCCTGTTCCCGCTCTGGGGCATTTCCTTCAGGCCGGAATTCGCAGGCCTGGCCATGGCCCTGAGCTCGGTGACTGTGATTTCCCTGTCGCTCATGATGAAAGGGTACATGCCGCCCGCAAAAAAATAGTATCTGCGGGAGCAACCGAATCCCTTTTATGCCCTATGACCATTCGCTTTTGAGTGATATAATGGCAACTGGACACGGATTCGGAAAGGTGATACTGTTCGGCGAGCATTTCGTGGTTTACGGAAAGCCGACCATTGCGTCGGGAATATCCAAGAAAACCGTGGCTGTGCTGAAACCCGGCATAAGCCCGGGCTTCCACATAACCGACAACAGGCCAGCTGCGGAAGGCTACATCGCCAAATACGTGAAGTCGCAAACCAGGTCGGTAAGGCTCATGAACGAGGCGGTCTGGCACCTGAATTTCGATGAGACGCCGGTCGAAGTCGAGTTGGGCGGCGACCTTTACTGCGCGTCCGGCGTCGGCGCCTCCGCGGCCTGCTGCGTGGCAATGGCCAGAGCGGTTTCTGAGCATTTCAAACTCAACCTTTCGGAAGAAGATATAAGCCTCTGCGGCCTCGAAGGAGATAAGGCTTACGCAGGCACACCCAGCGGTATAGACAACACCTGCTCGACATACGGCGGACTCATATATTTCAGAAAGAACCTGAAGGGCGGGGACAACACGATGGAACGCATGAAACTGGGCAGGCCGCTGGACATTCTGATGGTCTCGACCGGAATCACGACCAGGACCGAGGAAGCGGTCGCCGGTGTAAGGGAGAGAAAGAAGAAATTCCCGGACGAGTATGAAAAACTCTTCGACATGGCGGGCGAGATAGTTGAGCGCGCCAAGGAAATGCTGGCAGAGGGCAATTTGACCGAGGTCGGAGGCCTGATGAACGCCAACCACGAGCTTCTCCAGAAGATTGGCGTGAGCCACGAAAAGTTGGATTACCTTGTCGGGCTGACCCGCAGGAACGGGGCGCTGGGCTCCAAGATGACCGGCGGAGGGCTGGGCGGCTACATGGTGGCACTTTTCCCGGATGAGAATACCTGCGAGAATGCGGCCAAGGTCTGCGAGGCAGAGGGTTACAAGGTCATCAGGGCCAGGATCGGGTAGTTCGGCAGACCGCGAACAGTCCCGCGCCAGATTTAAATATCCGGCTCAGATTCTCGGGGCAGTTCATTTGGGAGCGGTAGCATGGACCTAAGGACTTTCCTCGGCAAACTGGAGAATGACGGAGAACTTATTCGAATCAAGAAAGAGGTCAGCTCCGAATATGAGCTGGCCAATGTTTTGAACGCGCTCGGAGAGAAGCCCACGGTTTTCGAAAATGTGAAGGGCTTCGATTTTCCCGTCTTCGGCGGCATAACCTCCTCCAGGGATGTCATCGCCAAGGCTCTCGGGACAACCAAGGAGCAGATTCTCCGCAGGACTGTGGAAGCGCTCAGAAAACCTGTTCCGCCCCAAATGGTCGAGAGTGCCCCATGCCAGGAAGTCATCGTGAGGAATCCCGACCTGGATAAAATTCCTCTTCTGACCCATCTCCCCGGTGACGGAGGCCGATATGCCTCCGCCACAGTGGCTATCATCAAGGACCCGGAGACCGGGCGGAACGCCTGCTATCACCGGCTCATGCAAATCGGGAAAAACAGATGCACTGCCAGGCTGATCCCCAAGCGCCAGACCAGAACCACTTACGATAAGACCGATAAAGACCTGGAGATGGCTGTGTGCATCGGCAATTCAGTAGCTGTGATGGTTGCGGCATCCCTCGGCCCGGAGCCGGGAGTTGACGAACTGGCGATTGCCAATGCCCTTGACCCTACCCCACTCGTGAAGTGCGTCACCAAGGACCTGGAGGTTCCTGCAGAGGCGGAGTTCGTTCTCGAAGGCAGGCTGATCAAGGAGGTTGACAGGGAAGGCCCGTTCGTGGACCTGACCGAGACCCGGGACTTCGAGCGGAAAGAGCCAATATTCGTCATCGATTGCATCACCCATCGCAGGGATGCGATGTACCAGGCCCTGCTGCCCGGAAGGATGGAGCACAAGATACTGATGGGCATGCCCAAGGAACCGACAATTTACGATGAGGTAAGCAAGGTCGCGGATTGCAGGAACGTCCTGGTCACCATCGGCGGCGGAAGCTGGCTCCATGCCATCGTCCAGATCAGGAAGAAGAACCCGGACGACGGAAAGAAGGCCATCGCCGCAGCCTTCGAAGGCCACAAGAGCATGAAGCATGTCATTGTCGTCGACGAGGATGTTGACATCTACGACCCTGTGGCTGTAGAGTGGGCGCTGGCGACAAGATTCCAGGCCGGCAAAGATGCGGTGATACTCACTGACCAGCCAGGTTCCTCGCTTGATCCGAGCGGGAACCATTCGGGAAAGAAAACGCTCACAGACAAGGTCGGCCTGGATGCCACGATGCCCTCGGGAGTCGACCCATCCAAATATGTCAGAGTCAAATACGGAGAAGTGAACACGGATGATTACTGCCGGTGAAGGAAAACACAAAGTCTGGCTGAAGAGACAGGACCTCGACAGGGGTCTGGTCCTTATGCTCGGCGGAGGGGATTCGTCTCACGTCGGAGGCGCTGCTTATGTCACGCCTGAAGGCGAGGAGGAAGTGATGGAGGTCAAAGGCCATCATGACCTTGAGGTCCTCCTGCCCATCGCAAAGGCCGCTTCCGAGAAGTACGGAGTGCCGGTAATGGCAGTGGGCGGGGTTCACATTGACAATGCCAGCAAATCAGATATTGAAAAGCTGGTCTCGAACTGCAGGGAGCTGATGAAATGCATCTGACGAAACAAGAGGAGAAAATGCTGGACGGAGAAATGGGCGAGGTCGCGCAGCGCTCGCTCAGACTGCTCGTGAGACTGGGTGAGATCTACGGCGCCGACAGAATGATTCCCGTCGGGTCTGTCCAGGTTGCCGGCGTATCGTACAAATCCCTCGGAGACCCGGGCCTCGATTACCTCGAGGACATCGCAGCGAAAGGCGCGAAGGTGAAGGTACTTACTTTCCTCAACCCCGCAGGCATGGACATGGAGAACTGGGAGGAGATTGGATTTCCGGAGGAATTTGCCAGGAACCAAATAAGAGTAATGGAGGCCTTCAGGAATCTGGGCATCGTCGTAACGGCCACATGTACGCCCTATCTCGCTGGCAACCTGCCCCGGTTCAGGGAGAGCATCGCATGGTCCGAATCGTCCGCGGTCTCATTCTCCAACTCGGTGATAGGGGCCAGGACCAACAGGGAGGGCGGACCCTCCGCTCTGGCGGCTGCCATCTGCGGCGTGACCCCCAACTACGGTTTCCATCTTGACGAGAACAGGAAGCCGGACATGGTCATAGATGTTGATGCGGAACTGGAGTTCAGTTCCGATTACGGCGCGCTGGGCTACCATGTCGGCAAGCTGGTGAAGAACAAGATTCCATATTTCAAAGGCCTGAAGAACCCGAACACGGACCAGCTCAAGGCGCTGGGGGCCGCGATGGCCGCGTCGGGCGCGGTGGCGCTGTACCATGCCGAAGGTTTTACGCCCGAGGCCAGGGACTTCGATGTCTCCAAGCTTGAAAAGATCTCGGTCGGAAAGAAGGATATCAAAGCCACCTACGAAAAACTGAACACCGGCGATATGCCCGACATTGTGATTCTGGGATGCCCGCATGCATCCCTGCGCGAGATTTCCGCGCTGGCCGACAAACTTGCCGGAAAAAAGCTGAAAAAGCCTATCTGGATATGCACATCCAGAGTGATGAAAGAGGCGGCCATCCGCATGGGCTATGTCAGTATAATCGAGAAGGCAGGCGGCAGAGTGGTCGCGGACACCTGCATGGTCGTTTCCCCGATAGAAGACATGGGCTTCGGAACTGTCGGGGTCAATTCCGGCAAGGCGGCGAATTACCTCCCGGGCTTCTGCAACCAGAAGGTCGTGTTCCATGATGTTGACGAACTGGTCAAGAGGTGCTTGAAATGAAAGGCCGCATGATTAACCCGGGAAAGGCCAGGGCCGAAGCTATCGTCTCAAAGGAGCCGATAGGTTTCTACGGCGGTATCAATGCAAAAACAGGCATCGTCATCGAGAAGGGCCACGAGCTCGAGGGAAAATCTGTCAAGGGAAAGATACTGGTGTTCCCCTGCGGAAAAGGCTCGACTGTCGGTTCCTATGTGATTTACGGACTGGCTAAGAACGGCGTCGGGCCGGCGGCCATCATCAACAAGGAAACTGAAACGATAGTGGCCACAGGCGCTATTCTTGCGGGCATCCCATGTGTCGACGGCATTGACATTGACAAGATCAAGACTGGGGACATGCTGGAGATTGACGCGGACAAGGGCACGGTCAAGATTCTTTGAAATGAGATTCAGATAAAAAACATTTAAACCTGGATTCCGTTGTACCTCCGAGGGCACCAATGCCGAACAGCATCATTCTGAAAGTCGAGAGAGCGCTGCAACAATCTGACGTAGGGCTGGGCAAGGTCAGGATAGACACCAAGACGAGACTCGCTCTTGGCCTGGAGATTGAGGACGTAATCGAGATAATCGGCAAGAAAAAAACCGCTGCCAGGATTTACAAATTGCCGCAGGAGGACGAGGGAAAAGGCCTCATCCGGATTTGCAATCTCCTCAGGCAGAGCGCCGGAGTTAATCCCGGAGACAAGGTCGAGGTCAGGAAGGCCGAGACATCCATTGCCACCAAGATCACTCTGGCCCCGTCTGTTTCCGAGGGGACGCGGCTGAGGTTCGGCGAGGGTATCGAAGAGTTCATCAAGAGGGGGCTGGACAAGCGCCCTCTCGTCAAGGGAGATGTCATTCTGATCCCTGGCGTCGGCCTCAGCGGAAACATCCCATTCATTGTTGTCAGCACCGCTCCGAAGGACGTGGTTATGATGGCCCGCACGACCGCCCTGGAACTGAAAGAGGAGTCGGTCTCAGAGGACGAGCTTGTTACCACCAATGTCGCCTACGAGGATGTGGGCGGCCTCAGGAACGAGCTTCAGCGCGTCAGGGAGATGATAGAACTTCCGCTGCGCCACCCGGAGCTCTTCAGGCGGCTGGGCATCAACCCGCCAAAGGGCGTTCTTCTCTACGGCCCGCCGGGAACAGGAAAAACCCTTATCGCGAAGGCCGTGGCCAATGAATCCGGAGCAAGCTTCTTCTCCATCCAGGGCCCTGAGATAATATCCAAGTATTACGGCCAGAGCGAGGAGAAGCTCAGGGAGAAATTCGAGGAGGCGGAGAAGGAAGCGCCGTCGGTCATCTTCATCGATGAGCTGGATTCCATAGCCCCCAAGCGGGACGAGGTCGAAGGCGAGGTAGAGAGGCGGGTCGTCGCGCAACTGCTCACACTGATGGACGGCCTCAGTTCCAGAGGCAATGTCATTGTCATCGCTGCCACCAACCGGGAGGGCTCGGTGGACGAAGCCCTTCGGAGGCCGGGCAGGTTCGACAGGGAGATAGAGATCGGAGTACCTGACCGGGAAGGCAGGAAAGAGATTTTGGAAATCCATACCCGCGGAATGCCAATCGCAGGGGACCAGATCTCAAGGTCCAGGATGCTGGATGAGTTCGCAGCTGTCACCCACGGTTTTGTGGGCGCTGACCTTGCTGCGCTGGGCAGGGAAGCGGCCATGAAGGCGCTGAGGCGCTATCTCCCGGAGTTCGATTTGGACCAGCCAATTCCCGCGGAAGTGGTTGAGAAGATGGAAGTGACCAGGGATGATTTCAGGGAGGCGCTGAAGGAAGTGGAACCGAGCGCTATGAGAGAGTTCCTTGTCGAGATACCGCAGATATCATGGAACGATGTGGGCGGGCTTGAGTCAGTCAAACAGTCGCTGAAGGAGGCGGTCGAACTTCCCCTCAAGGATCCGGATTCATTCAAAAGGCTCGGGATAAAACCGCCGCGGGGCATCCTGCTCTACGGCCCGCCGGGAACAGGAAAGACCCTGCTGGCAAAAGCCGTTGCACACGAATCCGAGGCGAATTTCATTTCAATCAAAGGTCCGGAGATAATGTCCAAATGGGTGGGCGAGAGCGAGAAGGCTGTGCGGCTGATATTCAAGAAAGCTAAGCAGGTCGCGCCTTCGATTGTGTTCCTGGACGAGATTGATGCCATCGCACCGGCCAGGGGATCGTCTCAGGACTCAGGCTCGACCGAACGCGTGGTCAATCAGATCCTCACGTCCATGGACGGGATGATGTCGCTCGAGGGTGTGGTCATAATCGGAGCGACCAACCGCCCGGAGATAATGGACCGGGCTCTGCTCAGGTCCGGGCGCTTCGACAGGCTGGTCTACGTGGGACCGCCTGACCTTGCTTCAAGAAAACTGATTTTCAGTGTGCATACGAAGGGAATGCCCCTGAAGAACGTTGACCTGGACAAACTGGCTCAGGCATCGGATGGGTATGTTGGCGCGGACATCGAGGGCGTTTGCCGCGAAGCAGGCATGATAGCGCTCAGGAAGGACCCAAAGGCCAAGGAAATCAGACAGGAGCATTTCGAGACTGCGTTGAAAGCGGTGCGGCCGTCGGCTTCGAAAGAAACTATCAAATATTACGATGCTATTAGGGAATCACTAGAGACCGGCGCTGCAGAGAGGAAGAAGATGGATGGGCCGGCCTATTACGGCTGAGGTGAATAACTGTGAAGAAATTTGTTTCCGAGCTGCGTGGAAAGACTGTGATGACGAACGAAGGTCAGATACTTGGCATGATTGAGAACTTCGTGGTGGAAACATTCACGGGAGAACTGCAGCATGTCCTGGTCATGCCCGCGACAGAGGTCGAGATACGCCTCTACCGGACAGATGCCCAAGGCCGGCTGATACTGCCTTTCAATCACATGAAGGCAGTGAGGGACGTCGTCGTAATGGACGTTGTCTGAACGGGCAGCAGACGGTAAATTACTCTTTTCATATTGCATTTCAGCCCGAGCCATGCTCCGGTTTTATATACTTCGCATCGAAAGAAATATAATATAGTTTATAGATACGTTGAGACGTGGCCAAGAGAACTTTTAAGAAGAAGGGAAAAAAGGAGCCTGTTTCGGACACGGCACCGGCTGTCTGCCCTATGTGCGGCGCAGACGTACCTGAAGGTGCGAACGAATGCCCGAAGTGCGAGGAACCTTTCACGCCTGAGGCATTCAAACTTCCGGAAGAGGAAAGAGGCTCGAAGAAGCTGTTCATCCTCGGAGTCATTCTGGTGCTCATCGGTGGACCTGGTGTAGCTTTGGGTTCATGGCTGCATGATGTTCTGAAAATCCCAATCGGCGGTGACGCTTTCACCGTCTTCGGCAGGCTGAATGAAACAGTCAGTGTAGTAGGAATAATTATATTGGTAGTGGGCATTATCTTGCTCATATTATCCTTGCCGAAGGTTGGCAAAGCCGACCCTGAGGACGAGGAAACTGGCGAAACCGAGGAGAAAGAAGACCAGGGGGGTTAACCATTCCAGCGAAGGAGAATGCAGAAGATTTCGTGTGTCCGATGTGCGGCAGTGCCGTGAGCGCCAGTGCGACAGAGTGTCCCGGCTGCGGAGAGCCTTTCTCACCCTTGCCGAACGGAGATTCTGAACTCACAGTTGAGACAACTGAGGAATATGAACCCGAAGAACAACTGAAGGTTCCTGAATCCGGAAAATGCGAGGAATGCGGAGGAGAGCTATCGGTTGAAGGCACATGCCCTAATTGCACCCAGGAAGAGATTTCCGAGGGGAAGGACGGTTGCCCGGTGTGTGGCAACAAATCATATTCAATACAGTCCGGTGACCTTGTTTCCTGCGTAAGCTGCGGCAATGTGTATGTGCGCGAGCCGTTCACACCGGCAGAACAGAACTGGAAATGGAAGTTCTGGGTCGGGCTGATCTTCATTCTTGTCGGAAACGTCGGAGTCGCCCTCGGTTCTTATATTCACAACGTTCTGCGATGGTCACCGTTGGGGGCAATGTACCTGGGCTACGGATGGTTTGACCAGTTGGTCGGTGCCATCGGCATAGTCCTCTTCATACTTGGATTGCTACTGTTCGCCTGGTCCTTCAAAAGGGAGCGCGAGGTCACGTGCCCCAACTGCAAAGTCACAGTAAGGGAGAGCCAACTCACAGTCTACGAACCTGAGGAAGAGGAGGAGGTCCCGGAGTCCCTGGCAGTTAAATCCGCCCTCGACGAAATTGGCGAGACAGCGGAGTGCCCGTCATGCGGCACCAGCGTCAGCATATTCGACACGCTCTGCAGCAACTGCGGCGCAGTGTTCGATATGGAAGTCGAACCTGTTTCGGAACCGGACGGCCTGCCGGAACTCAAAGAGACCGAACCAGGAAGGATTTATTCAGCTTCCGAGTTGGATGAGGATGAGATGGTGATGAGCAGCCTTGAGCTTGAGGCTCCCGAGGATACTGAGCTAAACGGAAACGGCCTGAAGGCGCTCAGCGATCTCGAAACCGCTTTCGAGGAATCACTTTCCGAGAAGAGCGCGGGAGTTTCCTGCCCCACATGCGGAGCGATTGTCGGCAGAGGGCTGGACACATGCCCCGGCTGCGGTGAGGCCATACCGCCCCAGAAGAATGAAAGGCGGTGAATGATTTGGCCCAAAACGGCTCATCCGCCAAACAGTTGGACGAGTACAGAAAGGAACTCGGAAAACAGTACATGGACGGCCTCATTTCCGATAAGGAATATGAGAAGTTGCTCCATGAACGCGAGATAGAGCTTGGCCTTGAGTCAAAGGTGGCTGCAAAATCCGAGGAGGAGGGACTTGAATGCCCCACATGCGGAGCGCTTATATCCGGGCAGGATACAGAGTGCGGGATATGCGGCGCGGTTCTGACCCCGATTATGATAACCGCGGACAGCGGAGACCTGCAGCCGGAGGAGATTCCCAGAGCTGAAACAGACCCGCAGGCTGTTCCGGAGAATTGGAAGGATGAATGGCTGGACAAGCCATTCAGAAACATGACTCCCGAGGAATTGCTGAATCAACCCCCCGATGCATTGAAAGGTGTCAGCAAAGGCGACAGCGACAGGATGAAAGCCGCTTTCAACATCAGAACTCTTGGGGACTTCGCAAACGTCAAGTACATTGCATGGGCACAGGAACTCACTGTTTTGAAAGAGAAACCAGAAAGTTTCAGAAAAGAGGATTTCAGGGACAAGTTGGTCAAAAAATACGAGCAAAAAGAACTCGATGAGATTCTGGCTGCGCCCACATCCGCTCTCCAGGGTGTCAGCGATACCGATTCAAAAAAATTGGCCAAAGCGTTCAATGTCAAAACAGTCGCGGAACTCGGAAACCTCAAATATGCCGTATGGGCGAATAAAATCCATGAAATGGCACAGCAATCCGACGGAGAGACGCAACACCTAATACGGAAGATTCCCGAGAACTGGAGGGAGGAATGGCTGGACAAGCCATACAGGCACATGCCCCCGGAGGAACTGCTGAAATACCCGCCTTACATTCTCAAAGGCGTCAGCAAGGATGACAGCATCAAAATGAAGGATGCGTTCAATGTCAGAACCGTTGAGGATTTCGCAATCGTCAAGTATCTTGAGTGGGCCGAAGAACTCGTCGAACTGAAAGACAGTCCCCAGCTATTCAGAAAGAAGGATTTCAAGCATAAACTCATCAGGCAATATGAAAATAGCAGCCTTGAGGAGATTCTCAAAGCCCCAACCTATGCTCTTCAGGGACTGAGTGAGAGCGATTCAAAAAAACTTATCAAGGCCTTTAACACGAAAACGGTTGAGGAACTTGGCAATCTGAAATACCTCAAATGGGCCAACTGCATCTACGACATGGCCCCCCCGAAGGTATTCAAGGTCGGAGACACAGTTAGGATTCCGAACGGACAGATTGGAGTTGTCACATACACTACTGAACCGGATACAAAAAGACTTCAGAAAGTCGAAGTGGCGGTGGTTTGAATGAACTGCAAGGAAGGAGACATTGTGAAAGTGGCGCGCGCCACGCCAAAGCTTGAGGAAAGCTGGCAGGCACTGAAGGATTCAAAGCAACTAAGTCAGGAATTCGGAGTCGGCTCCGAGGTCCAGATTCAGTCAATTCACGGTGAAGAAGCCACTGTCCTGTTCAAGGACAGGGCCGGTTCACAGACGGTTTCACTGCCGGCTCTGTGCCTATCCTGCCATGAACCGCCTTCGGGCGATATTTGGCTTGGCGGCAATAAAGAACTGAAACCAGCAACCTTGGAAGGCTGGCAAATCGCACCCTTGCCGGCCATCACAGCCGAGGAAGAAATGCCGGCCCTTGATGTTCAGGAAGAGGTCCCCGGGCAGCGCGCCTGCCGCACATGCGGTGCCGTTGTCTCGGATGTTGACACGATGTGCTCGGTCTGCGGCAGCATGATGCCGCTTCCCGCAGCGGCAGCTATTCCGGTGAGTGATGAGGAGACCGAGGAAATTCCCAAGGAGGAAAAGGCCTGCCCGTCATGCGGCGCCATCGTCGAACCCGGTGCAACCGAGTGCATTATCTGCGAGACACCGTTCGAGGCAGTTGAACCGTCTCCCAGGGCAGCGGAACCGGAGATTGAGAGAGCTGTTGAGGAGAACGCCTGCCCGTCATGCGGCGCCATCCTGGAACCCGGTGCGACGGAATGCGCAATTTGCGAGACCCCGATGGCCGCGGTTGTTCCGGTTCCTGTATCAATCAAGAAAGAAAAACAACCTGAGCCCGAGATACAGGAAATGAAGGAGCCGGAGCATGTCTGCGAGTCCTGCGGCGCAATTCTGGAACCGGATGCGACCGAGTGTCTCATCTGCGACACACCCACAAAAAATGCCCCGGTAATTGCGGCGGCACCTGTCATGATGCAGGCTGCCAAAACTGAGAAGCAGCCCAGCCCCAAGGAGGCTCCGCCTCAGAAGAAGCCGGAACCGGTTGTTCCTGAGCCGAAACAGGAAACAATCTGCGCCGGGTGCGGTGCATTCCTGGATGAAGGCCTTGATGAATGCTTCATCTGCGGAACCAAAGCCGGAGAGATGCCTGCGGAAGCGAAAATCCCGGAGCCAATACCGAAGGCGGTTCCGGCCCAGCCGAAACCTGTGCCGAAGAAAGAAGCACAGCCGGAAAAGCCGAAGGTTGCGGAAAAGGCAGAACCCAAGGTCATTACGCTCAAAGAGAACGAGATCCAGTGCCCATCGTGCCAGAGCGTGATTCCGGCCGACAGCGACAAATGCCCGGAATGCTGGAACGACATGTCGCTTTATGTCAGATGCACCTCATGCTCAAAGCTCACGCCGGCGGGAGAAGACTCCTGCCGCGAATGCTTCGCACCGCTTGAGAAAACCGTTCCCCCGGCAGAAACCGAAGAGGATTTGGACCTATCTGAACTCGGCATACCGGACCTCAACCTGCCGGATGAGGTCGAGATGACGGAAGAGCTGCAGGTGGAGATAACCGCCATCGAGACAGAGGAGGAGCAAGGAAAGGAATGTCTCGTCTGCGGTGCAATATTCGGACCCACCGATGTCAACTGCCCGGTCTGCGGCATCGAGTACGGCGTCGAGATAGAGGAGCCAAAAGTGCCCGAGAATGCATGGGATATCGATGAGGTCGAGGTAGCGCCGATTATCCACACATGCCCGAGCTGCCACGAGAATGTCACAGGCCTCGAAGCTACCGAGAGGGAAGTCAACGAGGGCAGATGGTTCTACCGCGGATTGGTTGCGATTTTCATCGGGATATTCTTCACATCATTCTCGATATATGCGAGAGGGATTGCCGTTGAGAACGAATCGCTGGGTTTCCACCCGCCGCCAACGGATATCATCCTGAACCTCCTGGGCTGGATCCTGGTCCTGATAGGATTCGTATTCTGGCTCATGTCCTGGAAGCTGCACGGCGAGAAGACGGACTGTCCGCACTGCGGTATCGAGACAGACCCGAACATGGCTGTCTGCGTAAACTGCGGCACGGACCTACAGGAGGAACCTGACGAGGATGAAGCAGAACAGGGAGAGCAAGTCGAGGAGGGCCTCATGCCGCAAGAGGATGAAGGCACCGCTGACCAATACAGTCTGCTCACTGAAAAGCCCCTGCAGTACGATCTGCCGTCAAAGAAAGCGCCCGAGCCCAAGGAAGACCTCACGGTTCCTGAGCCCCCGAAGAAAGCTGCCGAACCGCCAAAGAAAGCACCTGCCAGAAGACCCGAGCCCGCGCCTGCCCCCCCGAAGAAGGAGGAAACGCCGCACCACGGAGAGGAGCTGCCTGTCGGTCACGAGGAGCACAAGAAATGCCCGGGTTGCGGAATCTTCATCGACATAACAGACAAGGTCTGCCCAATCTGCGACACTGAATTCGCTGTTCCTGCACCAATCTCTGACACAGAGATTGAGGTGCCGAGCGAGGAAGAGGAACTCGGAGCCCTGAAATCCGGACAATCCATGGACGACATTACCGTGCCGGAAAAGTCCGGAAAACATGTCGAGTGCCCTTCATGCGGCGCCAGCCTGGAAGCCGGCACCAAGGCATGCCCGGTCTGTGAATACCCGATTGACCAGTGATAGCTGAAGAATCTTGCCTGGCCATCGTCGAATGCACATCATGTAATCGGAAGAGGTGCATTCAACACAATGAATTGGCTGGAATCAGTATATCGGCGGCTCGTCGTATTCCCCAAAAACGTCCCTGAGTACGTTGCATGTTTCGCCCAGAGTTGCATGGCATTTTACAGCTTCGATAATGAACGGCATCATGTTGTCTGTTCCGCGGGCGGCTTTCTCCAGCTTTGAAAGCGCAGTTTCGTACCTGGACCGGTCCCTGTTCTTCCTGAGGTCATTAAGACGTTTGAACTGGCGTTTCTCCCCCTCCGGGTCCATCCTCAGAATCGGGATGTCAATGTGCTCCTCTTCGGTGAACCCGTTCACGCCGACCACGGTGCGTTTTCCCGTATCTATCTCCTTCTGGTACCGGTAAGCGGCGTTGGCAATCTCCTGCTGGAAGAAACCTTTTTCAATAGCCTTGAGCACACCGCCAAGGGCCTCCACCTTGCCGAAGTACTCGTACGTCTTTTCCTCCATCATGTCGGTCATGTACTCGACGAAATACGAGCCGGCCATCGGGTCAATGGTGTTGACGACGCCCGACTCATGGGCGATTATCTGCTGAGTGCGGAGCGCTATCTTCACGGCTTTCTCGGATGGAAGGGCCAGGGCCTCGTCCATGGAGTTCGTGTGAAGCGATTGGGTCCCGCCCAACACTGCGGCAAGCGCCTGAACGGTCGTTCTCACGATATTGTTTTCAGGCTGCTGGGCAGTGAGAGAACACCCTGCAGTCTGAGTGTGGAACCTCAGCCACATGCTGCGCGGCTTCTTCGCGCCGCGCCTCTTCATCTCCTTGGCCCAGATGCGCCTGGCTGCTCTGTACTTGGCAATCTCCTCGAAAAGGTCGTTATGGGCGTTGAAGAAGAAACTCAGCCGGGGCGCAAAATCGTCCAGTTTCAGGCCGCGCTCCATCGCCGCATCGACGTAAGCCAATCCGTCACCGAGCGTGAACGCAAGTTCCTGAACTGCTGTCGAACCGGCTTCACGGATGTGGTATCCTGAGATACTTATGGTGTTCCATTTCGGCACCTCCTTCGTGCCGAACTCGAAGGTGTCGATTATAAGCCGCATGCTAGGGCCGGGAGGGAATATCCAGGATTTCTGGGCGATGTATTCCTTGAGTATATCGTTCTGGATCGTGCCGTTGAGCATGTTCCTTGGTGCGCCTTGCTTCTCAGCTGCTGCCAGATAGAAGCCCCATACGACCGCCGCGGGGCCGTTTATGGTCATGGATGTGCTGACGTCCTTCATCGGTATCCCGTCGAAAAGTATCTCCATGTCCTTCAGAGAGGAAATCGCGACCCCGCATTTGCCGAACTCACCTTCGGCCAGGGGGTCGTCCGAATCCCGGCCGTACAGCGTGGGGTAATCGAACGCTGTGGAAAGGCCTGTTTCGCCGTGAGAGAGAAGATACTTGAAACGCTTATTGGTCTCCTCTGCGGTCCCGAAGCCGGCGAACTGGCGCATTGTCCAGAGACGACCGCGGTGCATCGTCGGCTGGCAGCCCCTTGTGAACGGGTACTGCCCGGGAAAATTCAGTTTGTCCAGGTAATCGAATCCCTTGATGTCGTCAGGGGTGTAGAGACGGCCGATCGGAAAACTGGAGGTCGTGATGAATTCCGGAAGGCGTTCCTTGGCGTCCCCAAGTTCTTTTGATTCCCATTCCTCCCTGGCTTTTTTAATGTCTTTTTTAGGCATTTCAGACCCCCTGAATGAATCGGATGAAAGCGAATGGGAATATTAGGGTTTCGGGCGGAAGCCAAGTTTGA
>JAQVMG010000172.1 GCA_028703755.1 Thermoplasmata archaeon | reverse complement strand
GAGTATCATGTCCGATATCCTGTTCCTCTCGTTCTCGAGCATGGCCCCGCTCAATTCCTGAGGCACCACGAATTTCATATCAGAGAGTGAAGATAGAATATCCAGAACCGGCCTCAAGGATTCCACCTCCTCAGCCAAGGTCGCCAGCATTTCACCATGTTCTTCCTCGATTCTCCTGAATGCGGACTTCACTGCTGAACGTATATCACCCGTTTCAGAACCTTTCAGGATTGCAACGAGGTAGAAGTGGGTTCCGCGCTCGATTATGATTTTTGTATCGCCATACTCCAGTCTGCCCAGGTCTGCGCCTTGCTCAGCTTTCTGCGCGAGCGAGTCCCTGATGAAATCCTGAACAACAGACAGCATTCCGGTAATTATTTCTGAATCCACGGACGCTGCTTCGTTAGATGCCTTGGCGATGAGCCGTCCTGTTTCATCCATGAGAAGTACAACGGAAAGCGACGTATGCCTTTGTCCGATCGACCAAGGCAAATCGGCATTCGCCTCAATGATTTCCGAGAACAGCTGGAACGGCTCGAGCGAGACCGAAGAAGCAGATCCGGAGATTATCTGGAATCCGCTGTCGGCAGCGCGCTGCCTGCATTCAGTGACAAAATGTGTTTTGCCGATGCCCGCCTCCCCGGAAACGATCAGTGTGCTGCCGTTTCCAGAGACCGCTCTGTGCAGTAAATGCCCGAATCTCCTAAGCTCCTCGCCCCTACCCACTATGGTTTTCCTGGTCATCGCGCTGTCTCTCGGCACTGTAACCGTTGCCGAAGTAAAAACTTTATCCAAAGTCCCAAAGCCCGATAGCGCATGGCTTAATAGGCCACAGCCTGTATCCCTCTTCCGGAGACAAGCATTGGGGACCTGGGAATTTCTGCTGGCAGTTATACTATTCACACTGCTAGGCTGCGTTGCGGGAATAATCACCGGCCTGGTTCCCGGCATTCACGTGAACAATGTGGCCATGGTCATCCTATCCTCTCAGGCTGCTTTTCTCTCGTTCGCCTTGCTGATGTTCGGATGGGCGCAACCATCATCTTCCCAACTGATTGTTATCGTCTGTTCTCTGGTCATCGGCAATGCGATAACCCATACCTTCCTGGATTTCATCCCCTCGGTATTTCTGGGGGCGCCCGACGCGGAAACGGCCCTTTCCCTCCTTCCGGGCCACAGGATGATGCTTGCCGGAAGGGGCTATGAGGCAGTGAAATGCTCAGTTATCGGCAGCTTCGGCGCCGTGATTGGCGCCATGATACTGCTTATCCCGATGCGGCTGATTGTCGGCAGCCCAATCAATGCCTACGACGCGCTGGCCAAGTGGATGCATCTGCTCCTCCTGGGCATCAGCATCTTTCTTATTATGACAGAGACGGCAAGGCCCGGAGATAAGCTGCTGGGGAAGCGCAAATATGAGATGAAAGGCCATGTCCTTCTGGGCATGATGGAAATAAATTCTGTTCTTCATACCGGACAGAATGCGGGCTCACTGCCCTCACTCGGGACGGATGACACTGGTGCAACCGCAGTTCGCGCCAGGGTCACAAATAAATTCACCGATTCGGGTGCGCGTTTTCTCCTTCTCGAGGACCAAGGCACAACCGTGATTCTGGAACTGATGGACAGCCCCGCCATCGAACCCGAGATAGGCGAGCAGGTCACTGCAGTGGGATACGTGAAATCGCCCCTGACCTGGAAGGACCATGCCGCGAAACGCACTCTGGCGGCCGGCGTTTTTTTTCTTGCGGGGCTTCTGGGCATAACCCTTCTCTACCTTCCCGGCATGGCATCGAGGAACATCTTTCTGGTGAACATCCCGACTGTCGAGGAAAGCACCGTGCTGATGTTTCCGCTGTTCACCGGCCTCTTCGGGCTTTCGACGCTGATTCTGAGCATGAAAGACACCCCGGTCATTCCGGAGCAAAGGACTCAGAACGTCCGGGTGAAGCTGACCAAGCGCCGACAGGTTAATTCCGTTGCTTCAGGATGCGTGGCCAGCATGGCCTCCTGGTTCCCGGGCATATCCTCGGCGATATCCACAATTATTTCGGTCTATCTGACGAAATCATCCGACCGAGGCACGGAGTCCGAAGGCACGGACACCGAAACTCAGGAGTTCATTGTATCGGTGTCCGCAGTCAATACATCAGTGGCGCTTTTCAACCTTATGGCCCTGTTTGTGATTCTGAAGGCCAGGAGCGGGGCGATGAAGGCCGTGGAAGGCATCATTTCGGCCGATCTCGTGGCATGGGAGCCGCTCGGAAATGTCCCGATGGCCATGTCCGCGCTGTTGCTGTCGGCGCTCGTGGCGGGCATCGTTTCCATTCCCCTCACGCTGTTCTTCGGAAAATTCTTTGCCAGACGGTGCTCCCGCGTGAACTACAAACTGCTTGTGAAATCGGTAATTATTTTCCTGCTGGTCATGATCGCGCTCTTCGCAGGGCTGCTCGGACTCATCATACTGGCAATCGCGACATGCGTCGGGATGATACCTCCGCTCCTGGGCG
>JAQVMG010000171.1 GCA_028703755.1 Thermoplasmata archaeon | reverse complement strand
CCCGGATGGTCATCGATTACATTACCCAGATGACTGATTCAGTGGCGACTGCCATCTTCGGCTCACTGACGATACCGAGGCCAGTAGTATGAAGTCGGAGACCATCGAAAACAAGGAACTTGCCGCAGCGATTGACCATACTCTGCTGAGAGCCGATGCCACTGCAGAACAGATAACGGTCCTTTGCTCCGAAGCCAAGCGCCACGGTTTCGCTTCGGTCTGCGTGAATCCCGGCTGGGTGCGTCTCTGTGCAGACAATCTTCGCGGTTCCGGAGTCAAGGTCTGCGCCGTCATCGGTTTTCCGTTGGGAAGCACCAGCACAGAGTCCAAAGCCGCTGAGGCATCGGTTGCCATAAAAGACGGCGCGGAAGAATTGGACATGGTCATCAATATCGGCCGGCTGCTGGGCGACGACCGGCAGTTCGTTCGCGACGACATCAAAGCCGTTACAGAGGCAGCGGGCGGAATGCCAGTCAAAGCCATAATTGAAATCTGCTATCTTTCCGATGAAAAGATAATCACAGCATGCCGCCTGGCCCTCGAGGCAGGCGCGGCCTTCGTCAAGACCTCCACCGGCTTTGGCTCAGGGGGCGCTACAGAACATGCTGTCCGGCTTATGCGCCGCACAGTCGGCCCTGACATCGGCATAAAGGCATCCGGCGGCATCAAAACAAAAGCCGATGCCCTTAAGATGCTGAATGCCGGAGCGAGCCGTATCGGCACAAGCGCAGGAGTTGCCATCATCGGAGGGACCTGATTTGGAGATAAAATTCGGAACGGCAGGTGTGAGGGGAATTACCGACCTCGAGATTACCGAGGAGACATGCTGGAAGTTGGGAACCGCCCTGGTTAAGAAAATTGGCGGAACCCCGGAAATCGCCCTTGGGCGGGACACAAGGCCGGGCGCAGACAGGCTTGCGGGCGTTTGTGCAGCAGCCATGGATGCGGCAGGCGCCAGTGTTCGCAATTACGGCATATGCCCATCCCCCGCGCTGAGCGCGATGATTCTCGGAAAAAACATGGCCGGCGGCCTCATGGTCACCGGTTCCCACATGCCCTACGACCGCATTGGCCTGATACCCCTGGCAGCAAATGGCGCAATCCCTCCGAGAGAATCGTCTTCAGAACTTGCAGACCTGGCAAATACCCTACCTCCGCCAAACACCGCCAAAGGCTCCCTCCCGGAGCCCTCGGAATTTGCGTTAGACTATCTCGAATTCCTGCTGGAAGCGTGCGGTTCCCGGCTCCCGGGAAAAGGAATTTCCGTCGCCCTGGACCCGGCGGGAGCCACAGGCGCAGGGCTGGTCTCCCGATTGATGAACGATATCGGCTGCAATGTCCAATCGATCCATGATTCGAGGGAAGATTTCGCCCCCCGCCGGATGGAGCCAAGAGCGGATTCCGTAGAGGAACTGATTGAATTGGTAAGGGAATCCGGGGCAGATTTCGGAGCCGCCTATGATGCGGACTGCGACCGGGTGCTGTTCGTTGACGAGACCGGCAAGCCTCTTTCCGAGGACCTGTCGGCAGTCATATTCGCCAAATACCTGTTCAACGGCGGCCCCGGAACAGTGGTAACGCCAGTGAATTCATCCGGCCTCATGAAAGCCGTCTGGAAAGGCCGGGTGGAGGAATGCATCATCGGCCCTCCGGAGATATCTATCGCAGCGGAAACACACGGTGCGGTGTTCGCCTACGAGGAATCGGGAAAATACTTCTTCCCGCCCGGAGTCATGTGGGCAGACGGCATTCTGGCAACGGTCATGATGGCCCGCATCCTGGCAACCTCAAAGAAGAAACTTTCTGCGATAACCGCCGAATTTCCCCGTCATGTCCAGATCAAACGCAATGTCAAGGTTCCGGATGCCCAGATGGCTTCTGTCCTTTCAGGCATCAGAAATTCCTTCAGCCCGGCAGGCGCGGTCCTGAATGACATCGACGGGCTCAAATACACGTGGCCCGACGGTTCCTGGCTTTTGATTCGTTTATCCGGCACGGAACCGCTTGTGCGGGTGTATGTCGATTCCCCTTCCCCGGACCGGGCAAGGGAACTCTCCGATATGGGAACTGCTGCTGTGAAACATTTGATTTTCTGATCGGGCCGGAACCATTTGCGCGGCCATGCTGGCACTGGCGAGGCTATGAGAGATTGACACATTCCCGAAAAATTTTGGTGGGCAAACAATGGGTAGAGGATAATATATTTTCAAAGTCCAATCTTCTGCATCCAGACGACATCCAATACCTTCCCGTTCTTGCGCAGAATGCCTTTGAACCTGCCAACCTCTGCAAAGCCGAGCTTTCTGTGGAACTCCAAGCTTTCGAGATTTTCCGAGGATATGGCCGCAAGTATGCTTTCTATGCCTTTTTTCCGACCAGCATTCACAAGTGCTTCGAACAGAAGGCTGCCAATGCCTCTTCTCCTGTGCTCAGGGTCGATGAAATAGGTGATCTCCGCAGTGCTTGAAAAGGTGGAAATCCTGTTGTGTGGATGCAGGAAGCCAAACCCCACAACCAGCC
>JAQVMG010000056.1 GCA_028703755.1 Thermoplasmata archaeon | reverse complement strand
GCCGTTGCTTTACTACGGACTGGATTCATGGTTCGTACGGATGTCGCGGGTCAGAAAGGAACTCATGGACAAAAATGAGAAGATAACCTGGAAGCCGGAGCATCTGAAGGACGGGCGGTTCGGCAATTTCCTGGAGGAAGTGAAGGACTGGGCCCTCAGCAGGAACAGGTTCTGGGGCACTCCGCTCCCGGTCTGGAACTGCAAATGTGGGAAGCAGATATGCGTCGGAAGCTTCGAGGAACTTGGAAAACTTGCTGGCGGCTTGCCTGCGGATTTCGAGCCCCACAGACCGTGGGTTGACAACATTGAGGTGAAATGCCCGGACTGCGGCGGCAGGATGGAGAGAGAAACCTACGTTATTGACACCTGGTACGATTCGGGAAGTGCGCCGTTCGCGCAGTTCCATTACCCTTTCGAGAATCAGGAGATGTTCAGGCGCGCATTCCCGGCCGACTTCATTACCGAGGCGCTGGACCAGACCCGCGGTTGGTTCTACACCCTGCTGGCAGTCAATACGTGTGTGTTCGGAGAAACACCTTACAGGAAGTGTCTGACCCAGGGCCTTATGCTGAATGAGGAAGGGGCCAAGATGAGCAAGTCCAAGGGTACTGCCCTTGACCCGTTCAAGATCTACGATGAATGGGGAGCGGACGCACTTCGCCTCGCTCTGTTCTCGACACCCTGCTGGGCGTCGAGCAAGTTCTCCGAACTCGCGCTGAAGGAGGCTAAGAGCAAGGTCATGACCACGCTCTGGAATGTTTATGTTTTTTACGTCAACAATGCCAATCTGGACGGCTTCGATCCTGCAGAATCGGTTGAATCCGAAGCTCTTCTTGACCGGTGGATAATCTCCAGGCAGAACACGGTCATAGGCGAAATAGATGATGCAATGGAAGATCTCGAGGCGCACAGGGCAGTCAGAGCCATCTTTGAATTTGTCGATGACCTGAGCAACTGGTACCTGAGGCGTTCCAGGCGCAGATTCTGGTCGGGGGAGGACCCGAAGGAGAAACTTGCTGCCAACTCCACACTGTATTCCGTGCTGTGCAATTCATCCAGAATGCTTGCCCCGTTCACGCCGTTCATGGCGGATGCCATGTACCGGAACCTCGTGAAGGGAAAAGGCGCAGATGCCAAGGAAAGCGTACACCTGGACTCATTCCCGAAATACAGCCCGGATGCCTCTGACAGAGCGCTCGAAGAGGAGATGGACCTCGTCAAGAACATAGCCGAGGCAGGCAGAAATGCAAGGCAGACATCCGGAGTGAGGCTGAGGCAGCCGCTGGCCCGGGCAACCGTTGTCACAGCTGCGGAAGTTTCTCACCCCGAGGAAGACATCCAGATACTCATGGATGAACTGAATGTCAAGGCGATGGAGTTCGTGAAGGAGAAGCCGGAAACAGCGGAAGGCATGGCGATGGCCGAGGGAAAAGGATTCACGGTTCTCATGGACATGACCATGACCCCCGAGCTGGAAAGGGAAGGAATGGCCAGGGACATAGTCCGACGCATCCAGAGCCTGAGAAAGGATATGGACCTTCAGTACGACCGGACTGTCGAGATGGGCATCGAGGGAGACGCGGAGGTCCTTCAGGCGATGGACGAGCACAGGGATTACATCAGCCAGGAAACGCTTGCGGTAAAAGTCGTCCGGGGCGAGGTGCCCTGCGGCACAGCCGGCGAATGGGACATCCTCGGGAAAAAACTGAAAGTTTGGCTGCTCGCAGTGTAAACCGCCAGAACTGGAATTTTACCTTTACACCTTTGCACATGACCATCAAAGCTAAGAGGCTTTGATTTTGATGATGGCATATGTACGGTGCAAGGCGGTCTACCTTTTGCTTACATTCGTCTAGAGGCCTTTCACCCTGGTTTAAATCCAGGGGGTTCCCGACTTTCATCGCCAAGAATCCGTTTACCAATTGGAATGGATGCTAAACCTTTAAATGCAATATATACTATTTCCTATCTGGTGAAATCTGTTGAACTGCATATCATGCGGTAACCACTCAGGGGACGGATTGCTTTGCCCCAAGTGTTCAGCTCAGGGTACTGCCGTTCCTGCATTCGACCTTCTTGGCAATTCCGTATTCACCGAAGTAAGGCAATACGGATCCGTCACCATCGGAATCGGACCTACCCTATACAGCCCATTAAAGGTGAGTGCCCTCCCTTCTTTGACCGCCGAAGTGAAGATTATTCAGAACAAAATCGACACCGGAAATGACCCTGAAGTTCTCGGCCACAGGTTCGAAAGGGTGCTGGTTAACATGGGCATGCCCGAAGAGATGGCTTCGGGGGAGATTCTGCTCTCCAGAGAATGCGCGATTGCTTCAGCAGAGATTCTCCAAATCGGGACCGGGCTTCGGGATGCGGGTGTCAAACTGACAGCCCGCACCGAGAACCTTCTGGGCAATCTGAGATGGATGGGAAATCCTGCGTTCTCCGGAAGGATGCTCGTCGATTCTCGGATGAGAATTGAGATATTGGGCAGGGAATCAGCGCTCGTTCTGGAGCATTACAGCAGAGCTACGGATGCGGACCCCAATTACATGAGCGCTGTCAAGAACCGCGCCTCTATGCTGCATCTTGCGGGGCGTGACAGGGAATGCATCGAATCATGCTTGGCTGTCCTCGAAAAAGACCCCAAAGACCCATACATCTGGGCCCTCAAAGGGAAAGCCCATACGAGGCTCGGAGAGAATGAAGAAGCCATAAGATGCTTCGACAGCGCGTTGCTGAAGGAAATGAAGAATCATGTTATCTGGACATTGAAGGGAAACGCCCTGATGAACCTGGGAAGGCACTCCGAAGCGCTCACATGTTTTGACAGATCAATCCAACTCGAGCCCAGGAACCCGGAGGCCCTGAACGGCAAGGGCGATGCGCTCATCAGGATGGGCAATATAGACATGGCCTTGGCTGTTTACGACCGGGCAAAGAGCATGACCCCAAAGCCCGCATTTGTGGCTAAGCCCGAGGACCCAATTACAGTTCAGAGTACGCCTGTGACATTCACGGGGAGGGAAACCAGCGCCCTGAAGGAGATGGAAGAGAAACTGGATCCGGCCCCTGTTGAGATTCATGACATTGTGGATGAAATCGAGGATACGCTTCCTGAGGCGGAAGACATCCCCGAGGCAGTTCCGGAACCGAAAATCCTGCCAACCAAACCGATTGTCCCCGAGCATCCGCCGGAGAAGATGGCTAAGGAACCCGAGGAAATCGAGATGGAGGCGGAATTGGAAGCCGCCCTGAAGCCAACTGCGGCGCTCCCGGAACCGGTACCCCAGCCGGAAATCCGACAGGAACCGCCCGTTCCCAAGAAAGAACCTGAGAAACAGGATGAAATTGAGATGCAGGAAGATGAAGAACCGGCACCGGCAAAACAGCCGCGCTCCCTGGCAGAGATGTTCATGGGCGGGCTCAGCATTCCAAAAGAAGAAGTTGCCGAAGAACCGGAGGAAGAGGATGAATGGCCGACACTGCCGGACGAGGTTGAACTGCCGAGCAACGGAAGCGATGATGATGAGCCGGTTCTGGGACCGCTTCTCGGAGCCCCGAAGCAAATGGCTCCCAGTCCCTCGGAGGACATTGCCCTTGAAAGCGAAATTGAGAACGACGATGACGCTGAATCCGTACTCGGCGAAATAGAGGAGATTGAAGCGAGCCAGTCCATATCAGCCGAGGTCTCGGAAGACCTCCTGCCTGCGGATTCCCTGCGCACACTAATTGAGAACGGGGATTACATCGAGGGCCTGAAGCGCGCCGACCAGCTTTTGAATGAGGACCCGGACAATGCAGAGATTACGGCCCTAAAGGGAAGCATGCTGTTGGGCCTGGAAAGGACGGACGAAGGGCTGGAAGCGCTTCAGCACGCAGTCGAGCTTGACCCCAATAATGTTACTGCCTGGATCGGAAGAGGCCATGCCTACTGCGATATGGAGGTCTACGACAAGGCTACCGAGTCCTTCGATAAAGCAATCAAACTCGATGAAAAAAACACAGAAGCATGGCAGATGAAGGGCGAATGCCTGCTGTCAATGGAAAATTACGACGATGCCATCGCATCGTTCAACGAGGTCATCGAACTCGACAGGGAAAGTGTTGACGCATGGCTCGGAATCGGCGACGCATTCCTCGGCCTTGAGAGGGAGGAGGATGCATACAAATGCTTCGACAAGGTGACTGCACTTGATCCGCAGAACCCGGATGGATGGAGCCGTCTCGGCGACGTGCTGGTGGGAATGGGCCGCTGGGGCGGAGCACTCCAGATGTACAACCACGCCATAAAATCGGACAGCGAGCATACAGAATCCCACCTGAAAAAGGCAAGGGTTCTGATGAACAGAAAATTGCTGGATGAAGCAGATTCTGTATTCGATACGGTCCTCGAATACAGCCCCACCGACCATGATGCCCTGACCGGTAAGGTTGAGAT
This sequence comes from Thermoplasmata archaeon, assembly GCA_028703755.1. Taxonomy (GTDB): domain Archaea; phylum Thermoplasmatota; class Thermoplasmata; order SG8-5; family SG8-5; genus UBA147. The sequence continues at coordinate 6,011 of JAQVMG010000056.1, read as the reverse complement.
ACTCATAAGCAAGGGAAAATGGGGCGCAGCAATGCAATTCCTGAAAGGAGTTCTGAGGCACCACCCGGACAGTGCCAGGGCATGGGCGCTGCAGGGCGATGCATACAGGGAGGAGGGAAGGGTAGGGGAAGCGAAGAAACCGTACGACACCGCTCTGGCCCTGGACCCGGATGACGTCACTGCCCTTACCGGGAAGGGAAGGCTGATGCTTGAGAACGGCGGTTACACTGAGGCAATCGAGCTGTTCCGCCACGCAATTGACATCGACCCGGAGAATTACACGGTTTGGAGATTCCTCGGCGACGCACAGAGAGAAGTAGGAAAGGAAAGAGAATCCCTGAAGTCGCTGGAAATGGCAGTCGAACTTGGGAATAACATCCCCGAGAACTGGATGGCCTACGGGATGGCGCTGCACGAAGCAGGCCGTTATCCCGAGGCAATCGAATGCTTTGACAAGACGCTGAAACTCAAACCCGGCCACGAGGAGGCCACAAGATGGCGCGAACAGAGTGCGAAGAGACTTCTGAAGGAGGTGTCCTGATGCTTGGCTGGAGCCCCGCGCCTAACAGAGTGGTCGCAATCCTAAACGACCTGCCGCAGGATGATTTCCTTACTGTCACCGGAAAACTTCTGAAGGAGATGAGATTCGTCATAACCAACACCAACTCCTCCGGCAAATACCTGGAGTTCGAGGCGACCAGGGAAGGCGACGAGCCCGGAAGGAAGTTCATTATCAGGGCTACAAGGGGCACCAAGAAGATCACTCCCGACGAGCTCCAGACGATAGTGGGAAAGAAACGGGGAACCGCGGAGCTGAGCCCGGTCTATATCTCGACCGGAGGGTTCACCGAGGAGGCCGCGAAATACGGAGACATGCTGAACATCAGCCTGGCCGACGGCGATAAATTGGCCCTTCTCATCCAGAAATATAACATGGAGGAAGATCTCGAGAAGAGAGCGAATACAAAAGTCCTCGAGAGTGAGGGGAACAGGTTCCTGCCCAGCATAGACGAGCTTGAGAACAACATGAAATGGGGCAACGATTTCTTCAGTTCAGGAAACCACAGAAAGGCCATCGAGTATTATGACGCGGCATTGCGCCTGAAATCACAGTATGACCTTGCCTGGCTCATGAAGGGAAACGCTCAGAGTGCTTTGGGCCTGTACGATGAGGCAATTGAGAGCTTCACGAAGGTCCTCGAATACAACCCGAAGAGCGAGGAAGCATGGTACAACCTTGGTGCAACGCTTTACAGCATGGGCAGGTACGATGATGAACTTGCCTGCTACGACAAAGCGCTGGAACTGCGCCCGGATTACTCGAAAGCCTGGAACAACAAAGGGGCCACACTGCACCAGATGGGAAAGTTCGAGGAGGCGGTCATGTGCTACGACCGGGTCCTGAAGTCGGAACCGGACAATGTCAGCGTCCTGAACAACAGGGGCGTGGCACTGAAGAACCTGAAAAAATACGATGAAGCGCTCCAGTCTTTCAACAGGGCTCTGAAAATAAGGGACGATTACATGGATGCCTGCCTGAATAAAGGCATTCTGCTCCATGACATGGAAAGGTACCAGGAAGCGGTTGGCTGCTATGATACGGTTCTGGCCAAATGGAGGAGCCCGGAGGTCCTGTGCCAGAAAGGGGTGGCCCTCAGCATGCTTGGGAAATACAGGCTGGCGATTGAGAGTTTCGATGAGTCGCTGAAGCTGAAACCGGACTGGGACATCGCCATTGAGGAGCGGGCAAAAGCCGAAAAGGCGCTCAGTGAGGAAACCAGTGCAAAGGCGCTGAAAGCCCGGAGTGAACCCGCGAAGGAACCTTCCATTCCGGCCACCCAACCGGAAATCGGGAACGTGTGCCAGCATTGCGGAAAACCCCTGAGTCCCGAGGCGAGATTCTGCGCCGGTTGCGGTACCCGGATTTACGATGACGATGAGATTTCACCGGCAGCCGTTAAACCCGCCATCCTGGAATCTATAGAGGAGCAGGAAGCCATACAGATTGCGATGGACAGGGAAACATACCTCCTCGAGAGGTCGCGGCTCCTGAGAACAATGGACAGATTTGACGATGCCCTGAAATCGGTGAACGAAGCGCTGGGAATCAGCGAGATGCCTGAGATATGGCTCGAGAAGGGAAATGTTCTGGCAGCCATGGGGCGTCCTGAGGAGGCCATCGAGGCCTACGACCGGGTGATAAAGGCGGAACCCAAGAACTATCTTGCCTGGAGCAACAAGGAGATTGTCCTTGCCGGCATGGGGCTGATTGATGCAGCACTTGAGGCAAACAGCCGGGTCACAGAACTTCATCCGGATTGGCTGCAGGCCTGGCTGAGACGCGCCGGCATGCTTATGACAAATGGCAGAACCGACAAAGCGGCGCAGTGCCTGGACCGCGCTTCCGAGATTGCTCCACAGCTTGCCGAAGTCTGGAACGAACAGGGAGCGGCACTTCTCAAACTGGGAAAGACCGACAAGGCACTGCTCTGCCTGGACAGGGCGTTGCAGATAGACCCGGACTTCTCCGAGGCATGGGCCAACCGCGGGGCTGCGATGGCCATTGCCGGGCAGCATGACAAATCCCTTTCCTACTTTGACAGGGCCATAGACATCGACCCGGAGAACAGGGACGCGTGGGCCAACAAGGGCTCGGCCCTCTACAACACCGGCCGACTTGCAGAAGCCATTGAATGCTACGAAGAGGCCCTGACCGTCACAAGGTCCAAGGAACTGCTGAACAGCATGGGCTGGGCACTTCTCGGAGCGGATAACCCATCTGCAGCCGCCGAGGCATTCGACGAAGCTCTGGCCATCGACCCGGAATATGCCGATGCCTGGAACAACAGAGGTCTCGCCTACACCAGGATGGAGAATCTTGCCGAGGCCTACGATTCATTTGACAGGGCACTCGCAATTGCACCGGAATTCGCAGACGCGCGGAAGAACCGCGATACCGCAGCCAGGAATATCGAGCAGGCCGCGGGAAAGAAGCCAGTTAAATCGGAAAGTGCTCCAATACCCGCTTCAAGACTGAAAGGCAAACCCGAATTCGAAAAAGCGGTTAAGGAGGCAGAGGTACTGGAAGAAGAGGAACTGGAGACCGAGGAATTCCGCTGCCCCTACTGCAATGCGCTCGGCTCGATAGAGGACGTGTTCTGCGAGAAGTGCGGCCAGAAATTCAACCAGGACATGAAGGAAGATGCGGTCCAGGAGAAACTCGAGGACCTCTTGGACACCGGAGAGGCGAAGAAAGAAACAGTGAAGAAGAAATCCGGCAGGAAGGGCAGAGAGGAGCTCATCGAGGACCTGGTAACCGTTCCCGGCGTCGGATTTGCCAAGGCGGGCCTCATCATCGATGCAGGTTATGATTCAGAATCGAAACTGAGGAAGGCCGAGACCGGCGAACTTGCCGAGATCTCCGGAATCGGAGAAGGGCTGGCCAAACGGATTAAAAGAAAATACAGATAGCGGCATTTCATGGCTGCTATCTGCTGCATGCCCTGCCTGTGAGGGCAGGGTTTCATCTTCATGTCGTTTTGAGTGCGCTTGTTCATGCATTTTCGGACAATTTCTGGCAATGAGCCCTGCCTGTCAGGGCGGGGGTATATTAGATGCTCTGGCATAGAGTCGGTTTTTTCAAACTTTGCGTTAGAATGCAATGCGAAGGATGAACGAGAAGCATCTGTGCAAGAGCTGGGAAAACAGTATTTCGCCTGGCGTGCTTTGCCAGGCGATTACCCGACATCCCCGCGCTTACACGCGGGGTTTTCAAAAACAGAGCAACAAATCGCCCGAGATTGCTCTGTCACTCGATCATAAAATAATGGAAAACCCCGCCCTCGGACATTAGATTATGCTAATCAGGCGGGGTATGCTGCATCAAAATGCCTTTGCTGGAACAGTTTCGATTCAGATTAAATCTTGTTAAGCGCATATACATTGGCACTCTGAACGCCAGGAGCGGAGCAAATCAGCTGCTCTACCCTGTCCATCATGCCTTCCTCGTCCTCGACGACGATGTTCATCATGAGCGCCTGAAGCCCGAATGCTATGGGCTTCAACTCAACCTGCTCGATCTTGCCGGTGCCTTTGACCTTGGTCTCGACATCGGTCCGCATCTTGCCGAGGTCGACTTCCAGACCTTCCGGCATTATCTCGAATGTTACCAGAACCTTTCCCATGAAATCACCCTAAAAATTGAATTTACGGGCCCTCATAGCCGCAGTCCGGGCATCCGTATTCAACGCTCTGGTCCCTGCACTGGGCGCAGCGGCCGAGTTCCTTCACTCCGCAGCCCGGGCATTTGAATACTACGTCGCCCTTTCCTATCAATCTGGTGCCGCAAGAGGCACACGCATGCTCCTTTTCCATGATTATCAAGCATCGGATATTCTGAGGGGGTATATATTTTTGTATGATGAAATGATTTAAATATGCCGATATTCATTATTATTCCCGGGTTAGGAAGTGAGGCGATGTCGGTATCTTTGAGAGGGAAAAATATGGCTGGGTTGAGGAAGGGATTGTCGGTATTCATGGCAATTTTAATGCTAACGGGGATATTCATGGTATTGCCTACCGGCACCCAGAATGCAATGGGGTACATGACCCCCGGAATGGGAATGATGCTGACTTTCGATGACCTTGTCCTTATGTCGGGCGGAGCTGTGACAGGCAGTTTTCCGATGTATCAGGTCCACGAGACAATAACCGTTATGCCTTCGGATACCCTGATGGTCAACGGAGGCCTGGACATAATGATGGACCCGGGAATGAACATCGCAATCGAGATTCTCGGAACCATGGACGGAAACATGGGATTCGGAACGAGATTCCATTCAATGGGATTCGGAACATGGAGAGGCATCTGGGTGCATGACTCCGGTGCGCTCCAGGGCAACGGCTTCCAGATAATGGACGCGCAGGATGCCATCTACATAGACCACACCTTGGGATTCGGCATGGTCCAGATCATGGGCTGCATGATTGACCAGAGCGTCAATTCCGGTATCACAATGCTGGGAACAATGGGCGGGCCGATGGTTCAGGGCAACATCGTCACCGGCTGCCCTGTCGGTTTCCGTCTGGAATCGACCACGGCGCAGTGCCAGAACAACGATATCTCGAACTGCGGCATAGGTTTTCTCATCGGTGGATTCCTCGGCCCGGGAATTTTCGGGAATACAATCCATGACAATACTCATAATGCGATTTACATTGAAGGGCCCTCGACCTGGATCAACAGCAACACCATTCGCGACAACGGGGGAGATGCTATTGTCGTCATCAACGCCACCGCAGGCATCAGCGACAACAATATCTTTGCCTGGAATGCAACTGCCTGGTCCAATGAGAACGGCAGGAACGGCATCCGAATCAACGGGACTGTGGAATGGGGCCAGAACTACATCAGCAACAACCGTATCTTCGGCGGGAACGGAGACGGCATCGGTGACGGCGGACATGCAATATACATCGAAGATTTCGTCGGAAATCCGATGAACCAGCCTAATATCGAGAACACCGTAATCGAAAACAATTTCATAATTCAAGGAGGGAACGGCGGGAATAATTTTGACGATTGGAGCATCGCGGGTGACGGAGGCCACGGCATCTATTGCCCGCGGCTTTCCGACGACGGCAATTGGAGCGCTGACAACCATGCGCTAATAATCCGGGGAAACACCCTCATCGCTGGAGGCATGGGCGGGATGGACAATGCCCCCATGTTCGGGACGGCTGGAAACGGCGGCCACGGATTATGCGTCCGTGACGACAATAATGCGGGGAGTATGCTGTCCACCGGTAACCTCTTGGTGGTCGGAGGCGGCGGAGGCGGAAGGATGTCACCCGGCCTATGCGGTGACGGGGGACACGGACTGTGCACCGAGGACTGCGACTCTGGTGTTAGGGTTGACATACGGAACCATGCCGATGTTGTTGGTGGCATGGGCGGCGCAGGACCGACCGGCATGGGCCAGGGCGGCGCAAGCCTCAGACTCGTCAGA
>JAQVMG010000170.1 GCA_028703755.1 Thermoplasmata archaeon | reverse complement strand
GGGCTTGTCGACGGTCACGCTCTCCTCATAGAGATGGGGATACGCCCAGATCGTATTTCCGGGCATGGCGCCGTCCACCGCTTCCTGTATTGTCGGATACCAAATGTCAAGGTCCAGATTGTGCACAGTCACGACATTTGTCTGCAGGAAAGCGTAATCGGTCATCCATGGGTTCACGGAAGATGTCACAGCGATCTGTGCCGTGTCAACGAAGTCAGGGTCTGCATCCTCCGTGACATAGACATCCACTGTGAAATCCGCGCCTCCGAAAGGAGCTACAGGTCCGATCCATTCCGGCGCATATGTGGGCCATGTGTTTCCCGAAACTGAAATCATGAACCAATCGGTGTGCGGTGCGAAGTTCTCGATGTGCAGGTCGTACGTCACCCACGCGCCGGGTCCGGAATACTTGCTCTGGTCCTCGGGTGTGACGTCGAACGCTGCCTGCCCTCCGCCGATGTAAACATCGTCGATGTGCCAGTAATCGTAACCGTCGCCTGAGCCGCCGGTCTGCCTGAACCTCAGCCTGAATGCCGGGTGCATCGCGTCCTCAGGAAGCTCATAAAGGCAGGTGAAGACCTCGCCCTCGGGCCCTCCGCCGATGAATGTCTGAAGCTCCGTCCAGCGGTTGTAGGTGTTGAAATATTCTGCCACAAGGCTTTCATCCGGTTCGTCAGGGTGCTCGCTGAACCACGATGCGCCTCTCTGCACCATGAAACTCACTATTGCCCTGTCCATTTCCGCCAGGTAAATAGGCGCTGAGGTCACGGTGACAGGTTCTCCGTTCGTGAACATCGAATAGTCCGGTGAGTAGCTAGTCCAATCATTGACGCCGCAAAAGTCCGGGTTGTCCGTGGTCCAGTCCTCGGTCGTGTACGGTCCTTCTCCGAAGACCCCGGATTCGAAGTCATCGTAGAAAGGCACGTCCAAAGAGGTGACTGTCATCACATTGACAAAGCGCTGGATGGCGGGGTTGCCGACAGACTCGGCCCCTATCGTGCCGACATCGAACTCCCCGTGCTCGACCCTCGGGATGCGGACCCTGGCGTTGAATGTGAATTCATCGCCCGGCTCAAGAAGCTCACTGTGGCTGATTTCTTCAGTGTTGCCTTCGTTCCATATCTCGGTCGGCCATTCGAACATACCGCGCTCAGAGAAGAGCCTGTATGTGTTCGGGACGTTTCCCGTGTTCTTAATCGTGATCGGGTGATCAACATAATCGCCTACCCAGCCGATGCCAATCTGGTCGGCCGGTGAGATCTTGAAGGTGTAGACCGGCAGAATCTTTCCGCTTCCTGCCAACAATATGTTTTCGAGGAAGGGGCTGTATGCGTGGCCCCAGGCCCATTCTACGGTCTGGCCCGTGGCGATCACGCGGCCGTCGCCCCATGGGATATCGAGGCAGACTGGCCAGTTGCCGCCTTTGTCTCCCTCGGTGAGAACGACATCCGCATCGCCCGGCCAATCAGTGAAATACCTGTGGTAGGCCGAGTTCCATCCGTCGAGCTCCGCATCAGATATTACGTTCGGCGTCATCAGGAGTGGGTGTCCCGGAATGGCGATATCAACTGTCTGGGAACCGCTGATGTCATAGACTGAACTGAGCCCAAAGGGAAGGTCGTTGAAATCGCCCCAGTCGTCGACATGGACATTGACAGCGCCGCCGGCAGCTGCGAATTCCTCGAACCACACCAGATTATCAGCGACTGCATCATAAAGTGACTCATCCTGCCCGTCACCTCCGACGATTATGGCCTTGTCGTAAGGCGTCAGGTCAATGACGCCGATGTCGGCCGGGCCGAAGATCGTGTAGGGAATCAAGTGAGTGTCATAGACTTCTTGGATTGCATCGTACCCCCAGGGGTCTGTCGTCTGGAATATGGCTACATTGGTTGGGTATACGGCGTTCCTGAATCCGCTGGACCAGTATATCATGTTCTCGACCAGCTTCCTAGCCTCCGGGTCGGTTCTGTCTCCCCAGTGGTAGTTCGAGCCGAGGGCTGCGATCCTGCCGCTTCCCTCGACATTGGACATGGTCTGGAGGACCGGTCCTGCCGGGCATTCGACAACCGTCTCGCCACCGTTCAGGTTCACAAGGTACTGATACTGCCCTGCCGGGATGTTGGTTAGTTCCCATCCGGAATTGGGGAATGTGGCAATGGAGTGGTTAGGATCCGTCCAGGTGAGGTCCGTGGGCCCCCATACGCCGTTGTTGTAACCTCCGTCTTCTCCAACTCCCATCAGATTCATGATGTAATCATCCTGCGGCGGATCGTTGTACATCTCACTTCCGAAAAGGGCGACGTAGCCCTTTCCGGCTGCGAACCATTGGTCAAGGTTAACGATGGTCTGACCGCCGCATGTGTGCTCCGCAACGATGACATCGTAGACGCCTATCATGGCGGCTGCGTCCGGCCATACGCCTACAGAGTCCTCCTGATAGGTGACAGTGTGGCCTCGGCTCTCAAGGTATTCCCTTATGGAACCGGAGTACTGCTCTTCTTCGTAATCATCGTACCAGTAGATGTTGAGAGGTGTGCTTTCGTCAGGTGCAGGAAGAATGAAGTCAATCATATTTACCCAAAGCTCCGCGCCGTCCATCTTGCCGTCCGTGTACTTTT
>JAQVMG010000169.1 GCA_028703755.1 Thermoplasmata archaeon | reverse complement strand
CCAACACATCAACCAGCAGCGAAGATACAGCCAACTATATTTCAACACAACAATAAACCAGGTGATGATTTGCTTCAACGCGCTTTCGACTCTTTGGAAAAGGGTCTGATAAATGAAGAAACGTTTAAAATGCTAATAGGAAAAGTCGATCAAAACTCGATAAAAAATGAGGATAAAAATAACGATAATTTATCCTATATTTCCTAGCTGGCTCCGGGGCCAGAGGGGGTTATTACTTCCACCTGGCACTTATTATTTTATATGCAGAAGGTGGAAGTTTGGTCGAATTTCCATATGCAAATACAGCGAAATTCGACACAAACCGCAACAACCGTTTCTCAATAATTTGCTTCAAAGGTTGTTGCGTATTTCACAGCCTGGCCGATTTTTCTAACTTTGTTGATTGCATTGATGCGATTCGCTCAAACTTCGCATTGCATTTTGTGTGCAGACTGCGGCTGGCCGGGACTAAATCTAGGGATGGTTGGCTGGGACTCGGCACCGGGTTGAATGCCGATGTCAATACCTCCCCGCCCCTGCGGAGGCGAGGCTTCCTAAGGATGATAACGGTAATCGTGTCAAATCGCCAGATTTGATGAATCTGGCGGTACAACCCCGCCCTCCAGCATGTAAGATTAAGGATTCAGGCGAGGCATGAGCGGGATGGCCGGAACTGCTCCTAGGGATGGTTGACCGGTGCCGGGTCCCAACCGCCCTCACAGCTTCCTGATAATCCGCCCAACCTTCCAATTCAGCACCATGAGGACCATCAGCAAAATCATGCCAGCAAGGATAAGCATAAATTTCATCGCGTTAAAACCGTCGCCCTGGTCCATTGCCAACCCTGCGCCGGTTGATAGCCCGAAGAATATCCCAACGATAAGGTATAGGATTATCCAGTTTCGGTCTGTCATCTTCAGTCCCCTGAGGGCTCTTTGCCCGATGCCTGAACGCAGACTGCTTCCCCCGCCTCCCTGAAAGCGCGTGAAACCCCTCCAACACCCAGCTTCACACCGCCGAAGACCCTGGAGACTATCAGGGCATGGCTCTCCAACTTATGCTTCTTCAAAATCTCGGCCAGCACCTTTCCTGGGTGGCCGACCTCGCCGTCGTCCTTGGATTTCTCCTCCGACCCAAGGCGCATGGCCCAGCAGTGGTGGTTGGCCTTCTTGTACATCCTGCGATGGGCTTTGAGAAGGTTCTCGATGTCCTCCGCCGAGTCTATTTTGTAGAGATGGGCGAAGAATCTGGACCTCTGCTCGGCGAACTTGATGGCTGCAAGCTCTTCCATGGCCGGATATGGGCGTCGGGGGATTTATGGATTGTGGGAAAGATTATAGACATGGAAACAGATGTCTGCCCAATGGCGCAGACCAACCAGTTCGAATGCGGCTCCTGCGGGGCGCACCTGGAGTTCGACCCCAAGACACAGGGCATGAAATGCCAGTTCTGTCAGTCCGAGAAAATCATCCCCATAGAGGCCCAGCCGATAGTGGAGCATGACTTTTACTCAGCCCCGAAGGAGACTGGCTGGGATAGGGCGACGATCAGCTTCCAATGCGACTCATGCGGCGCCACGATATCCTCCGAGATCAGAACCGCCGGAAAGTGCACATACTGCAATTCTCCGTATGTCAAGGAAATGCCTGCCAGAAAAGACCTCATCCGGCCTGAGACACTCATTCCTTTCAAGGTGGACAAGGACAATGTCAACCGCCTTTTCAAGACCTGGCTCGGCAAGGGATGGTTCACTCCCTCCAACCTGGTGCAATTAAGTCGCTTGGACTTGATCAAGGGCATCTACACGCCGTTCTGGACCTATGACACCAATGCGTTCTCCCAGTGGACTGCCGAAAGCGGGTATTATTACTATGTAACTGAAACATACACGGTCAACGTGAACGGCAGGCCTCAGATGCGGACAAGGCAGGTTAGAAAGGTCCGCTGGGTTCCCAGCCACGGGCAGAGGCAGGGCTTCTACAACGACGTGCTGGTTCCCGCTTCCAGGGGGATGAACCAGGAGCTGATTTACAAGATATATCCATTCGAACTGAATCAGCTTATACCCTACAAACCGGATTTCCTCAGCGGGTTCCTTGCAGAAGAATATGGCGTCGACCTGCAGCAGGGCTGGGGAACAGCCCAGGGAATTGTCAATGCCAGCGAGAGGGACAAGTGCGGTAAGGAAGTTCCCGGAGACACATACCGATTCCTCAGGGTCCAGACCAATTACAGCAATATAACTTACAAGCACATTCTGCTGCCGGTCTGGATTGCCGCTTACGAATACAAATCCAAAACATACCATTTCCTGGTCAACGGCCAGACCGGTGAAGTTCAGGGCTTCAGGCCTATATCCTGGGCCAAGGTCGCGCTGTTCGTCGGAGCGGTCGCGGCTGCCGTTATTGGACTGGGCTACTTCTTCTACGTATATTGAAAAGATTTATTTATCCCAAATTCATTTTGGGAGAAATGGATATCATGGGCACCATTATTCGCGAGTTCAGAGACGGCGATGAACCAGAGATTCTTCGGATATTCAACCATTACATTCAAAACACAACAAATGCCTTTCCGGATAGGCAAATGCCAATACAGATGTTCGGTATTCTGAAGGAGATGACCAAGG
>JAQVMG010000168.1 GCA_028703755.1 Thermoplasmata archaeon | reverse complement strand
GAGGTTGTGAAATGGCAAAGTACAAGATCGCCTGGCTGCCGGGCGACGGAATAGGCAATGAGGTAATGGAAGCGGCAAGAATAGTGCTGGACAAACTGAATTTCGATGCGGAATACATTCACGGCGACATCGGTTGGGACTGCTGGTGCAAGGAAGGGGATGCTTTCCCGCAGAGGACCATCGACCTGCTGAACAGCGTTGATGCTTCGATGTTCGGCGCCATCACTTCAAAGCCGGTCAAGGAAGCTGAAAAGGAACTGGTCCCGGCACTGCAGGGCAAGGGCATGGTCTACCGGTCTCCAATCGTCAAGATGCGCCAGCTTTTCGATCTTTACATCTGCCTGAGACCGATAAAAGGATACGCTGGCAACCCGCTGAACTACAAGGAGGACATCGACATTGTCGTGTTCAGGGAGAACACCGAGGACCTTTATGTCGGCGTGGAGTTCAACACTGTTCCTGAAAAGCTCAGGGATGTGCTTCTAGAAATATCTCCCAAGACCTTCTCGCACTTCAAGGATGTCCCACTGGACCAGTATGCGATTTCATGCAAGATAAACACCCGGAAGGGTTCCGAGAGGATAATCCGGGCAGCCTTCGAGTTCGCCAAGGCCAACGGCAGGAAAAAGGTAACCGTCGTCCACAAAGCCAACGTGGTCCGCGCGACCGACGGCCTTTTCCTGGAGACTGCAAAAACCGTGGCAAAGGATTATCCGGGAATCGAGATGGACAATGCCAACATCGATGCGATGTGCATGTGGCTTCTCAAGAACCCGCACAATTACGATGTTCTTGTGGCGCCAAACCTCTATGGCGACATAGTTTCGGACCTGTGCGCCCAGATGGTCGGCGGACTCGGCTTCGGATGCTCCGGCAACATCGGCGATAAACTTGCGGTCTTCGAGCCGACCCACGGAAGCGCGCCCAAGCATGCCGGCAAGTACAAGGCCAACCCTCTCGCGACCATTCTGGCAGCAAAGATGATGCTCGAATGGCTCGGCGAAAAGAAGATGGCCGAGAAGCTCGAAAAGGCTGTTGCCGAGGTTATCAAAGAGGGCAAGGTTCGGACATATGACATGGGCGGAAGCGCCAGCACGCTCGACATGGCGAATGCGGTCGCCGGGAAACTGAACTGATGTCTTTCCAGTTCTGTGTTCTTGGCAGCGGCAGCAGCGGCAATTCTGTCGCATTCTGGGACAGCGAAACGCTCTTTCTCGTGGATGCGGGTTTCACATGCAAAGCCACTGCAAACCGCCTTAGCCAGGCGGGCCTTGACATTGCCGATTTAAAAGCCATACTGATATCCCACGAGCATGTGGACCATGTCGGCGGCGCAAGGGTGATACAGAAGAAAGTCTCGCCAAGGTTGCTGTCCACAAAGCCGGTCCATGATTGGATGGATGCGCGCTTCGGATTGACAACGGAACCGGCCCTTGTTCCGGGAAAGGCGATTTCCATTGGGAATTTCTCAGTCACGCCCTTCGAAGTCTGCCATGACGCGAGCCAGACCGTCGGTTTCTCCGTGGAAATGAACGGCTCGAAGGTCACCATGGCAACGGACCTGGGACATGTTTCACCAGGTGTAGCGGAGCATTTTGCCAATGCAGATGCAATCATCCTCGAATCCAACCACGACGTCCAGATGCTGAAAGACGGCCCATACCCGGCATTCCTCAAGAAGCGCATCCTCGGAAAGCAGGGCCACCTGTCGAATAACCAATCCGCCGAGATGCTGGTCCAGGTCATCGGCCCCAGAACCCGTCATGTGACCCTGGCGCATCTGAGCCAGGAGAACAACAAGCCGGAGATTGCTCAGGAAGAATCCGAAAAAGCAGTTCGGGAGCATGCTGCCAATAAACCCTCCATAGAACCGGCCTCTCAATTTGATATTGGCAATATTATAAAAATTCGGTGATAAAATGAACGGCGAAGAGATGGTTGCGGAACTGATGCGGATTGCGGCTGTGACAGCCCCGAAGGCGGCAGGCCAGGATTACATCGAAGTGAAGATTTGCACGGCCGAGGAAATGTCCCTCATTGCAAAGGAGATGTTGGTCATTGGCAAAGAAAAGGGCACCCAGAACTGGGACCGGGATGCCAAGGGGATTGAGAAGGCCGGCGCGCTGGTGCTCATCGGGGTACTGCCTCACAAGGGCATGGGCCTCAACTGCGGCGCCTGCGGATACGCGACCTGCGCTGAGTTCAACAAGGCCAGCCACCAAGGAGAATTCCAGGGCCCGAACTGCATGCTCCGGGAACTAGACCTGGGCATCGCCCTCGGCTCGGCGGTAAAAACAGCCCAGATGCACAATGTCGACAACAGGATAATGTACCGCGCCGGGGCAGCGGCCAAGCGGCTCGGGCTGATGAAGTCCAATGTGATAATGGGTGTTCCGCTGAGCGTGACAGGAAAAAACATCTATTTCGACCGATAAGTTGCCCCGGTCAAATTGTCGCCGACCTTCCCCAGATTGGTGCCGTCCAGCAGGAATAATTCTGATTGTTTTATGTCGGCCAATTCATGTCTAAGCACCGTACCTATCTTTCTCTGGCTCATGTCATTTACGTGACTGCCGCCGCACAGGTCGTTGAATGCCGGAATCATGAGGAATCCCTCGCCCAGGGTCTCATATTTCCGATGGGCCTTAGCAAAATCCCATCTTCCCCGGACCCAGCATC
>JAQVMG010000167.1 GCA_028703755.1 Thermoplasmata archaeon | reverse complement strand
CCCAAATTTATTCGCACAGCCGATCACCCGATGGAACATGTCTCGCGCTTCCTCCTTGCGGCCGATCAAATAAAGCGCGTTAATAAGCCAAAACGTACAAACGATAAATGCATTCTTAGGAACGCCAAATTCATCTTCGGCGGTATAACGCATGACAAATCCGTCACGTAAAAGTTTCTTACAAGAGGCCTCGACAGTTCCGATCATCCGCGGATCCGCAGCTTCTAGAAATCCATAGTGCAGCATGAGAAGATTGGAGGCGTCGAGATCTTTAGAGCCGTACGCCATAACAAAACTGTTCAGCTCCGGATCCCAGCCGTTCTTTAAAACATCCTTTTTGATCTCCTGCGCAACTTTTAAATACCTTTCAACATTTTGCTTCTTCCCAACAAACCGGCTGATCTTCACAGCCCGGTCCAGCGCCACCCAACTCATCATCTTGGAATGAACAAAATGTTGCTTCGCTCCCCGCCGTTCCCAGATCCCGCAATCCGGCTCCTGCCATATCTCGATCACGTGGTTTGCAAGCGAACGGACCACGGTCCACAGCTCTTCATTAAATTTTTCTTCATGCCTAGCGTTAATGACAAAATACGAATAGATCGCCTCGATCAATTCTCCATAAACATCATTTGTTGCTGCTGATAGGCCCCGTTACCGATCCGCACAGGACGAGAACCTTCATATCCTTCCAAATGCTCAAGGATCTGTTCTCTAATATCGCTCTCCCCGTTGATCCCATACATGACAGAGATATTTTCGCTTTTTAATAACATCCGCCCAAGAATAAATTTAATAAAATTCTCTGAGGCAATGACATGGCCAATGCGCGCGAAAAGATCAATGATCATGCTCGCATCCCGGATCCAGCAAAACCGATAATCCCAGTTCCTCTCTCCGCCCTTGATCTCCGGCAAGGATGTCGTCGGTGCCGCAACAAAAGCCCCTGTCCTTTGGAACATCAATAACTTGAGAGTGATGATCGACCGCAGGACGATCTCGCGATATTTCTGCGGAGCGCTTGTGCGATAAACCCAATCCATCCAATAGCTTTTCGTTCTTTCATATTCCAAATAGATGCGCCCCTGGGTCACAGGAGTCAGTTTCTCATGATAGGAAAGCAAGAAATAAGACGATTCTTTTAACTCAATGGGTTCGCCTCGCAAGACGGCGTTAAAATCCAGATTAGAATATAAATAAAAACTGCTGTATTCACCCTTAGTGGAATTGATCTTAAGATGATCTGGGGATACGGAAAAACTCGCTTCCGCTAGCCCATAATTAGGGCATGGCTTAAACTCAACGATCAAGTACGGATTGCCTTCCAGAAGATGAATATTACGCTGGATCTCAGGCGGACACATGACCTCCCCATCATGAGCTAAAAAGCGCGGCATATAATCCATCACTTCAAAAATACCGCTCTTAGTCGTAAACTTCGTTTTCAGGATCGGCGAATGATGAGTATACTGCTGTTTCACGCTAATAATATCTTCCGCCCAGATGCGGAAATGCCCTCCTTGCCTGTTGTCTAAAAGACGGCCGAATAGCGACGGAGAATCAAAAAAAGGCAGGCACAGCCAATCGATCGAGCATTCCGGGCTGATCAAGGCGGCGCTTGTGCAATTTCCCACAACAGCGTGTTTCATTTTCACACTCCTCTAGAAATAATACGGCCGTTCTTGAGATCCAAAACAGTTCTTAAAAATCGCGCAACTTGATTGATATCCCTCAAGCAGTATTGAGCCGCTGAGGGCCTGCCGCATCCAACACGGATACAAAGTCCTTTTTTCTTTAAGGCAATAAAGGCCGTTTCATCTGTGACATCGTCGCCAATAAAAATAGGAAAGGTTTTTCGGCCATGGCCGCGGCGTCCTAAATAATTGATGAGCCATAAAGCCGCGCGGCCTTTGTTCCATTGAACCGCGGGCTTAATGTCAAAAACTTTCTTCCCCTGGCTCATACCGATCCTCCGGCTCTTAAGATAAGGCCAAGCGCTTTCTAAAAAGATCTGCCTAAATAAAAGGAGGTCTTTACGGTCAACCCGTCGGTAATGAACACTCAGCGTCAACCCCTTGTCTTCGATCAAAACACCTTTGATCTTTCCAATACGCCTGAGCAGATCATTTTTGATCTTGCGGAATGAACTTTTGACATCAGCCTTAACAAATGACGTGTAAGCAATGCCAGGCCCCTCGATCTCCAATCCATGGTTCCCCGCATAAATAATATTCTTGAGGCCGACGCGTTTTTTTAGATCAGGCAATGCCCGGCCGCTGACAATGGCCACGCAACAGCCTGGATCCTTGGCTATCTGCTTTAGCAGCGCCTTACTTTCCTGAAGGATCGTTGCACTTTTATAATGATCAACGATCGCCGCTAGAGTTCCATCGAAGTCCAAAAAAAGCAAAAGCTTTTTGTCTTTGAGATCTTTTCTAAAATTTTCCCGTTGATCAAAAAAATTCTTCATTCTTTTTTATCCTGTGCTTCTAGCCGAACCTGCGCTAATTCCTTGATCATCTCACTGGCCCAACGAAAAACATTATAATCTTTCAGCGCAGTACGCATCCGGCCCATCCTATCCTTCTGCTCGGATAAGGGCATCTCTAAACCGCGCTTGATGGCCTCTGCCGTCTGCCCAATATCATAAGGATTAATGATAAAGGCATCTTTCAATTCGCG
>JAQVMG010000055.1 GCA_028703755.1 Thermoplasmata archaeon | reverse complement strand
CATGCCCTTTGAGGAACCATGCATCGGCATCGCTCTGATTGGCCATAACATATTTGGAGAGAACATCAATGGATTCCTGGTACTTGGGGATATTGAAAAGGGCTGTGGCCTTGTCCATCAGGGCGACCTTGTCATCGGGAATTATGTTCAGAAGCGCATCCGCGGCTTTGATTGTTTCCAAATGCTTTCCCATCGACTTGAGGCATTCACGCTTCCTGTTGAGCGCCGGTATATTGGCGGGTTGCAGAGAAAGAAGTCTGTCCAGGGGATGCAGGGCTTTGTCAAAATGCCCAAGCGCGAAGAGAGCCGCACCCTTGTCAAAGAGCGCATCGAGATTCCTGTGGTCCAGGTGAAGGATTGTGTCGCAAATCCCGTCGACGGCGTCATGCCTCCCGAGACGTTTCAGCAGTTCCTTCTTCTCTATCAGAAGTTCCATGTCCTTGGGAAAGAGCCGCAAAGCCATATCCAGACTGATAAGCGCTTTTTCCGGGTCGCCGAGAGCGGCCAATGCCTGGGCTTTGTCGAGCAGTGCGTTCCTGTCGTTTGGGGCTATTGCCAGGTAGCGGTCAGCAGATTCTACGATGTCCTTGTGGCGGTTGAGCTTCTTGAGGCTCTGCCTTTTGTTGATAAGAGCGGCTGTGTTCTCCGCTTCAAGGGTCAGGGCCATGTCATAGCTGCCGCATGCAGCTTCGAAATCATTTGCCATATGAAGGCTCATGCCCTTCATGATCCAGAGTCTCACGTTATCTGACTTCATGCGGAGGGATTCCGTGTAACTGTCCGCTGATTCTTTGTATCTCTGGAGACGGTAGAGAGAATGGCCTTTCTGCTCCCAGATAAATGTATCGTCCTTCCGCAGGCCAATGGCTTTGTTGAAGGAAATCACAGCTTCATCATGCCGGTTCATTAGGGCCAGGGCCAGTGCGTGGTTTACCCTTGCATCGACAAAATTCGGGTCAAGAGCCAATGCCTGTTCGAGAACCGCCACAGCCTCGGGGTATTTTGTCAGCCTGTTCAGCGCCACACCCTTGCGGTTGTAGGTCTTCGGGTCCTTGGGCGAGAGCTGGATGATTTTATCATAAAAATCAATTGCCACCTCATCGGCGGCGAGTATTTTATTGTAAGCTGCGATCGCTTCCGATGTCTTGCCCAGGCTCTCCAGGGCCACGCCCTTGTTGGCCAGGGCGGACCTGTTGTTCGGATCAATTGAGAGAGCGCGGTCGTAATGCTCCATGGCCTGGGGTGTGTTTCCGTTGCGGTAGAGGTACAGCCCCTTGTGGATTATGGCTTTCACGTTCTGAGCATCAAGGGCCAAGGCGCGGTCGAACGAACGGAGGGCTTCCGCATCCTTTTTGTTGTCCAGATAGCCTGTTCCTATTATAACATACAGGGAAGAAAATTCTTTTTTCGCAAGAGCCACTGTCTTCACGTTCTCATCCATCAGCCGGTCGGCTTTGGCACAGGCGTCCAGCGACGGCGGGAGATTCGTTCCTTGAGGTGTTTTTCCTCTCTCTAGAAGTTTCCTGACCTTGTTGAATAATCTCTTCTCCTTGCTCATTGAATCCAGAAGTCCCATGCGCTCACCAGCGGCCCTTTGGTGTCTGTCTGACAACGTAAAAGGGCTATATATGGTAAATAATATATCTTAATTTAAAGTCTTTGATGGAATATATACGAGACGGCATACAAAACGTCAGACAATAGATTTTTACGTGAAATCGGCAACATATTGTGGATATATTTACACACTGGCTAGCTTAAAATATACCTTCCGAAAGGCTTATATACCTCCACCGACATATAGGTTTTGCGGCTGACAAATGTCAGACGAAATATGGAAAAACGTCAGAAGGGATGCACTATGGTGGAATACATAAAACTGAAGAACAGAGATTGGAGAACCCTCCGGGGTATGGACAGCGAAATGATTGACTGGATGAAGTATCACTCGATACAGGACCTCAGGGACCTCGCATTTGAGATGTACAACCGCGGCGAGGACATCTCGGAAATGGTCGAACTCATTCACGAGATGGACGCAATGGCCCAGAGCACACACATGACAGCGGAAGAAAATGTCTACGCAAATGCGGAATACGACATTCTCAGTTATGTTGAGGAGTGTGAGCAATCCTATGTTTAAACTCAGACAGCTCATGAACAGACAGAGATACGAGATGGCAAGGCAGACAGGGATCAACATCGACAACATACAGGAAGAACGCATGCACAACGTCTGCGAACTCAACGAGAAAAGCGACATCGTCTGGAGCGCAGGAATGAACCTGTAGATCTTGACCGACACCCAGGATTTACGGATGAGCCGCCGCATGCCGGAAAAAATCGGCATGCAAAACCTGCGGCAATGGTTACCGTCAGACGCAAACAGCCGGACAGAATGATGCCCGGTGGAAACGGCAGACCATTCCGCAGGAATAACCCCAAAGGAACGGAAAACGGTGAATACCGGTATCGTTCCCGGGGTAAGGGAAAGGGACATAATCGGCCCCCGATTCACGATCAAAGCCTAGTGTTCCCTAGACAACAAACAATGAATGGACCAGGTGTGAAAACCTGGCCCATTTATCACAACGCTTTTAATTGGACTGAAAATGAGTAACAGCTACCGTAAGTACAATTGAATTCATGCAGATATTCTTGGAAATTGTACGATGGCCCGGCTCCCGATTTCGCAGTTAAATCAGGGCATTGAATTACTATCATTTGATAGCAAACGGTGAATGCGGAGACTGAATCTTTACAACCTAGAGCATTCGCCATGAATCGACATTTGAGAAACATTAGTGATTCACAACGTTGCCGGTAATCGGCTTTTTAGAAACGATGAGATTACCGGTCTAATCCTTGGCCAGCATCTCGTTTATGGAAACGGCATTCATGTGTCCTTCTATGGTTATCTTGACCAAGGAAATGCCTTCCAACTTTGCCAGCGCCTTCTTGATCGCGAAGGCCAGTTGGATTCCGAGCGGGCAGAACGGGCTGGTGGGTATGAAGGTGAGGCTTATGGCTCCGGCCTCATGCTTCATATCGTGTATCAGTCCCATGTCCCAGACGCTCAGTCCTGTGTGCGGGTCCAGGACCCCTTTCAATGCCTCAATCGCTTTTTCATTGACCGGATCGCTCATTTACTCACCTTTGCCTATCAGTATCAGCATTTCGCCAACCGTTACGGACTTGACTTCCTTGCCGTCCAGCATCGGCGTTCTTATTATTTGGACCATATCCTTTGTAATCTGAACCGTGTTTCCGCCGGCCAGTTGGACATCAAGTTCGCCCGCCTCAAGGGCTTGGGCTATTTCAGATGCATCTACTGCTGCAAGCTTCGCAGCGATCTCCTTCGCATCCTGCTTGAACCTGGGCCCGAGGATTGCATGGACCGGTTTCACTCCGATGACCTTTTCAGAGATCTCCGCCTCGGATTTCAGGACCACATCTGCGGCCTTCAGGGTTCCGGCTATGTCGCTTTCGGAACCCAGAAGCAGTTCTGAATTTGCGCCGATGATTTCAACCAGACTGAGCCCGGCAGAGAGCGGTATGCCGTTCTCTGATTTCCAGCTCCGGATGGCCGCAACCACGTCCCTGAGCAGTTCGCCACGGGCTATGTCATTTGCATCGTCATGGACCGGCGATGGCCAGTCCGAAACCGTGATGCTCTTTGCGCCGTCGTACTGTGCATATATTGAAGAATAAATCTCATCGGAGACATGGGGCATGACCGGGGCCAGCATCTTCAGCGTGCCAAGGCCTATCTCATGGAGCGTGTAAGCCAGCGCCTTGTCTTCGCCGGTCATCCTGTGCTTCACCATCTCGATGTAGTGGTCGGCAAATTCATGCCAAACGAATTGCTCCAGCTTCCTGATTGCGCGGTCGAAGTGGAATTCGGTGTAATCCTTTGTCACCTCACGCACCAATCGTGAATAACCTGAAAGGATCCATCTGTCCGAGGCCCGAAGCTCTTCCGCCGGGACCGCCTCTGGGGCTTTTATTGCCTTTGAAAGGAATTTGTGTATGTTCCATAGCTTGGCGCAGAACCTCTGGCCATGTACAACGTCCTTCACCCGAATGGCGCTGTCTTCGCCCAGCGAGACAGTTGATGAATAATACCGCCAGGCATCCGTGCCGTATTTATCAAGCAGTTCCAGCGGGTCGATGACGTTACCGTCGGAGGCATGCATCGGCCTTCCGTCGGGGCCGAGGATGAAACCGTCGACCATGATGTCCTTCCAGGGTTTTGAATCTGCCAGGTAGTGGCTTCTCAGAATCGTGTAGAACGCCCAGGTCCGGATTATGTCATGGCTCTGGGGGCGGAGGCTTGCCGGCCATATCTTCCTGTGAAGGTCATTGTCACGTTCCCAGAACGTGACGTAAAGCGGGGAAATGCTGGAGTCCATCCAGGTGTCAAAAACGTCCGGGCAACCAAGCAGATGTTCGCCGCATTCCGGGCATTCCGGCACCGGGGGGGCATCCACAGTCGGGTCTACATAGCAGTCCTCTTCCCGCGCCAGAATGACTTCGCCGCAGCTGTTGCATTCCCATATCGGGATGGGCGTGGCGAAATATCTCTGCCTGGATATGACCCAGTCGCGGTTCAGGGAATGGACCCATTCCTGGAGACGGATCTTCATGAACTCCGGATGCCAACAGAGCTCGTCAGCTATCCGCAGGATGTCCTCTTTCGCATCGAGCGTCTTGAGGAACCACTGGGGCATCTGGAGAAACTCGATGGGGGTGTGGCAGCGCCAGCATGACCCGACATTCTGCGGGGTTGGTTCCTGCTTGGTGAGCAGTCCGTCCTTCTTCAGGTCCTCGATCATGGCCGCTCTTGCATCTTTGATGGCCAGGCCTTTGTATTTTCCGGCGATCTGGCTCATGATGCCCTGGCCGTCCATCCCGTTCTCGATGGGCAGTTTGTATTTGTAAATCCACTCCAGGTCGTCCTTGTCGCCGATGCTGCAAATCATCACAAGGCCAGTGCCGAATTCCGGGTCCACCTTGTCATCCGAGATAATGCTGACCTGCTTGCGGTAAATCGGAGTGATGAGCTTCCTGCCTATGAGATGCGCAAGCTTCTCATCTTTCGGGTTAACCGCGGCCATCTGGCAGGTGCAAATTAGCTCCGGCCTTGTGGTCGCGACCATTGCGCCGTCCTCCGAGCCTGAAACGCCGAATTTGATGTAATTCAGAACCGACTGCCTCTGCTCGTATTCGACCTCTGCATCTGCAAGGGCTGTGCCGCATCTCGGGCACCAGTTGACCGGAGCCAGACCCTTGTAGATGAGCCCGCGGTTGTATAGCCGGATGAAAGTGAGCTGAGTTAACCTGCGGTAATACTCCGCATCCGTGCGGTAGAATTGGGATGAGTCCATGCAGCAGCCAAGCATCCTGAACTGCATGCTGATGCGGTCGATGTTGGCATCGGCGAATTCCTTGCAAAGGCGGATGAACTCCTGGCGGGGGGTGTCGCGCATGCGAATCTGGTACTTCTTTTCGACGTTGACCTCGATAGGCATTCCGTTGACATCGACGCAGAGCGGGAAGAGCACGTTGTGGCCTGTCTGCCATCTGAATCTTGCTGCGAAATCAATGTGAGTGTAATGTGTTGCGTGACCGACATGAAGCGGGCCGGATGCATATCTGGGAGGATTGTCTATGCTGAATACGGGCTTGTCCGAGGTCTTGTCGAAACTGTAGAGATTCATCTCGGCCCAGGCGTCCTGCCATTTTTTTTCTATTGCCTTCGCATCGTAGTCGTCCATGCTATCTATCCAGCAAAACTGCGGCCAAACAGCCGCAATGCCGTGCATAACGCCAGATATATTAATTCATAATAAGTCTTTCTGATGAAATCGGGCTGAATCACTCGGAGGTTATCAGCGTCGTCGTCGACAGCACGCCCGGCACGCTCCGGACCTTCTGGATGACCAGCGAGCGGAGTTCCTTAAGGTTGCGCGCCTCCATCCTGCAAATCATGTCATACTCGCCGAAAACTTCCCTGATGCCTTCTATCTCCTTCACCTTCACCAGGTTGTCGTAGACCTGGTCTTCCTTTTTTGCCTCGACCCGGATTAGAATGAAACAGGTTAGCATTTCGGCCTCAAATGCAGTATAGCACCTGCGATGATAAAATGTTTTGCCCCGTTAATCTCAGTGATTTTAGGTTGCTGATTACCGGGAAACGTGATGAATCATGCAGATCTTAATGTGCTGATTCATAGCGAATGCGGGTATTATTGAGATTTAGCTGCCGCATTCACCGATTGCTTGCATACTGCAAAATGTATGGTGCGGGATATAGCGATTGAAAGTTACTGCACCATCGTCGAATGCATCGCGATTGTTTGCCGGAAATTGCATTCAACGCTTTTAGTTACCTAACTCCGCCATCCACGTGTCAATCTCAGCCAGGAACCGAATGAGCGTCCGTCCCAGATGTTCCTTCTGGACCTTGAAACCTGCCGATGCGGAATTGATATAATCATGCGGCCTGGAGATGTTCAAGCCGGATATCGGGGCCACATCCTCGATTGACTGCGGCCTTCCTGCCTTTCTGTAATGCTCCAGGCTGGCGAAGGCCGGGTCGGCTTTGACTTTTCCGATGACCTCGTCCTGCGCTGCCTGCCTCAGCTCTTCCGGCGCGGATGCAGCTTTTCCTGCGGCTTTCCTCAGGTATTTCCACAGTGCGAAGATATCCTGGCATGACTTATCGACCGTGCTCGGATCGGCTGTCCCCAGAACTGCCATCACCCTTGCCAGGACGGCCTTGTCCGCCTCGTAGATCTCCTTGGCCCTGTTCCCGGCGACATATTCAATCCTCACGATGCCGTCCTGGATCTTCTTGGTTCCCAGGATGGTGATTCTGACGGCTTCGGAGGTGTTCTTCAGATGTGTGCCGCCGCAGGCCTCCGTGTCCAGGTCGTCAATCCGGAGAATTCTCAGTGAATGGCCGGGTATGGCGCCGCCCTGGTACAGCCTGAAACCGAACTGCTTTTCAGCCTCGTCCTTGGGGAGCACCATGGATTCAACAGGAATGGAATCTCGGATTATCTGATTGGCGCCGCCTTCGATTTTATCCAGCTGCTCCTGGGTAAGCGCTTCATAATGCGTGATGTCCAGCCGGCCCTTCTCCTCGGTCTTCTCGGCGCCGGCCTGCCAGATGTGGTTGCCGAGAACCCTCCTGGCAACGCCGTTGATTATGTGTGTTACAGTATGATGTTGCGCAAGCTGGATTCTCCTGGCCCTGTCCACGTGGCCTTTTGCCCGCACTCCGGCCGCCCAGCCGGAGATATCGCCTTCGACCCTGTGGATGATAATACCGTCCTGCTTGAAGGTGTCAACGACCTTGAGCCGAGTAGGCCCTTCAAGGGTGCCGATGTCA
Organism: Thermoplasmata archaeon; assembly: GCA_028703755.1. GTDB lineage: Archaea > Thermoplasmatota > Thermoplasmata > SG8-5 > SG8-5 > UBA147. The sequence continues at coordinate 3,497 of JAQVMG010000055.1, read as the reverse complement.
TGGAGCTGGCCTCCGGACGTCGGGTAGAACGCTGTATCCCTCAGGACCACATGGTTATCCCGGACTTCGAGGACCTCGGTTTCGAAATCCAGCGCGAGATAGTCCGAGTAATAGAGAATACCTGTGTCCGGCAGCATGCCCAAGGGGACCCTTTCCTCTTTCTTGGTTTTGGCGGCGGCCTCGGAATGTTCATGAAGCGCAGCAACCTGGCTGAAGAAATCCGCGGGAACCTTCACCTCCAGGCCTTCGGCAACCAACAGATCGGGGGTTATGCCCTGCGAATCATAGAGCCTAAGCAGATCCTCCACCGAGACCAGGGCATCCTTTTCCTTGAGGCGCTTCACAGTTGCGAGTGCCTTTTCCTTGGTTTGCAGGTATTTCGCCTGCTCGTTCTCCAGAATCTCACTGACTTCGCTGATTGCATCCAGCATCTCGGGGAACTGCGGTTTGAGATATTCGGCGTGCCACCGGCAGACCTCTGCCATGTCGATCTGCCATCCGTATTTGCGGATGAAGTCCATCGCCCTTCTGTAAATGAGGCGCAGATTGTAGCCGCCTCCGGAATTCGAAGGCAACCCGCCGTCGGTCAGCGCGAAAAGAAGCCCTCTGGAATGGTCCGCAATCGAGTAGAGGCCGGCATTCATCATGACCTGGCTTTTCAGCCTCTGGGTATCGACGCCGATCTTACCGGAGATATCGCCCCAGATCTTGTCGATGTCATCCGTATCGTCAAGGTTGAGAAGCCCGGAGTACGGCAGGAACCTGGCCATCGTCTCCTTTTCCTCGCCGTTGGGGCTTATTCCTGCAATGCCGAACAGCTTCTCCATCACGGTGGGGAAGTTCGGCTCGTAAGCAGTCGGCGTTCCGTGGGAGAACCACGCAGGCCTTTCCTGACCCATGCCCATGTCCAGAACCTTGATGTCGAGCGGTTTCAGGCTGTCGCCCACGCGCTCATACATCGTGTAAACCTGGTTGCCTATCTCCAGGCCGCCCGAGAAGAACTCCAGGCTGCACCCGAAGTTGCCTCCGCCGGCCCATGCGTCCTCATGGTAGACGAAATCCTTCAGCGGGATACCCATGCCCTGGGTGAGCCATGCATGAATATCCTCGAAATACTTCGGCTGATCGTAATTTTCCGCGGATTCGAATGCATGCTGGCCAATCATTATGAAACCGGTATTGTGGCGGCCGGTGATGCCGACATTGTCGACATCGTTGAATCTGAGGCATGTCTGGGGAACGATAAGAGGGTTTGCCGGGGGTTTTACCGAACCTCTGACAACGTACGGCTGGAAATCGGTTATGCTGGCAAGTGTGAATTCCGATGTGGGGTTCCACCGGGATATAGAGGGGTAACGGTTTATCGGCGTGTAACCCCTTTTTGACATGAGCTCGGAGAAACGCTTCCAGACGCCAATGAAATCCATCCTGTGCTCGCAGGCTTTCTTGCCGATGAACGTATAACCGCCGATGCACATCGGCTCGCCGCAGACCTGGCGCTCGGAATCCGCGGTCCAGAAGAAGGTGCCGCACTTGGGGCATTGCTTCCGCTCCAGTCCCAGGGCCCGCATAGCCTCGGTCGGGAAGAACTTGTCCGGCTCCCTGGAGGCCTCAGCCTTGACGTTCCGCTTCATCTCCTTTTCAGACAGCATCAAATCTGGGATGGAAAAGGGCTATTTAGGTTTTCGCGAGATGCCCCAACGATTTAATGCGCTCTTTCGAATTCTTTCATCTTTTCTTTGGGTTAGATATTGCTCTCGTGTTCTGTTGATTCTAGAATGCAATGCGAAGGGCGAGAGAAACGACTCCATATGAATGCCGACAAACAGACTAAGATGGGATGCAGAAATTATTCGCTAGTTTGTCGGTCCTAGTCGAATTCCTCAGGATATTTTCCAATCAATCCGGAATTCGACGGATTTTTTATTTTTTGTTTCTTATTTGTTGGGGGTCAAATAAAAAACAGTGCCGAGGGTGGGATCTGAACCCACGGCCTTCGGATATCTCAAGACATCCTCGCGTCTGAATAATCCCTATGAGTCCGACGCTCTACCAGGCTGAGCCACCTCGGCATTTTGTTTGCGAATGGTATTATTGTTGCGTACTCCCGAAGACAAGCCCAGGTCATTTTTTACTGGATTGTCGAGGCCTGGCGAATCGCAGGGCGATTCGACCAAGGTACCAGGCTGAGCCACCTCGGCATTTAGTTGCGTATTGTTGCGATTCATGCCGAGGGGCTCCCGCGAATTATATTAATTTATTGCACGGTCTTAATTCGCTCGTAGCGCCGAATTCTCTGTGATAATTTACTCACTGTCGAACTCGGCTTAGTTTTTTCAACCTTTGATTGTGATTTCACGGGCCGGTTGAAAAAACAGCCACCTCGGCCAATGTGACATTCACTGACGTGAAGGGGGCTCTTCGGCAATTGCGATTTACGCCTGGAAACCGCTTGTGGTATAAGTGTTTTATGAGGCGAAACAATAATATCCCACAGCACCTTGGAACCATCATGAACAAGATTGCCGTCGCTCTTGTGCTCACCATTATGCTGTTCATGCCTTCCGTTGCTCTGGCCCAGGAGGACGATTGCACCGAGGAGGACTGCGAGGAATGCGATTCCTGCAAGACCACGAACTTCTATTATGTCCTTACTGCGGCCATCATAATCTTTGCGATATTTTTCTACTGGACCAACAGGCACAGGATTCCCAAGAAGCCGGTAGAGGCGGAGAAATCGGATGACCCGGGACAACGCGAAGGATGATAAGCATCCTGGCGAGGTTTCACCCGGGACCGATCACCGCCCCTAAACTCGAAGGATGAGAGAAAAGCATCCTATGCAAGAGCTGGGTAATGCATTTCGCCCCACACATACTGGTGGGGCGAGTGCCTGCCACCCCGCCCTCACAGGCGGGGCTTGGCAGACCAGAGTAATAGAATGCTTCAGAACGCTGGGTCAACGGCACTTAGATTGCGATAATTTATGACCCCCGGCTCACACCGGGGGGATGCCGCAATAATATGCCTTTGAACAAACCATTCAAATTGATATTATCTATTCCCATTCTATAGTAGCTGGGGGTTGTTTCAAACTTTCTCGTAATAATAAAGAGCAATGTTTGAAACTAGGGCCAATCGGATTAGCAATCTGTAAGCCCGATTAGCCCGTATCGACAAACTTTATCAAGAATTTTGAGAACTGTGTTTGTCGGAATAGATGCAATTATTCCCATTCTATTGTGGCTGGTGGCTTGTTCGTGATGTCGTACACAACCCGGTTCACCTTGTCCTTCATCGAGTTGGTTATGCGGAGGGATATCTTCTCCAGGACCTCGTGGGGAATCTTGGAATATGCCGCGCTCATTCCATCCAGGGATTGCACTGCCCGAACTGCCACTGTGTGGCCGTAAGCCCGGATGTCCCCATGGACCCCTACCGTCTGGATGGGAGTGAGAACCGCAAAATACTGCCAGGGGAGTTCCATCTTGCCGGCC
>JAQVMG010000054.1 GCA_028703755.1 Thermoplasmata archaeon | reverse complement strand
CAAGATCGAATACACCTTGGACCAGCGGGTGGTTGTTCTCCAGGAATTCACCGACAGGAATGAGTATCTCGCCCATATCGACTATCTTCTCAATCTGGGCCATCTTCATCTTCTTCACTTTTTCTAGGTCATGCATCCTGAGCAGTTCGCCTGATTTCATCAGCACCAGGGGGGGTTCGAGCATGTCACAGGGCGTTGATATCCCGGCCTTTCCCGGCCTCTCTATCTTTATCTGGGTGCCTATTGCCATGGTCTCCTGGACCAGGTACATCACCGACGGGTGGACGCTTATCGAGGCAAGCCCCGCGGTCCTGGAACGGCCGTACCTCAGCCGGAAACCGCCCTTCCTGCTTGGGTGCGAGTAAACCGGGCGGCCTGCCACCATGTCCTTGATGAACTTCTCGCTGGGCTCGATGCCCTTGCCCGGATCGTCGGATTTGTCCTTCACAATCTTGTCCAGGAACTCCCATCCGTTGAGGCCAAGTTTCTTCACGTGACCTTTCAGTTTTTTCGCTTTAAGGGCGAGACCCTCTGCGACGACCAGGCAGGCACCGCCCCTGACCCGGTTGGTCTCCATTCTGGGCAGGTCGCGAAATCCGGAAATTTCCGAATCTTCGGTACCTTCGCCGTCCACACAGACCTTGCAGCCCCTGATAATGTAGTCTATCTCCGATTCGGAAGGAAGGTACTGAAGGTTGACAAGGCGCTTGTAGAGAGGGATTTCCTCCTGCCATCTGGCAACCTCATCATTCGTTGCGATGTAAGGACCTATCCCAAGCTCGTTCCTCACCACATCCGCGATGAGAACGCTCATCGCCTGGCCTGTTCCGCCGGCTGACCGTATCGGTCCGGCGAAGGAAATTGAGGCGTAGCTTGCGTCTCCGGAGCTGTGAATCTTGACATCCCCTATGCCGTCAAGCGGAGCCACGAGGATCCCTTCCGTCAAAACAGCCAGACCAACCCGAACCGCGCGGTCCAGCGCTATGTTCTTGGGTCCCTGGAATTCCTTGGCCACTTTCTTGGCTACGATGATGGACATCTCTTCCCTGTTGTGGGTCTTCGCTTCCTCGCGGATGATCTTTGCTATGCCCTGTATCTGAAGCAGCTGCTCCACCCTGGAGGCCAAATCTTCTGCCTGCGGTATCTCCACCCTAGTCTCGGGATCGAAGCCTTTTTTGCGGGCTTCGTCTGCAACTTCGTAGCATCTGTTGGCCTCGTCCTGGAGGCGCTTGAAATACAGGTTCATTTCCGAGCTGGCTGCAATCTTCGTCATACTTTGGCCTGCGAGCAAGTGGCCTATCTCAGCTACCGATTCAGAACATCCCCCTTGACGGCATCCCAAGTTTCAGACCCTTGTGCCGATATACATTGTTGGGAGGGCTTTTAAGGTTTTCGATGGGGATAGCTGGAGATAGCCTGGGTGTGGGAATCCTGGAGAACGGGTCGAACGGACCTCGGTACCGGGTTGTGAGCCGGTGTTAACACCTCCCCGGCCTTGAAAATAAAATGCCGATGAGCGACCGGGGCATGAACAGGTTGAACGGTGCCAGTTTGCCGTCTTTGGTATTACGGGTTTGGGGTGAAGTCCCGGTCAGCCATAGACAGGCCGTCTCCTAAACTATATAAATTGCGTTAGCTTCCCCATCTCCATAAGGGCGTGAGGACAATGGAAAATCAGGTTTCCGAAGAGCGGATAAAGGAGATTGAGGGCGTTGCCAGGAAGGTCAGAAGGCACATCATCCAGATGGTGTATACTGCAGGTTCCGGTCACCCCGGCGGTTCGCTGTCGGCAACAGACATCATGGTCTCGCTTTATTTCGGCGTGATGAACCACAAACCGGAAGATCCGAAGTGGCCGGATCGCGATCGCTTCGTTCTGAGCAAGGGCCATGCTGCGCCGGCACTTTACGCCTGCCTGGCCGAATCGGGTTACTTCCCGGTTGAAGAACTCAAGACCTTCAGGGTCATCGGTTCAAGGCTACAGGGACATCCCGATATGAGGAAAACACCGGGCGTTGAAGCATCGACAGGAAGCGAGGGACAGGGGCTCAGCATGGGCCTCGGAATGGCGTTGGCCGGAAAGCTTGACAGGAGGCCCTATACGGTCTACGTCATGGTCGGCGACGGGGAAAATGACTGCGGCCAGATATGGGAGGCCGCAATGGCCGCTTCCTTCTTCAAGGTTGACAATCTCATCGCCATAATAGACCGCAACATGCTTCAGTTGGACGGCCCGACTCACAAGATTATGTCCATTGAACCGCTTGCCGATAAATGGCGCGCGTTCGGCTGGAACGTGCTGGAGGCGAACGGTCACAGCATTGCGGAGCTGCTCGAGATGATAAACAAGGCCAAGCACACGAAGGGCATGCCTTCGATAATCATAGCCCACACGATAAAGGGCAAAGGCGTGAGTTTCATGGAAGGCGCAGTTGGCTTCCACGGAAAGGTCCCGAGCGAGGAGCAATACAAGAAGGCAATGGAAGAACTGAAGGAGGCTGACGCATGAAGAAAGCCGCTTGGAACCTCGAACCTCAGAGGCCCGCATTCTCAAGGGCGCTGGTCGCCCTGGGCAACACAAGGAAGGACGTTGTCGTCGCGAGCGCCGACCTTTCATCATCCGTCGGCACAGCAGCCTTCGCCCAGGAATTCCCCGAACGGCATTACAATTTCGGTATCGCCGAGCAGAACATGATCAGCGCATGCGCAGGACTGGCATCCACCGGAAAAGTGGTGTTCGCAAGCTCGTTCGCGATATTCTGCACCGGAAGGGTCTATGACCAGATACGTCAGAGCGTCTGCTACCCACGGCTGAACGTGAAGATCGTGGCAACCCATGCCGGTATCACCGTCGGCGGAGACGGAGCCACTCACCAGATGATTGAAGACTTGGCCCTAATGAGGGCGCTTCCCAACATGACGGTTGTCGTACCGGCTGACGCACCGGAGACCGAGAAGGCAATACTGGCCGCAGCCGAATATGACGGCCCGGTTTACATCCGAATGGGCAGAGCCAATGTTCCGGTCTGCACATCAGGTAAGGACTGCCAGGACTTTGAAATCGGAAAGGCGACACTCATGCGCGAGGGTGACGACGTCACACTCGTCGGCACAGGGATAATGGTCGCGAAATGCCTTGAGGCGGCGGAAGAACTTGCCAAGCACCAGGTCAGCGCCAGGGTCATCAACCTTTCCACAATCAAGCCGCTGGATGAGAAGATCCTAGTCAAAGCAGCAAGAGAAACGGGCTGCATGGTCACGGCCGAAGAGCACAGCGTGGTCATGGGCATGGGTGCGGCTGTCGCGCTGGTCCTTGTTGAGAATGCCCATGTCCCCATGAGGCGTGTGGGAATACCCGACTCGTTCGGAGAGTCAGGCGAACCGGAGGAGCTCATGCAGAAGTACGGTCTCACTGTTGACAACATTGTCGATGCGGCACATGATGTGATTAAGAGAAGAGGAAGATAAAATGAAAATATTTCTTGATACAGCGAATGTCGAACAGATAAGGGAAGCGAACGCCTGGGGCATCATAGACGGCGTGACAACCAACCCCAGCCTCATAGCGAGGGAGGGAAGGGATTTCAGGGAGGTCGTCGAAGAAATTTGCACGATTGTGAACGGCCCAATTAGCGCTGAAGTGATAAGCCTCGATGCGCCCGGAATGGTCAAGGAAGGCCGGGAGCTGGCCAAGATCCACGAGAACATCAACATCAAGGTGCCAATGACCCCGGAGGGACTGAAAGCCGTGAAGGAATTCTCGGCCCGCGGGATAAAGACCAACGTGACGCTCGTATTCTCTGCCAACCAGGCACTTCTCGCCGCCAAAGCCGGGGCGACATTCGTCAGCCCGTTCGTCGGCAGGATTGACGACACAGGCCATGACGGGATGCAGGTCGTGCGCGACATAGTCCAGATATATCTCAATTACGCGTACGATACGGAGGTAATCGCAGCCAGCGTCCGCCACCCGATACATGTTCTTGAGGCAGCCAAGGCAGGCGCCCACATCTCGACCATCCCTTGGAACGTCCTCCAACAGATGACCAAGCACCCGCAAACTGACCTGGGAATCGCAGCATTTCTGAAAGACTGGGAAAAAGTCCCCAAGCCGAAGAAATGAGGCGCGGATGACCGCTTTGGCATTCCGCCTTTTCGAGGGCGATGTTGACCTGCCTGGCATGCATACCGTATCGCAGGTCAGCCTCATCGCCGACGGAATGAACATGCTCGAGGATTTTGAAAGTTTTTCTGAAAGTTATTCGGAATTTTCCGAGATGCTGCCTGCCGAGGATGTGATAATCCTTGAATCGGAAGACAAAATAATCGGACATGCCAGAGTGTGGTGGAAAAAATATTCCGGCGGAAGGCGGCTCTATTCCGTCGCGAGTTTCGTGCTTCCGGAACATTCTTCGGCAAGAAGGGAACTCATCGAACGGGCGGAGCTCAGATTGGCGGATATCGCTTCCTGCCATCCGCCGGAAGTTGAGAAGGCCTTCGAGACGCAGTGCGTCGGCGGCACCCCTTTGGAAGGACTCTTCCGGAGCATGGGTTACAGTCTCGGAAGAACGTTCTTCGAGATGGTGCGCCCCCTTGGAAAGACTGAAGAAAAAAAAGTCCCGGGAATTACAATCCGACAGGTCCGCGAGGATGAACTGAAGACTGCCTGGTCCGTGGCCAGAGAGGCGTTCAGAGGGCAGAGGATGTTCGCCGAGGAAAACTGGTCCGAGGAAAGGCTGGACGCTAAAATGCGCTCACCGTTCTTCGACATCACATTGTGGTATGTCGCCTGCCACGGAGACGAGATAGTCGGCAGCGTCTACAATTACATCAAACCGGAAGAGAATCAGATGCTGGACAGACGGCGCGGATACATCAGCAATGTCTGCGTTTCCGGGGATTTCAGGGGAAAGGGGATTGCCAAGGCCCTCATCTGCAAAGGCCTGAGGGAATTGGAATCCAGGGGGATGAAAGAAGCGAGATTGGGCGTTGATTCTGAAAACCCGACAGGCGCACTTGACCTGTACCGCAGTCTGGGATTTGCTGTTTCGAACAGCTACCTGAGTTTTGTGAAACCTATGAAATAGTTTTTCCCGGAATTACTTTATATCAACACTGCCATTGGTTGCCGGTGACATGAAAAACAGCGATTTCAGCAAGCTGGCGGCCGCGGTCCTTCTGATGGCTTTCGTGTTCGCTCTGGGAAATCTCGTTTTCAATATCGAGAACCTTACATCGGGGAAGACAGCATCCCGGAATTCATCAACCCTGGAGGCAGCGGGTCGGGCGATGTGGCCACCAGTTCATCAGCCGGTGAGATCCTCAGATGGGCGTATTTCGGATTCCTTGCATTCTGCATCATAGTCGTTATCATCAGTGTGATCTCATTCACCGCCTCCAAGGACAGGAAGAAATGGCGGCGGTTCTCCGTCCAATTGGCGGCATTGCTTGTGATATGCGGCCTGTTCCTGACTTTCGGATATTATTATGAAAACATCGAGAGCAAGGTATCAGGCGGTGAAGTCACTTCCTTGCTTCCTGACGGCAGCGGAGGAGACATCGGCACCGGCGGTTTCACTGAAGGAACCGGCGACCCGGACGCCATGAAAACCATCATCACCCTGGGGGTGCTTGGTGTGGTTTTCATGTTCTTCATTGCAGTTTTCATCGGAATAAACAATATTTTCAGGATGCGTTCGGCAAAACTCGATTACTCGGATATAGAACGCGACTCCAAAGCAGTGGCCTTGACCATACAGCGCACCATCGATGCAATCGCAGGCGGTTCCGACACAAGAGCGACGGTTATCCGATGCTACACCGATATGTGCAAGGTCATGGCAAAATACGGCGTGAAGGAGGAAGAACATCTAACACCCCGGGAATTTCAAAAAATTGCTGCTGACAACCTTCCTGTCCCGCAGGAACAGATGAAGGCACTTATCGACATTTTTGAGGAAGCACGCTACAGCCGGCATGAGCTCGGAAAAGAGGAGAGCGGCCGCGCAGTGAGTGCGCTGGAAGCAGTAAGGGTGAAGTTGCTGGAATACCGGCCGCCCGCGGCAGGCAAGGAGGCGAGCGGCGATGGATGATGAACACTCTGTCAGGGACATGGTTTATATCAACAGGAAGGCTGCAAAGAAAAAACACTCGCTGGATGACATACTGTTCCTGCTGGTCGGAGATGCGACCGCGGGCAATATCCTCACGATGGTTTTTGCGGTATGTTTCTTCGCAGCGACTCCGATTGCGATGCTTCTCTTCTTCGGAGCATACAGCGGGGGAATGAGATGGCTCATAGTCCTCGCACTGGTAACGGCGATGGCGTCTGTGGCTATTTACCTCATGCGGAGAGGGGTTGTGAAGCATGCTGAGGCTGAAGCGATTGCAAAGACTGTCACCAGCTACCCGGGCGAGTTGACGAAACTTACCGATGCCTTCGGCAGGGCGGCCGAAGGATACGTGTACAGCCAGCAGGTCATCAGGGAGAGAGTGTGCGAGATAGCGATTGACAGAATTGCGCTGGCCAGGGGCCTTGACAGGGAACAGGTCATCGGAATGCTGGAGGACGGGGATGTGACTTGCGTGGGCGACCAATTCCTGGCGCAGTTCCTTCTGACGCGCAGGAAAGGCGCTCAGAAATCTGAGGAATCGCAGGCTCAGACCAAGGGAAAATCAAGGGAAAGAGGAGAGAGGTTCATGCTTGAGATTGACGAGATATTGAATCACATGGAGGCGACAACTTGAAAATAGATGAGGTGGCAAGGAACTGCAGAGGGATCAGGACCGAGGTGGCCAAGGCCATCGTGGAGAAAGACGCAGTTATAGAACAGCTGACTTTGGCATTCCTGGCCGGTGGGCATGTCCTGTTCGAGGATTACCCCGGCCTCGCAAAGACACTGATGGCCAATACTTTCTCGAGAACCATCGGATGCGATTTCAAAAGAGTGCAGTTCACACCGGACCTTTTGCCTGCTGACATCACAGGGACGTTCGTCCTCAACCGCTCGACAAGCCAGTTCGAGCTCAGGAAGGGACCGATATTCACCAACGTCCTGTTGGCGGACGAGATTAACAGAGCGCCGCCAAAAACGCAAAGCGCTCTCCTGGAAGCGATGCAGGAGTTCCAGGTAACACTGGAAGGCGAGACGCACAAACTGCCGAAGCCCTTCATGGTCATAGCCACTCAGAATCCCATTGAGTACGAGGGCACTTACCCTCTGCCGGAAGCACAGATAGACAGGTTCCTTATGCGCCTCACAATCGGATACCCCAGTTCCAGCGGCGAAGCAGAGATTCTTAAGAGGAGGCGGACAAGAAGAACCGACGAAGTCGCCATTTCCTGTGTCTCGACGCCTGCCCAGATACTGGAGATGCAGGCTGCGGTCGAAACTGTCCACGTGGACGATGACATCGAGAAGTACATCGTTTCCATTGTGCAGGAGACGCGCAAGCACGGCCAGGTGGAGGTCGGCGCAAGCCCCCGCGGCTCTCTGGCACTGATGAAGCTGGCCCAGGCCAGAGCCGCGCTCGCAGGAAGGGATTTTGTCCTTCCTGACGACGTGAAGGACGTGGCTGTGCCGGCACTCGCGCACAGGCTGATACTAAAGCCAGACCCGTGGATCAAGGGCATCAAGCCCAAGGTCATCATCGACAAGGTTCTGGCCACCGTTCCGGTGCCGAAGGCGAGGTCCTGAGGGAGCATGCGCTCGTCTAAGGGATTCTGGCTGGCCGTTGCGGCAATCATGTGCATACTGGCAGGGCTCTTCCTGGCCAGCGGCACACTGGTCGCCCTGTCGCTTCCGTTGGTCGTTTACCTTGGAATATCTGCGTTCCTTCTCGATGAGAATGAAGCTGCGCTCGAGGTGGAGCGCAGCATCTCCGACACGCGCGTTATGGCAGACGACACAGTTGAAGTGAAAGTCACTGTCCGCAACAAAGGCCCGAACGTCGAGCTTCTTGAGGTGGAGGATTGCCTCCCAGAATATCTCGAGCTGAAAGAGGGGACGAACTGCGCGCTGATGAGCCTGGATGCGGGAGAGGAGCAGTCTTTCAGTTACACTCTGAAATGCAATCTGAGAGGTAGGTACAAATTGGACAGGATGGAACTCACCGCCATGGACACCGGGCGCCTCCATCAGGCATTGATAGTGTTCAACCAATGTTCGGAATTTTCTGTCGTCGCCAGAATTGAACCGACCAAAGGCCTGAACATCGCCCCGAGAAAGACGAGGAACTGGGTGGGCCAGATAAAATCGAAGAGGGTTGGCATCGGTACGGAGTTCTTCGGACTGAGAGACTACGTGACCGGCGATGAGTTGCGCAAGATAAACTGGAAAGCATCTGCGAGGCGCGACATCCTGCTGACCAACGAGTTCGAGGCGGAATGCTCCGGCGATGCGACACTGATACTGGATGCAAGACTCGAGGCAAACGTAGGGCCCATCCAGAACTGCGCGGTTGAGCACGGCGTTCGCGCCGCCTCGACCATGGCCTCCAAAATCCTTAAGGACAAGAACAGAGTCGGACTCATCGTCCTGAGAGATATAATCGACGAAGTCTATCCGGCCTTCGGAAAGCGCCAGTTCTACAAACTAAGCGAACATCTGCTCGACGTGAAACCGCTGGGCCTGCTCCCATTCGAAAATGTCGGATGGATGGTAACCAGCTATTTCCCGCTGGAATCGCAGATAATCGTGATAAGCACATTGATTGACAGAGAGATAGTAATCACAATCGGGGACCTCTGCGCCAGAGGTTACGATGTCGTGGTTCTCTCGCCGTCACCGATAAGGCTCGAATCGCAGATGCTGGGCGATTCGCGGGGAAAGACCGTGTCTGCGCGTATTCTTGGCTTCGAGAGAGACAATCTCATCAACGAGCTGGGCAGATACGCCAGAATAGTCGATTGGAACACCGACGACCCGCTGGCAAAGGCACTGAAGGGGGTGGACGCATCGCGGAGCAGAAGGTGAACATCGGTTTCATGAAGGTTCTGCCATTCGCCTTCCTGGCGGTTCTTCTTGTCTGGCATGTTACATCCTGGCATTATTACAGGGGTGTCGGGAATGTGCTTCAGCAGGCCGGGGGGCTTGCAGCAGTCATAATTATTGCAGCCCTGGCATTCTTCACGAAACAGTCAGAGAATGCAACCGTCGGATACATCCTGAAGACATTGGATCCGGTGCGGCCGATCCTCGTCGGCGGCTCATGCTTCATCCTTGGCGGTCTGCACTTCATAAGCCTTGTCCGCGCCGAGCCGGTCATCCTTCAGATGGGATATCTGATTGCAATCCTGGCCTATTTCGAGACTGCAAACATGGCCCTCAGGTTCCAACGGGCAAGCTCAGGCGATGTTGCCCCTGTGACTGCCGCCACGATGAGAAGACTTGCAGTCAAACAGATGAGCATCCTGGGTATGACATTCGTGCTCGCAATCGCGCTTTTCTACCTGAGCCTAATGGCAATCCTGGGATTCAGGGAAACGTGGTCCGTCGCGCTGCTTGCCGCTGTGATGATACTTGCGTTGGTGTTGATGACGAGGGCGAGGCATTTATAGGGGGCTGGGACCGGCTAACCCGATTACGGCGCTGTGCGATTGGGGAACGAAGTTTGAACGAAACGTATCTGTGCCAGAGCTGAGAAAATGCCTAATATGCTTTCGCCAGACTTTTCCGTGTCTGGCGAGTACCCGACATCCCCGCCCCTGCGGAGGCGGGGTTCTCCAATACAGAGCAACATAATGCCCTAGATTGCCTGTCACCTGCTAAAAAATGAATAAAATACCTCGCCCTCACAGGCGAGGCATGTTGTTACGAACTGTCGGGGAATTTATTCTTCCCCGGCTTCCGTTTCCTCGGGTTTCTTCTCGGTCTTGCGCTTCTGCAGTTCCTCGAGGCGCTCGTCCTTCCGCTCGCCGGCATAGCCATCGCGGTTGGGTCCGTCTTCGCGCGGGCGTCTGGGCGGCCTGCGGTCGCCGTCGCGTCTGTCGCTGCTGCGGCGGTCCCCGCCTCTGCGGTCGCTGCTGCGCCTGTCACGGTCTCCGCCGGACCTGCGGTCCCTGTCGCCTTCACGCCTGGGCTTTCTCTCAGGCTCGACATAACCTTCCGGTTTCGGCAGGAGGGCTTTTCTTGAGACGTCCACCTTGCCGTTTTCGATCTTGATGACTTTCACGCGGATCTTGTCGCCCATGTTGACGCGGTCGGTGACATTCTCCACGCGGCCCCATTCGATCTCGGACACGTGAAGCATGCCGTCCTGGCCAGGCGTCAGATTCAGGAACGCACCGAAAGGCATTATCTTGACCACTTCAGCTTCCTCGAATATCTCGTCGACCTCTACCACGCGGACTATGTCGCGGATCATTTTCTCTGCGATCTTGCCCTTCTCGACATCGCTGGTCGTTATCATGACAAGGCCGTCGTCGTTGATGTCAATCTTGAGGTCAAGTTCTTCAGTTATCGCGCGGATCTTCTTTCCGCCCGGACCGATGACATCGCCGATCTTCTGCGGGTCTATCTTGAAGCTGATTATCCTCGGGGCATAGGGGCTGAGCTCTGCGCGCGGCTCCGGTATCGCGGCTACAAGGCAGTCGATGATTTCGTTGATTGCCTTCCTCATCTGGGGGAAGACCGCGTGAATCATCTCCTTGGTAAGCCCGCTGGTCTTGGTGTCCATCTGGATGGCGGTTATGCCGTCCCTCGTTCCGGTGAACTTGAAGTCCATGCCGCCGGGGCCGTCTTCAAGATCCTGGATGTCGGTTATAATGGCCCACTTCTTGCCCATTGTGGCGATTCCCATGGCTATTCCGCCGACCGGCTTTTTAATTGGCACTCCGGCGTCCATGAGAGCCAGCGTTGAACCGCATGTCGAGCCCATCGAGGATGAACCGTTCGAGCCCATTGTCTCGGATACTACCCGAATCGTGTATGGGAACAGTTCGTCATCC
>JAQVMG010000166.1 GCA_028703755.1 Thermoplasmata archaeon | reverse complement strand
CTTGCTGGAGGCGGAACATTATCTGCATAGCGCGGCGTTGGTAGGAGAGCAGATACGCTATGTGGCTGAATATGAAGGGCAATGGGTGGGATTGTTGGCATGGAGTGCGGCGGCATATAATTTGAAGAGGCGAGAAAGCTGGATCGGATGGAGTCGGTTGCAGAAGCGGTGGCGGTTGGGATTGGTGGCGAATAACAGCCGATATTTGATTCGGAGTGAGCGGCGGGTGCCGAATCTGGCGAGTCGGGTGATGAAGTTATGTCTGGATCGGTTGAGCGCTGATTGGGAGCATAAATATGGCCATCCGATACTGGTGGTGGAAAGCTTTGTGGATAGCGCAATGTTTTTTGGGACATGTTATAAGGCGAGCGGATGGACATTGTTGGGTCAAACGCAGGGATATGGACGGAGCCGGCAGGATTACTATGAGGAACATAAGCGGCCGAAACAGCTATGGGTGCGGGAAATAAAAGCCGGAGCGCGAACAGTTCTGCGCGGGCGCAATCTGCCGGAAGGGATAAAACAAATAGAGGCAGATGCGGTTCCGGAGTGTTCGCGGGAGGGAGTTGAGATGGCGGCGATGATGCGTTTTTTTGAAAGTATTCCGGACTGGCGCCGGCGAGATGGAGATTACCGGATGGCGAGTCTGGTGACCTTGGCGGTATGCGCGGGTTTGTGCGGAGTGCAACGTGGGCAACGTGATTTGGCGGTATTTGCCGCGAATCTTACACGGGAACAGATGGCAGTATTACGGTTTCCGCGGCGTGGAAATCCACGACAGTATCAGACGCCGAAGGAGACGACTTTTTTCCGGTTCCTGAGCCATGTGGACAGCGCGGCGCTGGAGAAATCGTTGTTGGGTTGGCAGGATCATGTATTGGGAAGACGGTTGACCGAAGACAATCAGGTAGCGGTTGACGGGAAAGAATTACTCAGCAGTCAGGGAGTGGAGATCGTCAGCGCCTACAGCGTCAAAAGCGGGCGTTGGCTGGGATCGGAACGGGTGGCGGCTGATTCCAACGAAATACCAGCAACGCAAACGTTGTTACGCCGCGCGCCGATTGAAGGGATGCTGGTGAGCGCCGACGCTATGCATACGCAAGCAAAAACGGCGCGGATAATTACACAAGAATGTGGAGCGGATTATCTGTTTACGGTTAAAGGCAATCAGAAAACTGTAGCGGAGAGCGCGCGGCAACTTCATTGCGGGTTGCAGCGCGCTTTTTCCCCCTCGGCAGGCGGAGGATACGGTGCAACAGGTTGAACTGAATCGCAGCCGAGTCGAGGCGCGTTGTTTACAACGTTTCGCAATGACGGCAGAACAGGCGTGTTTTCCAGCGGTGGAACAAGCCGCCCGATTAACGCGGTTTGTAGACCGCAAAGACCTCAAAGAAGAAAAGGTGGAATTGGAATGGTTGATCAGTTCCCGATCTATGCCTACGGAACAAATGCTGAAAGCAGATAGAGATTATTGGGGAATTGAGAACGGGTTGCATCTGCGCCTGGATGTGACGGCTGGAGAAGACCGTAGCCGCGTTCGAAATCCAACCTCCGCGCTGAATCTGGCGATGATACGTCGCGCCACGATAAGCTTGGCGGTTCATTGGATCCAGCGTTGCAGAAACAAACGCCAAGCTACGCTGAGAGGATTTTACGATTTCATGGCCGGTAAAAACACCAAAAAAGCTTTCTCGCTTGTAACTGTTTGCAAATCATCATGGTTACCGCCATGAGAAATCAGCACTACTGAAGCGTTGACCTGGCCAGGATATGCTTGCTTTACTGATTTTGAAATATTAAAAATATGCAATGACATTGCGTGGTAACCGGCTAATATTCATTCAGAAAGTTAATCAGCCGGTAAAGCAACGCTGATTTTTATATCGTTGGATAGTTGACAATCCCGGGCCGGATGATATGATGTTTTTAGATTTGTATGATCAAGGAGGCATTTGTATGAGTACAGCAACGGTAGGTTCAAGATACCAGGTGGTCATTCCGCGCGCGGCGCGCAAGTTGGTCCCCCTGCGTCCGCACAGCAAGGTTAACATCGAGGTCCGGGATCATTGCCTGGTGGTTTATCCGGTCGGCGTGGCGCGCTGGCGCGGTATAGGTAAAGCATTGGCAAACGGCAAGGACGCCACGGACTATGTCCACGCTTTGCGGTCCGAATGGAACCAGCGCGCATGAAATTGCCTTCATTTTTACATGGCGGTCATGATGTCGTTCTGGATACGATGATCTTTATCTATTTTTTTGAGGACGATCAGAAATACGGACGTTCCTGCGAATGGCTGCTTCAGCAGGCGGCTGAGGGAGTCTTTACCGGAGTGATTACGCCGGTGACGGCGGCCGAATTACTGGTGAAACCGCTTCAATCAAAACAAACCGCATTAGCCGACCATTATCGGGATGCGTTGCGAAGCTTGCCGAATATCCGATTGGTGAATATTTCTCCGGAGGCGGGATTTATGGCCGGCGCTCTCAGGGCAAAATACAACCTGCCGTTGCCGGATATGATTCAGGCGGCGACGGCCATGGAATTAAACAGTACCGCGCTGATTTCCAACGACAAGGTCCTGCAACGTGTCAAAGAAGTGAACGTTATTCTGCTCGATTCGCTGATCTGATCAAATCCGGAATTGTTTATTCAGCGTATGGCGCTGCCTGCGTTAATTATTCATTGTTATTCGTTACCGCTTCCGGCGCGGCCGGCGCGTTGGTCGCCGCCTGTTGTTCGGCCGGAG
>JAQVMG010000053.1 GCA_028703755.1 Thermoplasmata archaeon | reverse complement strand
GAACACCGACGCAGGGGTTACGGCACTGAGGTGGCGAAAATGCTTCTGGACAGAACCTTCCTTGAGAACCCCGGGCATGAGGCGACAGCAGCGGTTCCGGAAGAAGACCGCGCCGCCGCCGCCTTTTTGAGCCGCATAGGTTTCAGACCGATTGGCAGAATGAGGAGAGTTGATGTTTCCCAAGGCCAATACCGCGACCTTCTTTTCTTCGACATCCTCAAATCAGAGTACCTGCAGAGCGGAAAGGGGGGGCGGAGATGAGGGAAAAGCTCGAAGGCAAGCTGGTGAGGCTGAGGCCTGTTACGGAGAAAGATTACGAGTATTTTGCCGGCCTGAAGAATAACCTCTTCACACAGGCATGGAATCAGAGACTTCCCCTCAACTTCACGCCTGAGAAGATGCAAAAACGCTTCGAGGAAGCGAATGCCAAGCCGAACGCTGCGATACTGGCGATCGAGAAGCACGACGGCACGCTGGTCGGGAACATCAATTACCATGAGGGCACTGCTAGGTTTGACGCGACATTCGGCATCGCGATGGGCAAGGAACACTGGGGCAAAGGCCTCGGCGAGGAGGCGCAGGAAATGATATTGGAATTCCTGTTCATCGAGCGGGGCGTCCAGGTCATCAGACTGTGGACCCAGGGCGGATTTCCCTGGGCAGTGAAAGCTGCAGAAAAATTGGGTTTCAAAGTGATGGTAAGGTTCAGGGAGAACACCATAATCGACGGCAGAGCCGTGGACACGATATACATGGACCTTCTCCGAGAGGAATATTTCAAATCACGGAATTTAAAAGATATGTTGATCGGGCCATGATCATATCCGGGCGAAAATGTCCACGACATTGTCCAGCACCTCGTCGGAAATGCTGGCTCTGTAGGTCACAAGCAGGTTCTTCATCTTCTCCGGTTCAGCGACTGAGAAAATGCTTTCCCTCTCCCTCTTCGCCTTTGTAAGAACTTCTGTTTTCAACAGCCTCTTCAGGTGGAAGGACAGTGCGCCCTTCGTGAAATTGAACTCTGCCAGTATTTCCTGGAACGACGCTTCAGGATGCATCAGCAAGAATATTATGATGCGCCTGGGCGTGCGCATCCTGATTATAGAAATCATCTGTCTGTCAAGATACTGGACCTCCGAAGCGACAAAATAGCCCTTCCGGCGGCCGTCGTCGTAAGCACGTATCATGCCTGCTTTTTCCAACTGGCCAAGATGGTACTGCAGGTCGCCCACGCTGAGGCCAAGGGATGTTTCCATCTCCCGAAGGTATGTCCCGGGATTGCCGGAGATGTGCGAATAAATTGTCCGGCGGCTCTTCAGTGCCAGAAGATCTTCCTGCATTCATCACCTTTTGAGGATGGACAGGTACAGGAATACCAGTGCCAGGAAATTCAGCCCAACCATCATCACTATTGTGTTCTTTGCCTCGATGTCGGCACTGACCGTGCCCAGTGCCAGCAGAATGCCTTCGGCAGCCATTATGCCGAAACCTGCCGCCGCAAGCAGCAGCTTGCCCTCCTTAGCCCTGTGCCATGACGCAAAAGTGAGTGCCATGAGTATCAGAGCCAGGCCCATGAATCCCAACCTCAGGAATATCTCAACCTCATCCATGATTACCCTCCGGGGTTCAGAAGTGTTTCAAATATAAACTAATATTGGAAAATTTGCAGGGCCTGTGCGGCCCTGCATTCTTACGGACAGCTCAGAGATCGTCCTTGTTGCGCTTTCCGCGGTATGCCACCAGGCCGATGGCCACAGCGATGAATGCCGCAGCGATGATACCGGGCACGACAAGGTTCACTGAACCGATCGCCTCAGCCAGTCCGACGGAGATTATGTGCGTCGAGAAGTGGGGCACATAGACAAATATCGTGTTCTGGCTGTTGCCGGAGACCATGTAGTAACCGGCGTCGGGGCCGTCCTGAAGGTCAACGAGTTCCTCCATTGAATCGCAGGCTGTTATCTCCTCGTTATCCAGCAATACGCGCAGTTCTTGGATATCATCGGCGTCAAGCGCGTCTTTGTTCACGTTGAGAGTGACTATCCTTCCGGTCTCAATCTCGGAATCAACCATCACTTCGAACCTGTTCTGCTCGACATTCATGAACTCCAGCTGGAATGACGGGTCGTTCATTGTGTTCGAGTCGCTGTATTCGTGGGCTCCCTCACCGTTCATGTAAAGGTATCCGATTGCCGCGACGAGGCCTGTCTCAATAGCGTCTTCCAGGGCACCTTTGTCATCCTCGGAGGATATATCCTCGTACCACGGCTCAGTGTACTCGTAGGTCCAGCCGTATTCAATCCATGAATACGCACTGACATAGGCGCCGGGGTTTGTGTGTATGATTATCTCGTTTCCCTCTATCTCCAGAGTGCCGTCATCTACCCATATGGAACAGGTTATGTTGCCGGCCTTCAGGTATACCTCATCCCACTGGTAGTCCCAGTATGGGTCTGCATATCCGTAGTATTCGTCGTAAGAGACATCGCCGCTTCCGTCGATGTCGGCATAATCGACAGCCGTGATGTTCCCCGGTTCAATATCATACAGTTCATAATACGCAGGGTACTCGGATATCTCAATGCCGTCCGGCACAGTCAGGGTCATTGTTCCGTCTTGTTCTCCAAACTGGAAATACAGCGAGGAATATTCATAATCAGAGAAAGTGGCCATGAAGTTATCGCCCATGTAGACAAATGTCTCTCCGAGCACCAGAGGGTGTCCGTTCGGAACGAAGTCCTCGAAAGCTATTGTTTCAAAGAACTCTACTGTGTACTGGGTTGGCTCCTGATATACGTCCGGCGGGTAGTATCCGGCATCGGTCCCGTCCTCACGGCCCTCGGAGTAGTAGACCATCGGATAGAAGTAGTTGTAATCGGTCAGAGTCGATGTGTAATCGGAGATTGTTCCGGTGGTCTCATCGAGAACGAAATCGACATATGTCCCGTTGGCCACACCGTCGGTATAGTTGAAGCCGCTCGGCTCCGGCCAGTAGTACCAGTATGGGTCATAATAGTCGTCATCTATCGGATCTACCGGTTCAGGTTCAGTGACCTGCCCTATGACGCTCAGTGGCGCCGCCATCAGGAATGCGAGCCCGATCATTATTGATATTATTTTCTTCATTTTTATCACCGGGAGAAAATTGAGCGTCCGCATATATACCGATTTTGATACAAACACTAAACGGGTTAGTACGGTTGTTGAACATTTCGATTGGGAAGTTTTAATAATGGAAATTTCCATATAATCAATAAGGTGGTACCATGGGTGAAGGCGAATATGGCAGTGTGAAATTTGACTGGGAACGATATGTGAGCTTCAATCTGAAGATTATCCTGATTGTGATGGCTTTCATTGTCCTTTTCAAAGGCGAGTGGGTTTGGTTGGCAGGAACCATGCTATCTCTGTTAATAGTGTTCACACCTGCAATACTGGAAAAAGATTTCAACGTCAAATTGCCGGTCATATTGGATTTTGCAATAACAATCTCGATTTTCCTGCATGTGATTGGCGGGTACGCTCACCTGTATGCGGCGATTCCTTTCTATGACAACATCACGCATTTCATCTCCTCCGCAACAATATCCTTCATGGCCGTGGCCCTTCTGTATGTGTTGACGTACAGCTTAAAAATCCTTAAGATGCCGCCTCTCGGTTTCGGCCTCCTGACGGTTTTTTTCGCTATGAGCATGGGCGTTTTCTGGGAATTCATGGAATGGATGACAGACCTGCTTGTCGGCACAGGGTTGCAGGTAGGCCTGAATGATACCATGATAGACCTGATGTTCGATACTATTGCTGGCACGGTTGTGGGAACACTAGCCGTATTTCAACTGAGGACCGGAAAATCCCGCGACACCGAAAGCATCCTGAAGGTGGGCGACGTGCGCAACAGCAGCGGATACAGGCGCATAAAGGAAAGGGGTGAAAAAGACGCAACCCTGACGAAAAGCATAGTCAAATCCTTCAAAGACCCGCTTGTAATGGACACGATAATCGAGTACATTGTGAAGGAATCCAAATATATTTCCGAATCTCAGCGCCGCCTCTGGGAATCCGTTAAGGAGAAGGATTGAACGGCACATAATGGTGGTTTGGCCGGGCCTGAACCGAGGGATGGTTGGATGGGACCAGGCACCGGGTTAGGTGCCGATTTAGATACATCCCCGGGCTTACACCCGAGGATTTCTAAGTATGAGCTTAATTGTCACCAGGCCAGATTCGCCCAATCTGGCCCACAACCCCGGCCTCCAGATATCATGAGATGTAATCCAGCCGAGGCATGATGAAGTTGGCTGGAACTGAACCTAGGGATGGTTGGCTAGGTGCCAGTTTAAAAATCGTGTCCATAAATATCATAATTCAAAACTCTTCCCCGCCTAAGTTTTAAATATGCCCCCAACTTAACAGATATCGCTAGGCTAACCGGGGGGGTAGGCGTCCCCTTATACACCGAAACCGTCTTCAGCGGGGGTGACGGCCGATCGCGGCGTATCAGACATGCAGGCGGACCACATCGCGACGATGAGGCTCTGTCCCGTGGGGCTGGAGGTGCCGAAATACCGCAGCCGGAGGGCGGCGGGAGTCGGCTTGGTCTCGGATATCGGGTCAGGCCCTGACGGGAGCAGCCTTACCGTTTACTACCAACGCTCACGGGGTGGCGGGGCCGAGAAGCGGTGTACCATCTACCTGTATGTGCTGGCGACAATGTCGGTGCCTAGCACCTCTTATAATATGCTGCTAGGCACCGATACGTCGAATCGCCATTAGAAAATCATGTGTGATTCGACGATATCTGCAAACTTTCTCTCAGCAATAAAATGAAAAGTTTGCATTATATGCTCTGGCATTGGAGCGTTTTGTTCATCCTTCGCATTGCATCTTCAAGCATCAGCCGCCCTCAGTCCCAACCTATTTCTAAGCGCACCCCCATAGCCCCCCAATGACCTCCAAAGCCGGCAAGCGCTACATCGGCGGTTTCTCGCTTAATGTCATTCTTATCGGTTTCATCAGTTTCCTGACCGATGCCAGCTCCGAGATGATAGTGCCGATTCTGCCGCTGTTTCTTACCGAGGTTATGCTGGCGCCCATGCTCATCGTCGGCCTTTTGGAAGGGGTGGCTGAGAGCACGGCCAGCATTCTGAAGGCGGTATCGGGCATCTGGTCCGACCGTGTCAGAAGGCGGGCCCCTTTCATGACAGCCGGTTACTCGCTGTCCATGGTTTCCAAGCTGCTCTTCGCTTTTTCAACCATTTGGCAGCATGTTGTCGGTCTCAAGGTTGCCGAGCGTGTGGGCAAGGGAATAAGAGCCGCGCCGAAGGACGCGCTTCTTGCAGATTCCTGCACTCCCGAAACCAGGGGCAAGGCTTTCGGATTCCACAAAGCCATGGACACTGCCGGGGCGGCCGTGGGCGTTGCGATTGCCTTTGTTCTGGTCTCACTGCTGGTCCTGGATTACAGGACGATTTTCCTCCTCAGTGCGATACCGGCGTTAATTGCGGTCCTGCTGATTTTCTTCCTGGATGAATCAGAGAGAACGCAGGAAAAGGTGGCGAAGAAGAACGATCCCATATTCCGAAATATCGGAAAATTCCCCTTGGAACTCAAGGTTTTCATAGCGGCCATGGGGATACTGTCTGTAACCTCCGTCATGACGTCGTTCCTGATAGTCATGTCAAAGGAGTCCGGCGCGGATGCGACGACCGCGATACTTCTTTACCTGGTTTTCAACATTGTCTATGCGGGCTTTTCCATTCCGGCCGGGTCAATGTCCGACCGCGTCGGAAGATACCCGATAATTCTGATTGGTTATGCTTCCCTGTTTCTTATGTTCATCATCGCCTCGATGTGCAGCAACCTGTGGATGGCATTAGCAGCCTTCCTGCTCTACGGGTTCGCGTATGCACTGACGCAGGGAGTCCAGAAAGCGTTGGTGACTGACCTTGCGCCGTGCAATCTGCGCGGCTCCGCCCTTGGGCTTTACAATATGTCTATAGGTATAGCAGCGCTCCCGATGGCCATAGCGGGCGGTGTTATCTGGGATATTTATGGGGGCTGGGCTACATTCACTTTCGGCGCGGCTGTATCATCCGTCGGCCTTTTCCTGCTGATGTGGCTCGCTATCAGGAAATACGGCTCCAAGGAAGGGTTTGGGGCAATAAAAAATTAAGGTCTCACATCAGAGAAGCGGGTCAATGGCATCTCTAAGATCTCCGACGCTCATAGTCCCCACATCCCTGCTGGCGATAGATCCATCGCGGCCGATGAACACCATTGTCGGAATCGAGGATGCATCGTATTCCGGAACTGAGCTGATCCCGGTTGTATCCATGACAAAGTCCCAGGACGCACCCAACTCATTTCTGAAAGCAAGAAGTTCAGCCGATGTCTCACTGCTGTCGACATCGACTGAAACAATCACCACGTCCGTTTCCGAATATTCACCGTATATCTGTTTCAAATTGACTATCTGATCCCTGCAGGGCGCACACCATGTCGCCATGAAATCAATGACCACAACCCTGCCCCTCAGGTCGGAGAGGCTGACTGTACCTCCGTTTACAGCATAGAAAGTAAAATCCGGCGCGAAATCTTCCCCGCCTGATATATCATTCTCCTCAGCGGCATCCAATTCCGGGTCCCCGGAATATGGTTCCTGGCCTCCGTCAAAATAGATGTAAGACATAACGCCCACAGAAACAATCAGTCCTGCGACAAAGACTGCGAAGAAGGTTTTACCGGTTTTTTGGGAGACCATGAATTACAAGACATTTAAGCCGGTAATAATACTAATCCCGAATATTGATTCTCCGCTCTATTTGGCCAGCCACTCGCGTAATTCCTGAATGAATACCTCTTCCTTCTGTTCTGCCGGCGGAGGTTCGTCCGGCAGTTTCTTGTACAGGTATTTCAGCAGAGATGGGGTTATGAGCGTTGATATCAGAGCCATGCCAACCAGTATTGTGAAAAAGTTCTGCCCGATAAAGCCGTGCTGGAAACCAATCAGGGCAACGACCATCTCCATCATTCCCATCGCATTGAGGCCGACACCGACGATTTTTGCTTCGTCGTTGGAATATCCGGCCATCCTGGCACCCAGATATCCGCTGCTGAATCTGCTGGTCATTGCCAGGGCTAATATCACAAGGAACAGCGTCATTATCGGCAAAAGTTCCCACAGATTGAACATCAGACCGAGGTACGCAATGAATATGGGCGCGAAGAACCCCATGGCAATCCCGGACGTTCCGCGTTTGATTGCCAGGAAATTCTTATCTCCAACGATTTTACTCGAGAATATCAGCCCTCCGTAGAACGCTCCGATTATGTAACTCAGCCCAAGGAATTCCGCAAGGACGGCCAGATACATGGAAACTATTATGGCAATCGAAAACTGCGCCTCCTTGCTTTTTATCTTGTTCATTAGGTTGATCAGTTTCGAAGCTAGCCATCCGTCTTTGAGGTGGAACGATCGCTCGAAAGCGAAAATTATCATAAGGAAAAGGGCAATCTTCAGCATCATCACGGTCAATGTGAACGGGTCAGCCATCCCACCTGCGGTGTTCAGACCGATTATGACGCTTAGCATAGTGATTGCTATGATGTCATGAACCATCGCGGTTCCGATGATGGCATTGCCTGTTTTTGTGTGAATTTTTCCAAGGTCACTGAGAATTTTCACCGAAACCGGAAGGGCGGTAATCGCAATGCAGAGGCCCATGAAAGCCGCACTTGTGTAATTATCCATGAAATAAAGCCCTGCTCCAAACCCGACCCAGAATGTTATTATGAAGCTACCCAGTGCAAAAAACATACCGCTGCCCTTCATTGTTTCGATGAAATCCTCCATTTTCAGCTCAAGCCCGGCATAGAATACAACGAAGAAAATTGCCAGCATGGAGATAATGTCAAGTGTGAGCTTCAGCGATGCGTCCGTATCCGGGTTCAGTGGGTCAATCAGACAAATCAGCGTCGGTCCCAGGGCAATCCCGGCGAGCAGTTCCCCGATGATTGCAGGCTGGCCCAGCCGTTCGACGACTTCTCCCGCCACACGGGCAGCTACCAGAAGGACCAGGAGCATTATTATCAGTTCCACGTTACAAACCACTCTCCAATGACATAACAAAGCCCTTCAGGGCCTGAACCTCGCAAGTGACCATCAACCGGCCCATATGGGTTTTTAATAAACAACTTTTCGGTAATTAACCTATGGGTTCGCGTTATATAGTGAAAGCCCCTGTCCGACGCAGTGGTGGAAAAAATGAAAAATTTTCAAAGACTGAACGTGAATGACAGCGGCGCTGTTGAGGGCCTGCCCCTGCAGCTGATAATCATGGTTGCAATTGCAGCAATAGTGCTCGTAATTGTGCTCGGATGGCTGGCACCCTGGCAAAGCAAGGTGGACCTGAATTCGCTGACTGTAACGCCGACCTCCGTGGAAAACAACAATCAGACAACGATCACAGTCACGGCCTGGGATACAAAGGGAAATTACCTGGAAGGCGCAGTAATCGAAATCTCAGGCTCGAACGTGGAAACGCAGGTCCTCACAACGGGGGCCGACGGCACGGCGACATTCTCTGTAACTCCCGCAATCCAGACAGGGACAACCAACAACATAGACATCCTTGGCAAATTCACAGGCACGGTTTATACAGAGAGAACAGCCTTTGTAGTGGTCTTTTGAACAAACCTATCGAGAGGCAAAAAACAAGAATTAGCCATCTTCGGCCAAGACCCCGTCTCTTCGTAGACAGAAACGCAGTCGAGGGCCTCCCTCTCACCATGATTGTAGCAATGGTTGTCCTCGCCATTACGGTGCCCATTGTGTTCGGTTCGCTGAAGGCCTATGACAGAAGCCGGGTCGAAACATCCCTAATCTCTGAGATAAACCGTTTCATCTCGCAGGTCCAGTTGATTTACATATCCGGGCCGGGCAACAGCGCGGTCATCTCCTTCGATGCTTCGGACAGCAGTTTCGCCCGGATAGGCAATGTAACCTTCGGAAGTCCGCCGGGCGGCAGCATGGCGTCAGTCATCAGGTACACAATCAGCGGGCAGGCGGAACAGATGGTTCAGATTCTGTCCCCGTCAGTTCCTGTAATGTCCCAGGACAATGGAACATTCATCATATATTCCGGTGTTCACGACATCCGGGCGGAATGCGTCAGCGGGGCAGCCGACCTGAACGGCGACGGCATAGCCAATGACTCCTATGTCCGTTTATGCATTGTTCAATGAACCTTTTCAAACGCACAGCCCATTGAATGAAGCTGTGACTCCAAACCGGGCAGGCGCTCAAGCTCCACGACGATGAGTGTTTTTCCGTATTTCTCCGAAAGGCGGCAAATCCCTTTGGCGAACCAACGTTCCCTTGCTTTCTCGAGACTCCGGTAACCGGAAAATCGGTTTACAAGTCTGTCCCATTCCACCACGAAATTCGCGGCAGTGGTTGATTTGAATCTGTACCTGAGAAGCGATTTCCCCGCCCTTCCCTGGCGCATCATGTCCATCGTGGAAACGTACCTGCAATACGCCGCAGTGTAATGTTCATCGTCCATGTCCAGGGCTTTGATGGGGATGTCGTCCTTGACAGAACGGAGGACTGCCATTGAGAAGCACGGCGGCGGTCTGACAACTTTGCCGAATTTCGACAGCCCCCTCATGTAAATCTCTTCCTCGACATTCACTGGCTTTCCGCCGCCCGCGTTCATCGCAGGATTTTTCAGGGCTTCAAGCCCCTCATTCGATACAGTCAGGCCGAGCGCATCGGGCGAGATACTCTCTATCAGGGAAACAACTCTTTCCCCCTCAGGAACGAGGCCCCGCACGGCCCCTTTCAAATATATTATTCCGGGCATCATACCCGCTCCTCTATCAGTTCCATTACCTTTTTCTTGTCCCTGGCTTTGTTAAGTTCCCCGCATCCTATCAGCGGCGCGCCTTCCAGGTTGACTCTTTCCCCCAATCTGTCGACGAATATGACAGAGTATTTTTCCAATATCCTCGAAAGATTCGCGAGTGCCTTTGCCCTTCTATCAAGACCGGGTTTTTTGAGATCAACACCTGTGAAGAGGATCACGTCCCTGTCCCGGGCGACAGCATCAAACGGGCATTTGGTCGCTGTCTGAACATCGTAGCCTATTCTGTTCAGCTTGTCAAAAATCTCCTTCGCCAGACCGTGAGCGGGTTCGGGTTTCTGCGAAAGCCTGCCTGTTTGGCTGCCGATGAGGGGGTCGATAGGGACAATGAGTTCCACTCCCAGCCCCTGCTCGAGCCTTACTGCCGTCTCCAGCTTGGCGTTCATGCCGTCCTCATACATCCGTATCGTGCGCCTACTGACGCCTCCGATCTCAGCCATGTCTCCGAGAGAGAGGCCGCCTTCCCTGGCCTTCCTCAGTATCTCAGAATCCAGATTGACATACAGCCCGCCGCTGGCTGCATATACCAAAGGCGGAATGCCGTCCACAATCAGGTCCCTGAATGTTCCGGGCGTTATCATCGGAATGCCCGACCTGGAATAGGAGACGCCGTCCTCAAGCCTCTCATTTCCGGATTTTATTCCGAGAAGCAACGGTGAACCCTGAACCGCATGCGCCAGTGTCTTCATGCCTGCAAGCATGCTCTCATTCAGAGAATTCGCATTGAGTGTTACCTTGACAATCAGAATTGTCTGTCCGCGCCTTGCGACAATGTCAAAACCCACATGTGCCAGGTCCTTTGGGTCGGATGTGGCGAATCCTGTTTCCTCAAGCACACTCTGCATATCTGCGATGAGCTGTTCCCGCTGTTTCATCATCTCTGTCAGTCCCGACCTCGGATATAAAGTTTATCTCGTAGCCGAATATCATTCCGGAAACAGCTGGGTGAGCTTAAGTTCCAGACCTCTGCGGGCATGAATTTCAGTATTGTTGGTATTTTTATTCGATAGGTTTAAATAATACATATGATAGTTAGGAAAACGGATGGGCTTATGTCTACCAACAACATCGCAATACTGTTACCTGCCCTGGACGAAGCGGAAACAATAGGGCGCGTCATCAGTAAAATTCCTAAAAAAGAACTCACTGACCTTGGCTACAAGGTCGACATAGTGGTAGTGGACGGTCACAGCAAGGACATGACCTGCCAGATAGCCTCAGCCATGGGTGCAAGGCTTCTCAAGCAGAAGGGCATCGGCAAAGGCAATGCTATCCAGACCGCCTTCGAAGATTTTGACG
>JAQVMG010000165.1 GCA_028703755.1 Thermoplasmata archaeon | reverse complement strand
CTGGCGTTCTACAACAAGCTCGGATTCAAAGCAAAACGACTGTCACATGTTCTTTACAAGGTGCTGGGCGATGTACCTCCCGAACGCATGGGACAAGGTCCCGAAAGACAGTTCCGTGCCGATGAGCCAATGGATAGGTACAGGAAGCTCTGGTCCGAAATCCAGCCCGGGCTTGATTACTCTAAGGAATTCGACAGCAATATTTCCGATAATCTTGGCGAGATATGGGTTGAAGAATCAAATTCGCGTCCTGCCCATGCTCTTGTTCACACCCATGATATGTTCGAGGACAGCCAGAATGCGGTTCTCAAATTGCTGGTAGCCGATGACATCCGGACTGCCGACATCCTTCTTGGGCGGTGCGAACTCTCTGCCAGGGCTGCAGGCAAAACCGGAATGTTCATCCGTTCTTACGACGCATCACCTCCCGAATTAGGCTGGTTCTTCAGTCACGGTTATACCCTTCAGGGGGCATCCGTAAGACTTCTTCATTCCGGCGAGGACGAGGCAGGAAATCTTATACATATATCATGTTGGTCTGGTTGATTCACAGGAGTTTGAAAATATGGAGACGGAGAACACAATCATAATCATCGGTGGCGGAATTGCAGGCGTCACCGCAGCCGAAGCCGCTAGGGGAGTATCGAATGAAGCAAGGATCGTTCTTATTCACGATGAGCCGGGTCTCCCGTATAACCGCCTTAATCTAACACGGCTGATAGCCGGGGATGTTGAACCGGATAAACTTGAAATCAATAGCCCTGGGTGGTATCAGGAAAATCGTATAGAACACATGCATGCCCGGGTCGAGCGAATAATTCCCGGTGAAAAAAAGATTGGGCTGTCAACCGGTGTGGAAATGGTGTTCGACCGCCTAGTCATTGCTTCAGGCGCGAACCCGTTCGTCCCTCCGATTCCCGGTGCAGATTTGAAAAACGTATTCACGCTGCGAACAGTGGTCCAAGCTGGCGAGATCATCCGCCAGGTCAAACAGGGGAGCAGGTGCGTCTGCATCGGTGGCGGTCTTCTTGGGATAGAGCTTGCTGCCGGCCTGAACCGCCGCGGGGCAAAGGTCACGGTCCTGGAAGCTTCAGATTGGATGCTGTCGAGGCAGCTCGCGCCACCGGCCAGCGCATTCCTGAGAAAGCGCCTTGAAGGACTGGGGCTGTCTGTGATCTGCGGAGCCAAGGTGAAGGGCATTTCCGGAAGCGACGCAGCTTCCGGCGTCCTGCTGGGCGACGGCAGAACGCTTGCTGCGGACCTGGTGCTGATATCCGCGGGAGTCAGGCCAAACACGCAGCTCGCTGCGGAGGCGGGCATTGCTGCTGGGAAAGGGATTACGGTCGACGGCAGGATGGCCACGAGCATGGATAACATCTTCGCAGCTGGAGATGTAGCTGAGCACGAAGGAAAAACATACGGCCTGTGGCCAATTGCGATGGAACAGGGCCGCATTGCAGGAGCCAATGCAGCCGGAGGTTCTGAAGAGTTCCGCGGAGTCGCTCCGTCGGCGTTCCTTAAGGTTGTCGGAGTGGACATATTCAGTATCGGCGCTTTCATGCCCGAGGATGAATCCGTCAGAATTTATGAAGAGGAAAAGGCGGAATCATATCTTCGCATCGCGGTGAAAGGCGGCCTGGTCATCGGCTGTAACCTCCTTGGTAACATAAGCGCCGCTCAGCTGGTCAGGCGGGCGATAGATAGTAAAACCCCTCTGGGCCAGAATCAGAAATTGCTGGACAGGGTGCCTGGGCTAAAAGGGTTTGCGCAAGATTAAAATCCGCAAGGTCATTGTCATGGCAGGACAGGTACAATGAAAAAGCTCCTGGGCAAGCCCGTATTCAAATCATTGGAGGACTCGGACGAATCAGAGGTACACAGGCGGCAGAACGGCGAATGCTGTTCTGAGTTATTTGAATTGTTTGACAACAAGCCAGCCTGGTCACCGCTAACTCTCGCCCAGATCAGGGAGAAAATCGGAGAGAAGCAGAAGAAACAGAATTCCGCGATTTTCTCGATATACTCCGGCGATGATTTCATTGGACTGGGCGAGTGGTCGTCAAGCTGGGATACCTGGTCACCTCACAGCTGGTTCATCATCTGGCCGGAACACCGGCGCAGGGGTTACGGCACAGAGGTGGCGAAAATGCTTCTGGACAGGACCTTCCTTGAGAACCCCGGACATGAGGCAACTGCAGCGGTTCCGGAAGAGGACCGCGGGGCCGCCGCCTTTTTGGGCCGCATAGGCTTTCGGCCGATAGGCAGAATGAGGAGAGTAGACGTTTCCCAAGGCCAATACCGCGACCTTCTTTTCTTCGACATCCTCAAATCAGAGTATCTGCAGGTCAGCAAGGGGGGACGCAGATGAGGGAAAAGCTCGAAGGCAAGCTGGTGAGGCTGAGACCTGTTACAGAAAAGGATTACGAATATTTTGCCGGCCTGAAGAACAACCTATTCACACAGGCATGGAATCAGAGGCTTCCCCTCAACTTCACGCCTGAGAAGATGCAAAAACGCTTCGAGGAAGCGAATGCCAAGCCGAACGCTGCAATCCTTGCAATCGAGAAGCACGACGGCACGCTGGTCGGCAATATCAATTACCATGAGGGCACGGCGAGGTTTGATGCAACATTCGGCATCGCGATGGGCAAGGAACACTGGGGTAAAGGCCTCGGCGAGGAGGCGCAGGAAATGATATTGGAATTCCTGTTCATCGAGCGGGGCGTCCAGGTCATCAGACTGTGGACCCAGGGCGGATTTCCCTGGGCAGTGAAAGCTGCAGAAAAATTGG
>JAQVMG010000164.1 GCA_028703755.1 Thermoplasmata archaeon | reverse complement strand
GCTCAGCGCATACCCCGTCTTGTCGCTCACCGTGCCCGCCGTGACCGGGTTCGTCACCGAGCCCACCGCGCCAGTAACAGAGCCTACACTACCCGTCACACTACCCACAGAGCCCGACAGGTTGCCCGTGATACTCCCGACGATCCCGCCCGTCATGTTCATGCTAGCCAGCGCGCCGCCATGCGCTCCGTTGGCCAGCGTCACGCCCGCCGTCACCGATCCCACGCTACCCGTCACCGAACCCACCGCGCCCGTCACGCTACCCACGGTTGTCACGTTGGCAATCGTCGGAATCGCCGTCAGCCCCGCGCCCGCGGCGCCCACCGTTGTGGCTAGCACCGCGCTATCTGTGCCGCGCATCGCCGTGCCCAATGGCTCCGTGTCTCGGATAGCCTCTTGCGCGTCCGTGGTGTTGGTATAGGCGCCCGCACCGCTGCCGCCGTTGGCGTTGATCTCCGTCAACTCCGTGGCGCAGTCCGTCGCCGTGGCCGCGTCCTTGCGTAGCGCCAGGCGTAGCCATTTCTGAATCTTGGCCCATAGCGCGTCGATGGTAGTCAGCGTGCCAGCAATGCCCGCCACAGTGCCCGTCACGTTGCCGCTTACCGTTGTGATCGTGCCCGCCGTGATATTCGTCGGCGTAGCCAGGCCGCTTTGGATCTTTGTCACCGCGTCCGTCTTGATGCTGGTCGCGTTGATGGCGTCCGCCGCGATGGACGTGGCCCCGATACCGTTGGCCGCCACGCTGCCCACGCTGCCCGTCAGGTTGCCCGTGATGTTGGCCGTCAGCGCTGTCGTTACCGACGTGGCCGCGTTGGCCCCGGCGATGAACACCCCGCCCGCGTTGCCAGCCGTCACCGCTGGCAGGTATTGCGCCTTGTCGATGTACCCGGCCCTCGCATCGGTCCATGTCACGTTGGTCAGCGCCGTCGATGCCACAGCCAGCCCCGCGTCAGCGCTGTTCACCGCTCGCACCGTCGCGCCCGTGATCGGCGTGAGCCAAGGCACGAGCTCCACCTCCAAATGTGCCGGAGAGATGGCCGCACCGTTGACGCACAGTTGCACCCGCGCCACGCCCGTCGCAAAAGCAGCGTCCGGCCAATCCACACGGTACAGCCCCGGCGCGTTGGTCGCGTCCACCTGGATGGCCGTGTTGTCGCTGTGCGCCGCGTCTACCGCCGCGCAAGCAGTCAGGTCCGCCTTGCTAGCTGCGGCCCCATCGCGGGTATAGGTCGCGTCCAGGTCGGTGATAGTCAGCCCTGTCTCAGGCACGCCCGTGGCAGGATCGACAAGCACGAAATAAGTGACCACGTCTACAGCGCCCGGAGCTACGATCATTCTTTGTTCCCCCTCTTATTGCCGACCAGCATTCCCCCGCTTCCACCCGCCTCTGCCTCGCCGTACTGCACCGGCCCAATCGTCACGTGCCCATCCGTCGAGGCATGGGCGCCCAGATACGCAGCAGGCCAGCCCAGGCCCCGCAAGGCCGTTTTGCCCGCCGCGGTGAGGCTAAAGTCGCCGTTGGCCGGGTCGGTGAATGGCGAGGCTGCTAGCGCTATGTCGTTAGCCGTCAGGTCGATGAACGTCATGTCGATGATTGCATAAGGGGCGGTGTTGTTGTAGAAACCGTTAAAGCCGTATATTGGCCCGTCTACTGTGCTATAGATGCCCTTGCCCCCGGCCCCCGAAAATCCCTCTACGGTGTTATTCATCGCCAGGCCGTTTGTGTTTGTGAACGCGATCCCGCCCGCTGTTCCTGCCGCGCTGTTGTAAACGGCATTCCTGATAAGCCGAGTACCGAGCGATGCGCCGTATAGCCCAATGGCTCCAGCCGCCGACAATTTTACGACATTCCCCTCAACTACATTCCCGTTCCCGCTGGCCACTAGACCATACACGTCGCAATCTGCGATATAGTTGCCATAAACGTAGCCATAGGCGCCTGTGTTAATCCCCCGCGCGGGCGTGTCGTGGATGTAGCAGCCAATGATATTGCTATAGTTCCCCGACAATTTGACCAGATATTTGGTTGCGCTAGGAGTAGATGCCCCCTCATGCACCTCGCAGCGGAAGAGCATACAGGCCAAATCCATCGCCACGGTGTCATTATCTCCGCCGCTATGAATCTCCAGGTCGGCCATAATGATGTAGTCTGCCGTCGCATCGACCCACATCGTATAACCGCCGCAGTTGATCTCCCCCACGCCCCCGTCGTTGGCCGCCGCCGTGTAGCCGCGCACGATCAGCGGCGCAGACGCCCCCAGCGCCCCGCCGCTGATGAACGTCGCCAGGTCCAGCGCCGCCGCGTTGACGTGTGGCGTACCTGATTTTAGGTTGACCTGGTTGCCGTCCGTGGCGTTGCGCGTGCATAGGTCGAATGCGCCTTGCAAACTACGCCACGGCAACAGCGCCGTCCCCGCGTGTTGCGTGCATACCACGTCAGCCACATCGGCGTTGTCGTTGGAACAGTCGGCATGTATCACCACGGCATTCGGCGCGCCCGCCACACTGGTGATCCTGTAGTAACCAGCCGTGACCGTGGCGCTCCCGTTATCAGTCAGGTACAGCCAATGGTTGACCTTGCTAGCCGCAAACGCGCCCGCCTTGGTCAGCGTCTTGGTCGCGCTAGTGTAGGCCCCGTCCGTGAACGAGGCCCCCTTGTAATCGTTGCCCTCGGTGCCCGCCGCACTCACATAATCCTGCGTGATGGCCATGCGTTACCCCCTAAATGGTGTTGGTCATGCCAGCCATCTTGACATAGAGCTGCCGCAGCGCCTCGGTGTTGTAGGTGCCCAGT
>JAQVMG010000163.1 GCA_028703755.1 Thermoplasmata archaeon | reverse complement strand
GCGGTCATGCAAGGAACTGATAAACTTCGCCATGGACAACAGCCAGGACAGCGGGCTTTCCAAGGAAGCCGATGCCTTCGGCTGCTGCTTCTCGACCGGGGACCAGAAGGAAGGGATGGCTGCTTTCGGGGAGAAACGGCCCGCGAAGTTCGAGGGAAAGTAGCGATATTCGGCATTTGCCTTCCCCATCTCCCGATTTTTCAAATCAAAACATACTAATAATGTAACCAGTTTGTCGGTCTGGTAATTCGCATGGATTTCACACTCACAAAGGAACACCAGATGCTCAGGAGCACCATACGCAATTTCGCGGATAAGGAGATAAAGCCCATAGCCGCCGACATCGACAAGAACGGCGATGTGCCGAAAGAACTCCTCGACAAGATGGCTGCGATGAACCTCATGGGCATGACCGTACCAAAGGAGTACGGCGGTGCAGGGTGTGACAAGATTTCTTACATGATCGCTCTGGAGGAAGTGGCGAGGGCCTGCGGTTCCACTGGCATTGTCATGGAAGCCCATAACTCCCTCGGCCTCGGACACATATACGAGAGAGGGAACGAGGAGCAGCGCAGAAAATGGGTCCCGGACATTGCGCAGGGCAAGAAACTGGCAGCATGGGCCCTAACGGAGGCGAACGCCGGTTCGGATTCCGGAGGAATGAGCACCCATGCGGAACTTGATGGAGATGAATGGGTCATAAACGGAACCAAGATTTTCATCACCAATCCGGCAATTGCAAGTTATGTCACAGTCATGGCAGTCACTGACAAATCCAAAGGCCCAAAAGGCATCAGCGCCTTCGTCGTTCCGACCGGAACGCCGGGCTACAGCCTGGGAACGAGCGAAGATAAACTCGGCCTCAGGGGTTCCCACACATCCGAACTGGTGTTCGAGAACTGCCGGGTGCCCAAAGGCAACATCCTCGGAGAGCCGGGGACGGGTTTCACCGGCGCAATGAACATACTGGACCGCGGCAGGGCGGCGGTCGGCGCATTGGCGGTTGGTATCGCCCAGGGCGCTCTTGACGAGTCAGTGAAATACTCCAAGGAGAGGGAGCAGTTCGGCCGGCCTATCGCCAAGTTCCAGGCAATCCAATGGATGTTGGCAGACATGGCCACCCGCATCGAAGCATCTCGGCTGTTGGTCTACCGCGCAGCATGGATGGAGGACAAGGGTATGAGGTTCTCCAAGGAGGCCTCCATGGCAAAGCTTTATGCTTCCGAAATGGCAACCCAGACCTGCCTGAACGCAATCCAGATTCACGGCGGTTACGGCTACACCAAGGACTATCCGGTCGAGCGCATGCTCAGGGACACCAAGCTCATGGAAATCGGTGAAGGCACAAGCCAGGTTCAGAGAATCGTCATATCGAGGGCAATTCTCGGCCGCTGAGTTATCCTTCCTCTGCATAATTGCCTAACAATCTGAGATAAAACGATACAATTTCGCATAACAAATCACATTCATTTTATACCTCAAAAACAATCGATTCATTATTGGGGGTAGTATCTTTAGCGAAATAGACCTGAAGCAGGAGCTCACGCTCCTTCTTGAGAAGGAAGTCGGATTCACCGGAAAATTCATTCTTGAAAAGCAGTGCAGTAATCTCAGCATTGACCCGGACCGTATCAGCTGTAAAGACCTTGAAAAGCTTGCAGGGAAGGTCACCTGGGCGATCAAGAGTTACACCGGGGAGAAACGCGCCGAGGAGATCAGGAAAGGGATACTGGAATACCGAATTGCTATGGACCTGGTGGAGAAAGCCGCCGCCACCAACTTCCGGGACCTTGCCAATTTCACGTTCATGCATATAATCGAGGCAGAGATCACAATTGCCGCGAAGAAGCTGGATGTGGGCCTGCACGAGGATGCCGTTGAAAATCTCAGAAAGGCAAGGGCTTTGCTTGACAGGTTACCGCCCGAGGATGTGGGATTCCTGAATTCCCGAATTTGCCGCCTGATGGGCAGAGCTCTGTCCGCAAATAACCTCACTTTCAACGAGGCGATGGAGGAGTTTCAGAAATCGGTATCCTTTGGAACAGCCTCGAATGCCCATTATGACGTGGCCCTGTCCTGGAAAGGCATGGCGTCCATATGCCGCCGGAGCGGAAGGTTCAGCGAATCCCATGATTATTACAACAGGGCGCTCGCTGCCATCGGGCCCATGGAGGCCAAATCAAGAAATGAAAAAACCAAAAAACTGAACGCGGAGGCGCTGATACTTTCCGGATTGGCCTCTGTTAACATGAACCTGAGCGATTATGAGGCAGCCATAGAATTCAATGAAAGATCCATTTCAATATTCAAAGAGATTGGCAACGGCTCGGAGGCAGGCAGGGTTTACAGCAATCTGGCGAAGGTCTATGAAGAAATGGGAAAGTACGAGATGGCGGTGGACTGTTATGAGAATGCTGTGAAGCACACAACAGGCTCAGGGTCGCTCCTGCATCACGGCCTTTATCTCATCAGCCTGGTAAATATCCTGATTGATATGCAAGAAATGGCAGAGGCCAAGGTCCAGCTTGAGAAAGCCGAACATATTCTGTCAAATTTTTCGGACCCGCTGGCTGTTTCCAAGCTCAACTGCATGTGGGGAAAGTACCATCGTGAGAAGGCTGAATGGGATGACGGCATAGAACGGTTCCGAATGAGCATCGAAGCCGTCATCGGTGCAAATGCACTCGACCAGCTTGCCAGGACTCGGGAGGAATTCGGCATAATGTACCTCAAGAAGGGAGACGGCCACAGGGCGATCGAGGTTCTGCAGGAAGCGCTGGATTGGTACATCGAAATGGATGACAGGGCAAAGATTCCAAAGCTTCAGGACCTCATAC
>JAQVMG010000162.1 GCA_028703755.1 Thermoplasmata archaeon | reverse complement strand
ATGAATATGCTTTAGCATTGGCGGCTAGTGATTTAGTAATTGCTCGAGCCGGTAGTGGAACTATTTTTGAATTATCGGCTGCAAAAAAACCATCAATTTTAATTCCGTTGCCCGAGGCAGCCTCTGATCATCAAAGAGAAAATGCTTTTGCTTATCAAAAAGCCGGTGCTTCCGTTGTGTTTGAAGAAAAAAATATATTGCCCAATATGTTTTTAAAGGAAATGATTGATTTGCTTCACGATAAAGAAAAACTTGCTGATTTAGGAAGTCGCGCCAATATGTTTTCCCAACAAAATCCCGCGGAAAATATTGCTAAAGAGATATTTAAAATATTGAAAGTTAATATATGACCAGGATAGTAGAATTTCAAAATAGCGCCAAAGGCGCTAAAATAGCCTGGTATTAAGTACGAAGTCTAATAAAATAATTATTGTGAATTTCAAAATAACTATTATATAATATTTGAAATTTCACTACCTGGTATGATGACTCCTCGTAAAGAAACAGTTAAGAATCCGAGAGTGCGTATTGCCCCTTCTCCAACGGGATATTTTCATATTGGTACAGCTAGAACAGCGCTTTTTAATTGGCTTTTTGCTAAAAAATACGATGGTAAGTTTATAGTACGTATTGAAGATACAGATAAAGAAAGATCTAAGATTGAGTTTGAAAAAGATATTATTGAACAAATGAGATGGCTAGGATTAACTTGGGATGAGGGAGTAGAGGTGGGTGGAGATTTTGGGCCATACCGCCAAAGTGAATGTTTAGATTTATATGAAAAATACTTACATCAATTAATAGAGAAAAAAAGGGCTTATTATTGTTTTTGTTCAGCTGAAGAATTGGAAATTAAAAAACAGGAAATGATGACACGGGGAGAATCTCCTAGGTATGACGGCTCTTGTCGTAATCTTTCCGCCGATGTAATAGAAGAAAAATTAAAGAATAAAATTCCTTATGTGATTAGAATAAAAACGCCTGATAAAAAAATATCTTTCAATGATATGATCAGGGGTAAGGTGGAATTCGATTGTTCTTTATTTGGTGATCAGGTGATTGCTAAGGGCTTCCGTGAACCTCTTTATAATTTTGCCGTGGTAGTTGATGATCATCACATGCGTATTTCTCATGTGATTAGGGGTGAAGACCATCTTTCTAATACACCGAAACAAATTGTTTTATATGAAGCTTTAGAATGGGAAACACCAGAGTTTGGACACTTACCATTGATTTTAGCGCCTGATAAATCAAAAATGTCTAAGCGTTTTGGAGATGTATCAGTGGCAGAATATAGAAGAACGGGATATTTAGCCGAAGCTTTATTTAATTTTATAGTTTTTTTGGGATGGCATCCAGAAGAAAAACCAGGAGAAGTTATTAAAGAAATATTAACGA
Organism: Thermoplasmata archaeon; assembly: GCA_028703755.1. Classification (GTDB taxonomy): domain Archaea; phylum Thermoplasmatota; class Thermoplasmata; order SG8-5; family SG8-5; genus UBA147. The sequence goes on along the minus strand of JAQVMG010000162.1, from coordinate 1,462 downwards.
AAGAAGAAATATTGGAATCATTTGATATGAAAAGAGTCCAAAAAGGTGGAGCTATTTTTAATGTTGATAAACTAAATTGGATTAATAGTGAACATATTAAAAAATTATCTATTAATGATTTGATAGAAAAATCATTGCCGTTTTTAGAAGAATCTTTCGGTAAGGAAATTTTCACTGATCAAAAATATTTAAAAAAAGTAATTGAATTACACAGAGAAAGAGTAAAAAAACTTTCGGATTTGACGGAGTTAATAGGATACTTTTTTAATTTACCGGATTATCCAAAAGAATTATTAGTTTGGAAAGACAGTATTTTAGAGAATACCAAGGGTAATATTGACTTTTTAATCAATTTATTATCTGATTTAAAGAACGACAATTTTACTAAGAATCAATTAGAGGTAATAGTTATGCCAGAAGCGGAAAAACGAGGCAGGGGAGAGCTTCTATGGCCTTTACGCGTGGCTTTAAGCGGGATGAAGAATTCTGCTGGCCCCTTTGAAATTATGCCTATTTTAGGGAAAAAAGAGACTTTAAGTCGCCTGAAAATAGCACTGGAAAAAGTACAATGAAACAATTTTTTAAATCAGCGATAAAAATACTGCTTATTTTTGTTATCTTAACCGTTAATTTTCAAACGGCTTATTCTAGTAATTATGATGAATTACAGGCGCAAATTAATACTAAAAAAGAATTATTAGAACAACTAGAACAAGAAGAAGCCAAATATAATGAAGAATTATCTAAAACTCAGGCTACCAAAGGTACTTTGAGCACGGAATTAAAGAGAATTAAAGCTAATTTGGATAATTTGAATTTCAAAATTAAAGTTACCAATACTCAGATAGAAACTTTAACTTTAGAAATAGATAAATTAGGACTAGAAACTCGTAATACTGAACAGGAAATAGATTTTAAAAAAGAAATCATGGCTAAGAATATTAGAAATTTATATGAACAAGATCATAGCGGTACTTTAATAGCCATGTTTTTAAAAAATGATAATTTATCTGATACTATGTTAGATGTGGAAAATATGATTAATTTTAGTAGAGGTATTGAAGAAGTGTTGCTGGAATTACGTATGCTTAAAGAAGATTTAAAAAATAAAAAATTAGAGACAGAGGCTAAGAAAAAATCTATGCAAGCAGCTCAAGTTAATTTAAGTAGTCAGAAAAAAATAGTTTCTGTTGTTCAGGGTGAAAAAACGGATCTTTTAAATCAAACAAAGAGCCAAGAAAAGAATTATCAGAGTTTATTGAGTGAGATTGAAAAAAATCGTATGGAAATTGAAGCAGAGATGAGTCGCTTGGAAGAAGCATTAAAAGCAGAAATTGACCCTAACCTACTTCCTCAGGGTAAAAATGGAGTTTTACAGCAACCAGTTAAAGGAAAAATAAGCCAAGGATATGGTATTACCGAAGCTTCTAAATATTTTTATAGCAAAGGTAATTATAAAACC
>JAQVMG010000052.1 GCA_028703755.1 Thermoplasmata archaeon | reverse complement strand
TAACTTTCTCGCCATCGAACTCCGTTTCCCAACCGCCGGAAATCTTCTGGTACTGGCTCTTGAGCATCATCTCCTCCGATAGGAGAGGCAGATTCTCTTTCCTGAAGAGTTCTACGGCCCACTGGACATTCATCCGGGCGATGGCATAGTTCTTCGGTATCCACTTCTCCGGAAGCGACATGAAGCGCTTCTTCATGGACTCATCCAGTTCGCCGACAAGGGGCATAACCGTGCCGGCAATGTGTTCATAATCCTTGCCAGCCTTCTCGTCCTTGGTGTTGCGGGTCATTGCAAAATAGGCTCTGGAGCTCTTCTCCTGGACCGCGGACATCACTTCCGACCATGCCTCAAGCCATGCGTCAGCATCTTTTTGAGTGCTGACTGGCATCTTCTCCAGCTTTGCGTAAGCCGCCTTGATTGTCTCCGGGTCGGCCATGTCATCCGCCTTTTTCAAAAACTTCCTCTGGTATTGGGTTTTCAGGTCCATGGGAATCTCCGAAGATGGGCAAGGCCGGGGAGATATAAAAAACGTTTGGCGGAGGGCCAGAATCGGCGTTCAGAGATAGAACGACGTGCCCGAGTATTCCTCTTCGGGGTGCATCTCGTTCCCTAGCTCGGCGGCGCCTGCCACTGCCAGCGGATAGGCGGCAGGGTAAGCGTCAACCATGTCCGTGTAACCTCTGGCTTTGACTGTGTATTCCAGGAACCAGTAGACCCACATGCCGTGCTCATGCTTGTAATCGTCAAGGCCGTATTCAAGCTGGCCCGATGTTTGGCTGACGTAACGGCCTTCTCCCGCAACGCTGTCCATGCCGCCGCTGTGGCATGAATCGAAGAAGAAGAACATGTGCTGGCTTTCGAAGCCGGCAAAGGCTTCGCCCAGCTGGGCATCCGAGATGAAGCCTTCCGCTTCCTCGATGTTCCATGCGCAGATGTAGGAAGACCTCGTCCTGTCGGAGTAGTAGCCGTGTCCGGAAAATGCAAATGCCACGTAATCGCCGGCCTCTTCCTGTTCCTCTAGCCAAGTTATCTCACTCATTATTTCAGCTGAGGAGGCCTGGGAATCTATCAGGGTATGGACTGTGTAGCCCTGCGACTCCAGGTACGAGGTCCAGCTTTCGGCATCTTCGTCGCAGAACTGGAGGTCGCCTTCATCCTGGTAATCCGATATGCCGATGACCAGTGCGAATTTCTCAGGCATTGTCGCGGAATCCACGACTGTTATAACAGCCTCATCAGAATCGTTGTTCGTGCCGTCCGAAACCGTGAGAGTGACAGTGTAATTGCCCACAAGATTGTAAGTGTGCGCGGCAGCTGAGCCGCTGCCGTAGGTGCCGTCGCCGAAGTCCCATGAATAGGAGGTTATTGCGCCGGATGAATCCGAGCCGTCGAAATCCACTGTCCAGCCTGTGCCGACGGTACGGTCGTTTCCCGCATCGGCGAAGAGCGACGAAGTTCCGCCGGCATCAATGTCAAGGGTGTATGAACCGTATCCGCTGTACGCATATGGGTTGATGTAATATGTGCCTCCGAAGAAAGGAGTGAAATAGATGATTTCGTAGGACGTCGGGCTTTCCGAGCTGTCTGCCATGTAGCCGTCGCCGTCATACAGATAGAGATCGAAATCGGATTCAGCAGGGCCGGTGAGCTCTGCAGTCATGGTCTGACCCGCCGCCAGATAGATGGAGAAGAAATCATCCGGGTCGTCATACTGGTTCAGGGAGCCGGTTATGCTCTGGCCGTCCAGGGCGGCAACTGCCGAATATATGTCATTGTTGCTGTCCGCCCCGGCAGCCTCCTGGACTTCGACCGTGAGCTGATACTCGCCTATTCCGTCATAGGCCCATACATTGATGAACAGATAGCCCGAATACATCGAGTAAGCCGAGGCCTGCTCGTTGCCGTAGGCTGACTCGGACCAATCCAGCCATTCGCCTGTTGAATCCATTATGTAGAGGTCGAAATCCGTGTTGACCTGGACCGGGACCTCCAGGAAGACATTGAGAATCTGGCCGGAAGACATCAGAATCCTGTAATAATCATCGGCATCGTAATATGAGTTCAGCTCGCCGGTCAGTACGTCTCCGGCTGTTACAACAGTGGCATCGATTATTGAATTGTCACCGTCATCCAGGCTGACGGTGTCCACAACCTCGACGGTCATGGAATAATCGCCCTTCCCCTCATATGAGAAAACATCGATTATGTAATAGTCCTCTTCCCAGGCAACGAACCTCAGGCTCTCATCGCTCGTCTCGTTGGCGCTTCCCGTGATGATATATCTGTCAAGGAACCGGACATTCTCATAGGCAAATAGGTCGAAATCCGTATCGCTGGGGCCTTCCAGAGTCGCCTCCAGGACATCGCCCGGCTCCAGAAGCACTTTGTAGAATATGTCAACACCGGCCTCCGACAGGGTTCCGTCCACCGTATCACCCGCAGAAATCTCAATGGCCGAGTCGAAGGAGGAATCACCTGCGGTGAACATGATGGAAGCGGCGATAGCAGCGATTATCAGAATGGCTACGACCAGAATCACTGCCAATACCTTTCCGCTGCGTGATTTGGGAGGTGCCTGTGTAACGGGAAAAGAAACCGGGCCAGGTGCCATGTACGCGTCCGGATTCAGGGGCTGGGGGACATATATCGTTTCAGATTGCGGCGGGAGCCGGTCCACCGGCTTACCGCAGTGAGGGCAGTGCCTGAAATCCGCGCCTATACCGCCTCCGCAGCCGACACACCGGTATGTCTGGACCATGGGTTCGGATGCCGCGGACCGCATGCCGCATCTCGGGCATGCGTAGCCGTCGTAAAACGTACCGCAGTTTGAGCATGTCTGCATATTTTCACCTAACTGCACTTACATGGTCGGTTCTGTATTATTAATTATTGCCAAATTATTCCCAATTCTCTCAGAAAACCTCCGGTCGTGATAGGCTGGGGTATCCTGTCGGATATAACGATTAAAATGTAAATTTTAATAGGCAAATTCAAATTGTTATCAGTAAATGGTCAATTTTGCTCAGTTGATATATGTACCTTGACCAAGCTTGTTCAGGACGGTGATAAAAAATGAAACCGATATTTGCAGGATGGCGCAGGAAGAGGAACGGGGGGCGCAGCGTGTGCGCGCCTCAGAGGAACAGCGCAATCTCCGAGCTCTTCATCCAGGCAATCCGGGTTCGGAGCGCGGCCTTCTGAGCGGAGGCGGTAATATGCAGGTCACGGTGTATGACAGCAGAATCGTCCCGAGAGACCTCTACCTTGAACTGCGGCTGATAGAGGAGCGCGGCATAAGACTGAGGCGCTCGAGGCAGAGCCGATTCAGAAGAATGTTCGCAGCCTGGTGGACCAGGTCTGGTGCCGGACCGACGGCAGCATGAGGCGATAATATGATATTCATAGTGGTTTACGAGATGCTGAAGCACAGGGACGGAAATGTCGAGGAGCGGCCGCTGGCGATGTTTAGGAACCCGGACGAGGCGAATGTATTCCTGGACATGCTGGCTTGCTGCGGCAGGCGCGCCTATGCCAGAGCAATATGACCGGTCAAAATTCAAATACCCGCCAGCCATACGCAGCGCCATGAAGATGGAGCTGAGAAGGCTGAGCCACGCGGAGATGCAGGACAGGTATATCCGGTTCCAGTACGAATCGCCGGGGCATTTCCGGTTAGAGATAAATGAGAATGATGACGGCTGGACCGTCTCCCTGAAAAAAGAGATGTTTCCCAAGACTTTCCGCAAGCTGGAACAGGAGAAAATCATCACGCCATACAAGGGAGACTCCGAGATATACGGTGCCTTCGCGGACGGAAGGGAACTGGGAATCATCCAGTTTGAATTTCAGGAATACAACGGAAGCGTCAGGGTTTGGGATATAGATGTTGCACCCGAGTTCCGGAGAAAGGGTGTCGGAAAGGCCCTGATGGACCTCTGCAAAGGGCGCGCAGCGGAACTGGGTGCGCGAAGGATCGTCCTTGAAACACAGACATGCAACCTGAATGCCCTGGCATTCTACAAGGCCATGGGGTTCTCGCTGGCCGGTCTGGACGTGAGCCATTACACGAACGATGACTTAGGGAAATCGGAAGTCAGATTGGAGATGGCTTACTACCTGGGAATGCCCAAGTAACGTTTAATTACCCCATGCTAAATGGCGTGTGGATGCTTGATGATTGAACCATGGCTCATGTGGACCGGTTTTTTTGTGCTGGTAGCGTTTCTGTTGGCCCTTGACCTGGGAGTCATCAACCGAAAGGCGCACACCATTCACATGAAGGAAGCCATCAAGTGGTCGGTGTTCTGGATAGCTGTCGGGGTATCGTTTTCCGTTGTCATTTTCTTCGAGTATCCGGCTGAGCTTACTGCTGATGCTGCGCCGGATGCGCTAAACAGGACAGATGCGGTGGCGGCGTATCTCACCGGCTATCTCCTGGAGAAGATGCTGTCGGTTGACAATCTCTTCGTTTTCGTGATCCTGTTCTCGTTCTTTGGGGTGAAGAACAAGGATCAGCACCATGTACTGTTCTGGGGCATCCTGGGGGCGCTGGTCATGCGCGGCATTTTCATCTTCGCAGGAACGTCGGTGATACACGCCTACGAGCCAGTGATGTACTTCTTCGGGGGACTGCTGATATACACATCAGTGAAGATGGCAATCATGGGGGATCAGGAGTTCAATCCCTCGGAGTCCAGGGTTTACAGGATGCTGAAAAAGATTCTCCCGTTCACAGAGGATGCGCATGACGGAAAATTCTTCCACCATGTCAACGGAAAACGCCTGGCGACATGCCTCTTCCTCTGCCTGATAATGGTTGAACTTACTGACGTGCTGTTTGCCATTGACTCTGTCCCTGCCGTGCTGGGAATAACCACCGACACTTTCATCGTGTACACATCAAATGTATTCGCGATACTTGGGCTCAGGGCGCTTTACTTCGTGGTCGCGGGCGGCATGCAGTCGTTCAAGTACCTGAAGCCGGCGTTGGTGATAGTGCTGGCATTCATCGGGCTCAAGATGATCCTTGCAGGGCCCTGGTACCATATATACGAATTTCCGATACTCATGTCCCTGGGTATAGTCGGGGGCATACTGGGCCTGGGAATCGGGGCTTCCGTCATGAGCAACAAGAAAGAGGTCAAGCCGATGACGGTTCACTCCGGCGAGGGGTGCACATGCGGCCATCTGGAGAAACATGACCCGGAATGCTCGGCGGTGCCCGCAAAGGACGAAGACGGTAAATAAGGTTAATCAATTCGTTTTCTTTTTGAAGGTCCCAGTTGTCTCGTCATAATCGCCCTCAATACCGGAATTCTTCATCCAGGACCTCAGAACCATGATGGAGGTCGCGCGCTTCATCCCGAACTTGAGTGAAATCTCATCGGCCGAAACGCAGTCCGCGGTGAGAAGATATCCGTCAAGGTACCTTTTGACCCTGTTCTCCTTCCTAACATGAAGCCATGTCGCAGTGAAAATCACGGGCATGATGACGGCGATGGCTGAACAGCATATGTAAGCGACATTGCCTGCATCGTAGCCGAGAACCGTCCCGCCCCTGGACCAGTAAAGGAAACCTATGGCCCATATTATTGTGATTACCGTCATCACCTGCAGGCCGCTTTCGGCATCCCTGTCGCGCTTGCTGACCATGGTTTCCCTATTCGTCCGCGTCGCCGTTCGTTTCCTCTTTCAGCCCGGCAAAATCCGCATCGGAGAGCTTCTTCTTTTCAGCTGTCGGACTCGCGCCGACCTCCGCCTCCGCCGCCTCCAGCACCTTTTCCTCTTCTTCGGATTTCAGGACCTTCTCAACGGTTATTACCTTGTCTGTTTCCCTTATCCTCATTATACGGACACCCTGGGTGGCTCTGCCGATTTCCCTGATGTCGGAGACAGGCATACGTATGACCATGCCGGATTCGGATGTGACAATCAACTCAAGGTCGTCGTCCACCTTGCGGACCGCCACGACTCTGCCGTTCCTCTCGCTGGTGCGGATTGTCATGACACCTTTTGCGCCGCGCTTGGTCTTGCGGTAATCGCCAACGGCGGTGCGCTTACCGTATCCGTTCTCGGTTATGGTAAGGAGGGAATCCTCGTCACAGTCCACGATTTCCATTGAGATTACATCGTCGCCCTTGCGGAGGGTCATGCCCTTGACGCCAATCGAGTGGCGGCTCACAGAGCGGACATCCGTTTCGTTGAAACGCACGGCCTGGCCGTTGCTCGAGGCCATTATGACCTGTTTCTTGCCGTCGGTTAGAGCGACTCTGACCAGCTCATCGCCGTCGCGGAGCTTCACAGCCCATATCCCGGTGACCCTGGGGTTGCTGTATGCCGAGAGTTTCGTCTTCTTGATTATGCCCTTCTTGGTGGCGAATATTAACCAATTATCTCCTTCGAAGTTGCGAATCGGCATTGCGGTCGTGACCTGCTCGCCCTCTTCCAGCCTGGGCAGGAGGTTGATTATGGCCTTGCCCTTGGCATGGCGGCCTCCGACCGGTATCCTGTAGGCTTTGAGCCAGTAAACGCGGCCTCTGTTGGTGAAGAACATGATGTAGTCATGGGTCGAAGTTACGAACAGCTTGGTTACCACATCTTCTTCTTTGGTTTCCATGCCCATGAGCCCGACACCGCCCCTGCGCTGCTGGCGGTATGTGTCCAGAGGAAGGCGCTTGACATACCCGGTGTGGGTGATTGTTATGACTACGTCTTCTTCGGGAATGAGGTCCTCGATGTCCATGTCATCCGCGTTGACCACAATGTCAGTCCTGCGCGGGTCTGCGTACCTTTCCTTTAGCTCGATGAGTTCGTCCTTGATTATTTTGAGGACGCGCTCGGGCTTGCTGAGAATGTCGCTCAGGTCGGATATAACATTGATAAGCATCGAATACTCGTCCTTTATTCCCTGGCGCTCGAGATTGACCAGCTTTCCCAACCTCATGTCCAGGATGGCTTTTGCCTGCTCCTCGGAGAACAGGTACTTGTGAATGAGCCCGTCCCTGGCATCCTCGGTCGTCTTGGCCTTCCTGATTATCTTGATGACGTCGTCGATGTTGTCCAGCGCCTTGAGCAGGCCTTCAAGGATGTGGGCCCTGGCTTTTGCCTTGCCCAGGTCGAACACTGTGCGCCTTGTCACAATCTCTTTGCGGTGCTCAATGAAATGCTGCATCAGTTCCTTGAGGTTGAGAACCTTCGGTTCGTTGTTGACCAGCACGAGATTGATAATGCCGAATGTGTCCTGCTTCTGTGTGTGCTTGAAGAGCTGGTTGAGGACGATTTCCTCCATCATGCCCTTCTTCAGCTCGATGACAATGCGCATGCCTGTGCGGTCGCTCTCGTCGCGGAGGTCTGTGACGCCTTCGACCTTCTTGGTTTTGACAAGATCGGCGATGCTCTCGATGAGCTTCGCTTTGTTGACCTGGTAGGGAATCTCTGTGACGATGATTCGGGTCCTTCCGGCGACTTCCTCAATATGGCTCTTGGCCCTTATGCGGATGCGGCCTCTGCCTGTATTGTAGGCCTCCATTATTCCCGCAACGCCATAAATCGTGCCGCCGGTCGGGAAGTCCGGTGCCTTGACAAATTCCATCAGGTCGGAAATCTCAGCATCCGGGTGGTCGATAAGGTGAGCGATGCCGTCGGCAACTTCGCCCAGGTTGTGGGGGGGCATGTTGGTGGCCATGCCCACGGCGATTCCGGCCGTTCCGTTAATCAGAAGGTTGGGGAGCTTGCTGGGCAGTACCGTCGGTTCCTTGAAGCTGCCGTCGAAGTTGTCAACGAACTCCACTGTTTCCTTGTCGATGTCTGCCAGCATTTCTTCGGCTGTGCGCATCATGCGGCATTCAGTGTACCTCATGGCTGCCGCGCTGTCGCCGTCGACGCTGCCGAAGTTTCCCTGGCCGTCGACAAGAGTGTATCTGAGAGAGAACGGCTGTGCCATTCTCACCAATGCGCCATAGAGCGCCTGGTCGCCATGCGGGTGATATTTACCCAGGACGTCACCGACTACCCTGACGGATTTCTTGTATGGGCGGTTGTATCCGACGCCCAGCTCGTTCATGCCGTGAAGGATCCTCCTGTGGACCGGTTTGAGGCCGTCCCGAACGTCAGGAAGTGCCCTGGAGACAATGACGCTCATCGCGTAATCGATATAGCATTTCTTCATCTCCTGCTCGATGGGCTTCGGAACGACTTTCTGGCCTTTTGTATCCTCGTTGATTTCAGGTTCGTTCATGGTATCACACATCCAGGTTGACTACGTCCTTCGCATGAGCGGTGATGAAATCCCTTCTCGGCTCGACCTCGTCGCCCATAAGAATCGTGAATAATTCGTCTGCCAGCAGGGCGTCCTCGATGGTCACCTGCAACAGCACCCGGTTGGCAGGGTCCATCGTTGTGTCCCAGAGCTGATGGTCGTTCATCTCTCCGAGACCCTTGTATCTCTGCACGCCCCATCCCTCTCCGAGCTCCTTCACGAGAACGTTCTTCTCGTGGTCGGTGAATACCCAATGCTCCTGCTTGCCCTTGAACACGCGGTAGAGCGGCGGCTGGGCGATGTAAACATATCCGGACTCGATGAGTGGTTTCATGTACCGGTAGAGGAAAGTCAGAAGCAGCGTCCTGATGTGTGCGCCATCTATATCCGCATCGGTCATTATTATGAGCTTATGGTAGCGAGCTTTGGATATGTTGAATTCCTCGCCTATGTTGGTACCGAAAGCTGTTATCATCGTCCGAATCTCGTTGTTCCTGAGGATTTTGTCCAGGCGGGCCTTCTCCACGTTCAGGATCTTTCCCCTGAGCGGCAGAATCGCCTGGAATTCCCTGTTGCGGCCCTGCTTGGCTGAACCTCCTGCGGAATCTCCTTCGACGATATAGAGTTCGGATTTGGCCGGGTCCTTTTCGGAGCAGTCCGCCAATTTACCGGGCAGACCGCCGCCTTCCAGGAAGCCCTTCCGGCGGGTGAGTTCGCGTGCTTTGCGGGCTGCTTCCCTTGCCTGCGCCGCAATGATGGATTTCTGGATGCATGCCTCCGCGATGCGGGGATTCTCCTCCATGAACTCGGCAAGCTTCTCATTGACAAGAGTCTCGACAATGCCCTTTATGTCGCTGTTTCCCAGCTTTGTCTTCGTTTGCCCCTCGAACTGCGGCTCAGACAATTTAACGCTCAGAATGGCGGTTAAACCCTCTCTGACGTCCTCTCCGCTGAGCGCCATGCTCTTGTCTGTGAGGAAATTGTTCTTTTTGGCATAATCGTTGAGCGTTCTCGTAAGCGCGGACTTGAAGCCGCTGAGGTGGGAACCCCCTTCGATCGTGTTTATGTTGTTGGCATATGAATGGATTGACTCGCGGTAGCTGTCGGTGTACTGCATCGCAATCTCAAGTTGGGTTTCTCCCTTGTTGGCGCAGAAATAGATTGGTTCCGGGTGAAGTGCGCCTTTCGCCTTGTTTATGAACTTCACATATTCCACAATCCCGCCCTCGAACTTGAAAACATTCCTGGATTCCGCATCCCCTTCCTTCTCGACTGTGATGCAGAGACCGCTGTTCAGGAACGCAAGCTCCCGCATCCTGGTCAGAATCACATTGAAGTCGAAGTCGACCGTCTCGAATATCTCTTTATCCGGTTTGAATGTCTGGGTGGTTCCCCTGCGATCTGTTTTTCCGATTGTCTTCACCTTTGCCACCGGTATGCCTCTTTCGTACCTCTGCATATAAATTTGACCTTCGTGATAAACCCGGGTCTCAAGCCATTCAGAAAGAGCGTTGACGACTGACACACCAACACCGTGAAGACCGCCGGATACTTTGTAGCTCTTCCTGTCGAACTTTCCGCCGGCGTGAAGCTTTGTCATCACAATTTCCAGCGCAGATTTCTTGTACTTCGGATGCGGGCCGACCGGAATTCCTCTGCCGTTGTCGATCACTGTCACTGTGCCGTCCAGGTTCACGGAGACATTGATTTCCGTGCAATGCCCGGCCATAGCTTCGTCGATGCTGTTATCGACAACCTCATAAACAAGGTGATGCAGCCCGTGCGTGTCTGTGCTGCCTATGTACATACTGGGGCGCTTTCTCACTGCCTCCAGGCCTTCGAGGACCTGGATCTTTTCCGCATCATACGTATCGTCAGTCGTCATGTTACCACCAACCGCTGTTAATGGACTCGGTGGTTTATGACTGCTAAAAATGGTGATTCGGTGAGGCTCAGTCCTCTTGCGGTCCATCCTGCGGGGTCTTGTTCCTTATTATAGCTATACAATATATTATAGTTATATAAAGAAGCTTCGGTTAACGGCAAAAAATGTCAATGTATGTTCGAAATCATTTAATAGGGAATGATTTATCCTCCGCCATTACCCAAGGTGTTATGAATGGCAAGATTCCCAGAGGCTGACGCAAGACTGCTCGACAAGAAGATATGCATGAAATGCTACGCCACAAACGCTCCGAAGGCCACCAGGTGCCGGAAGTGCAGGTACACGAACCTCAGGCCAAAAGCCAAGGAATCGAGGAAGAAGTAGCGACCCCGCAAAATTGCTGGTGGTTGTTCCCAAATTTTGCGGAATCCCTTGAATGAGTATGCAGGCATATTGCTCATTCACGGCGAATGCTCTATTGTCTCTTATTTAGCACCCGCATTCACTACTTGCTGGAATATGCTGGGAATTGATGCCCCTGATTTAGCTGGTAAATGGTGTACGGGGCATCGTCGAACACTTAGATTGGCGGTTGCGAGATTCGGTTCGACACGCGGTTGTTGTTCAACTTTGATTGTGGCTGTTTGCATTTACCCATTTAATCCAGCTAATACATGAAAAATACATTTAAATGGAGCTTTCATGGATGAATAGGTTAATAACGAAGAATAAGTATTGCCAGAATTATGAATATGACTATGATAGCTGCGAGAACATACACCCACCAATTTGAACCTGCATCTTCCGTATCTGACTGGTCGCCGGGGGGTGAGATTACCTCCAACGTGGTACGCGATGTGTCGCGGTTGCCGGCCGCATCTGTGACAGCCAGGGTCACATTGTAAACACCGGAGGTCCAGAAGGTGAAAGATGGCGCTGAGCCGTAGAGCGTTACTGTGCCATTGTAGGCTATTGACCAGGTGTAATTTATAATCCCGACGTTGTCTGAGGATCCTGTGCCGTCGAATGACACCTGGTGCCCGGAGACTGTGTACATGCTGATCCCTGCGTCGGACACGGGTGCCTCCGTGTCATTGACCGTAACTGTGAAATCGCAGTACCCGGCGTTGCCCCAGGGATCATTCACGGTGAGCCGGCCGGAATACACATCGGGGGTCCAAAATTGAAATGACGGTGAAACGCCGTAGAGAACCACTGCGGAGCTGTTGTACGTGAATGTCCATGAGTAATTCTCGATGCAGACATTGTCAGAACTTTCGGAGCCGTTGAACACATAAACGGCGCCCATGTCCATGACTATCATCGGTTCACAGCTGGCCGTTGGGTCCTGGCTGTCCTCCACATCCCAGGATATCCTGTCTGTGATGCTGCTGAAATTCAGACTCACCTTG
>JAQVMG010000051.1 GCA_028703755.1 Thermoplasmata archaeon | reverse complement strand
GTAGATATAGCCGGTCTTCTCATCCTCCTCTTTCGTCTCCTGGCTTTCCCGGGCTGAAATCTCGAGCACGTTCTCGTGCATATTCAGCTCAAGATCCTCTTTCCTGACTCCCGGCATCTCTGCGCTCACGATGAACGCATCCGACTCTTCTTTCACGTTGATCCTGGGGACCCTCATCCCGTGTGTGGCCATCCTTGGGGTGAGGGCGAAGCTCGGACCCCAGAACCAGCTGTCCAAGTCCCCGAACATCCTGTCTATCTCGTCAGACAGGGTGAAGGGCATCATGTTCTCGGTTCTCGGCACAATCTCGCCGTCTCTTTTTGTTCTGACCATATATTTCACCTCTTTTGTATACAACCTTTTGTTGTACACCAATTCCTACAATGCGGGTACAGTATATAAAACTTACCCCAAAAATGTTCGGGTCCCCACAATTTTCCCCTCTCATTTTCTGACGATACTATATTAATATCAAAATCGTTATTACTGGGTAGGATTAACATGGACGTGGAAGAAACAGCTCAGAAAATTGAGGACATGACCATCCGGGGCGCTGGCCGCATAGCACGGAGCGCAGCCCAGGCCATCGGACACTATGCATCAAATTCAAAGGCTGCCAATCTTGCGGAATTTATCACGGGTATTGACAGCTCTGCAAAGCGGCTGATATCCACAAGGCCGACCGCTATCTCTCTCAGCAATGCTGTGAGCATATCGCTGCGCGGCGTTCGGGATCAGAAAACCCTGGAAGGCGCAAGGGCGCTGGCCATCTCAAACTCCGAAGCATTTGTGAAGAAATCCAACTCCGCAGTCGAGAGAATCGGCCAGAATGCACCCCCTCTGATAGAAAAGCCCGGAATTGCCATAACCATTTGCAACAGTTCCGCGGCTATTTCAGCAATGGTTGCCTGCTACAAGGCAGGTAAAATCACCGGGGTTTTCGCATGCGAAACAAGGCCCAAGAGGCAGGGCCTGATCACCGTGAGAGAACTGGCCGAAGCCAAAGTGCCGGTGACGCTCATAGTCGACTCAGCCATGCGGTATGTGATGCCAAAAGTCTCTGTTGCATTTGTCGGCACGGACAGCCTGGAATCCGACGGAAGCGTGATCAATAAAATAGGCACACATCTTCTTGCCGCAACCGCAAGGGATTACGGCGTTCCTTTCTACGCATGCGCTGAGTCATACAAATTTCTGCCTGCCAGCATGATCGGAAAACGGGTGGAGATAGAGCAGCGCTCGGTCAGGGAGATTGTGGCAAATGCGGAAGTACCCGGCGGTGTCGAGATATTCAACCCGGTGTTCGACAGGGTTCCGCCGGATCTTATAACCGGAATCATCACGGAGGAAGGCGTTATAGCTCCGTCCGAATCCCTTACATTCATCGGAAAGTTTCTAGGAGGAATATAAAATGAAATATAAAATTAAGGAAATAAATATCGACGCGGGCGAATTCACCGTCATACTGAATGTGAAAGATGCAAAGGAAATGGGCGTACGCTCGCTCGACAGAGTGAAGCTCATCACGCCCAAGAAGACAATTACCGCAGTTGTGGAGACTTCCACCAGCGTTGTGGAGGAAGGCGAGGTTGGCGTACTCTGCAAGGTGCTTGAGGAGCTGAAGGGCGTTGAGTCAGGGGCAGTGGACATCGTGCGCACCGACAAGCCCCATTCAGTCGAGCTGATAAAGCACAAGATTGACGGAAAATCACTTACATCTGAAGAGATAAGGGAGATAATTACGGACATAGCCAATCACAATCTCACAGACATAGAGCTTACGGCCTATGTCATGGCCACACAGCTCAGGGGCATGACCCTTGATGAGACCACTTACCTCACCAAGGCGATGGTGGAAACCGGCGATACGATAAAGCTGGACAAATCCCCGATATTCGATTTCCACAGCATCGGCGGAGCGCCCGGCAACAAGATTACGTTCCTGGTGGTCCCGATTGTGGCAGCAGCCGGTTTACTCATTCCAAAGACCTCCTCAAGAGCCATCTCAAGCGCATGCGGTACTGCTGACATATTCGAAACCATTGCAAGAGTAAGTCTCACAAAGGAAGAAATAAAGAACATCACCGAGAAGATTGGCGGAGTCATAGCATGGGGCGGCAATGTGAACTTCGCACCGGCGGATGACATCATAATCCGAGTAGAGTACCCACTGAGCCTTGATCCGTATTCCCAGCTGATAGCATCGGTTATGGCCAAGAAGAAAGCAGTAGGCGCGAACTTCTTCCTGCTGGACATACCCATCGGTCCGGGCACAAAGGTCACGGAGACGGAGCTGGCCAACAAGTATGCCAATGATTTCATCGAGATTGGAAGACGGCTGGATATGCATGTGGAATGCGCAATTACTTACGGGGGCCAGCCAATCGGCAAGCACATCGGCCCGTCGCTGGAGGCCAAGGAAGCCATGATGTGCCTCGAGGGAAAAGCTCCCTCTACCAGTGTGGTCGAGAAATCCGTCGCGATGGCCGGGATACTTCTTGAAATGGGCGGTATCCACAATGGCAAGACGGTAGCCAGGGAGATCCTCGACAGCGGAAAGGCGCTTGCGAAGTTCCGTGAGATTCTTGAGGCCCAGGACGGAAATCCGGACCTGAAATCTGAGGATATTATCCCCGGTGAGTTCAAGGCCGAGATACTGGCGCCTTCGGACGGCTATGTGATATTCCTCGATAACAAGAAACTTGTGAGAGTGGCCAGAGCTGCAGGTTCGCCAAGGGATAAGGGCGCCGGTCTGGTATTCAAGAAGAAGCGCGGCGAGAAGGTCGATCGCGGAGAACCGATGTTCGAGATATACGCTGACAACAAACACAAGCTGGAGGAGGCCGTTAACCTCTCCAATCTGATTAAACCGTACCAGGTTGAAGGCATGATAATCGCCCACATACCGGGGTCCGGAAGGACATCCACCTACTCGAAATAAGGTCCTAGGCAATCGTACGGAACCGCGCGGACATGTAACGCTATGTCCGCACCTCCTCGACGCTGAAGTACTGGAATCCGGCTTTCTTAAATTCAGCTTATAAACGCAATAAATTGCTATGGCCATATCATTTACCCTTTCCGTTTGTAATCCAGGCCGCCGACCGGGCAGATCTCCACACACCGGTTGCACATGTAACATTCACTTTTTCCGTCGTTTCTGGCAGCCTCCCCGGTCGGACAGACTTTCTCGCATTTGCCGCAGTCAATGCAATTATCGTTGCGGCGTATTTTGAAAATACTTTTCCATGCAGCCAGCGACATAAAAACCCCGTAGGGGCAGGCAACCCTGCAGAACGGTCTGTAAATGAATGCGGATATGGCCAGGATAGCCACGAAAATCCAGAATGTGATTGTCAGGTAAGCAAGCCTGAAAAAGCTTTCAGTTCCAAGCAGGCCCATGAGCCCAAACGTGACGCCTAATCCCATCAGGAGTATTGCTGCGAAGAAAATCAATCTTGCAATTGTTGTTGCTTTCTTATGGCCCTTGAAATACTTTTTTGTGGGAACTGTGTATGGCAGTTCCTGAACCGCTCCAATCGGGCAGAGGTAACCGCAGAACACCCTGCCCAATACAAGTGCCAGCAGTATGAAAGCCCCGAGCAGAATTAGCGGAACCACAATGGGAACTCCCGCAATTTGTTCTCCAAGGATTAATGATTCTATCTGCACCGGAAACATCGGCGAGAATACCAGGAATCCGCATAGCACCGCAATCAACAGGAACGCATAACCTGCCTTTCGGGTGAATTTTCCTGTCTTGAACAGATAGGCAAGGACGCCCGTGGAAGCCAATGCGATAATTACTCCTATCAGCATGCTTGGTATCACGTGCTCAGCCCCTTCTTTTCAGCGATATCGTCGCCAGGAACAGGAACACGCCCGCGAATGCTATCAGCGCAACAATGTCCATCCACACCATGTCCAGGCCCCAGCCGCGGAGCATGACCGAGCGGCAGGCGTCTATTGCGTATGAGGGTGGCACAAGGTAACTGAGCGGCCTGAGCCAGGAAGGAAGTGCTTCAAGGGGCCAGAACACACCGGAAAGCAGGAATCCCGGCATAATTATGAACGGAATGAGTTGAATAGCCTGCGCTTCCCTATGCGTTACTGCGGAAAGCAATATTCCCAATGCCTGGCAAACGATTGCGAGAAGGGCGACCACCGTGAAAGCTAGGACCACATTTCCCTCGACGTTAACGCCGAACACCAGCATTCCGACTGTCAGAAGCAGCAACGCTTGGAGTGTACCCACAATGCTGAATGTTATCGCGTAACCTGCGACTATTTCGCTCTCCCGCAGCGGCGTGGAAGTAAGACGCGCCAGTGTTCCCGAAGTTCTTTCACCGACGAATGTTATCAGTGTAAGCAGCGTCGTCAGAATGTAAACCACGAATGCCATTATCCCCGGAACGAAGAAGTCCATGAAATCGGCATTCTGGCCATAAACGGCGGTTTTATTCATCGAAACCGGCAGCTCGAAACCGCTCTCGCTTATAGTTTGCTGGACTGCGCCGTTGAAGGCCTGCATGATTGAATCCGCAACGTTAATGTTGCTCATGTCGATGTAAATGTTCACAGATGTTCTGGCGTCAGTCAGCTGATTCTGAGCCAAAACTGTGACATTCGTAAAATTGGCTGGGAAATGAAATACCGCCCACGCTTCGCCGTCTTCAATCATTGCCAGCGCGGAAGTCAGGTTGTCCACCGCCGTGATATCAAGAGTGTCCGGGTCAAGGTTGGATATCACCGCCTCGGAAAGGTACACCTGGCCCATGGGCGTCTGCATTCCCAGGTCTTCGTTCACAACAATAACGTGAACGTCTTTTATCTCTCCGCTGAACGCAAGGCCGAAGATCGCCATCGCGAACAGAGGTGCGATGGTTATGAGAGCCATCGTTCTTTTGTCATTCTTCAGGTCCATGAACACCCTTCTGGAGACGGCCAGGGCTCTTCCGATGTTCATTGCCCACCCCTCCTTGCGTAGAACAGGAATGCATCCTCGAGTGATTTGGTGCCCGCTTCTTTCAGGATGGCCTGAGGTTCGCCCTCGGCAATCAGTTTCCCGGAGCGCATGAATCCCACCCGGTCGCAGTGGCTGGCCTCGTCCATGTAATGCGTGGTTATCAGTATCGTGATGCCCTTGCTTTTCAGATTGGCAAAGTAATTCCAGAAGCTCACGCGGAGTTCCGGGTCAACGCCGACTGTGGGTTCGTCAAGGAACAGAACCTCCGGCTGATGGATGAGCGCACATGCAAGACTGACTCTGTGTTTCATCCCTCCGCTCAGGTTGGCGACAAGTTCGTCGCGCCATTTCTCCAGGTCGATGAATTTCAGCAGCTCTTTCTCTCTGGTGAGGATTTCGGCCCTGTCCAGGCCGAACAGCTTGCCGAAGAATTCCAGGTTCTGGTGAACAGTGAGGCCGACGTAAAGCGCCGTTTCCTGCGGCATGTAGCCGATCCTCTGGGCTATGTCCTTGTTCGGAATCGGAATGCCAAGGACCTCGGCATTCCCGGAGGTTTTTTTCAGCAGACCGGTGAGGACCTTTATGGCCGTGGTCTTGCCTGCGCCGTTCGGTCCCAGCAGCCCGTACACCTCGCCCTTCCTTACCTCGAGATCGAGACCGTCCAGGGCCCTGAATTCGCCGAACTTCTTTTCCAGCTTTTCAACTTTTATCGCATGCATTTCATACCCTCCTTTCCGCTGCGCCGTTCACAAATATCTCCACGAATCCCTTCATGCTGTCTTCCGTGCCTGCCCTGGTGAACAGGTCCCTGCCCAGGAAGGCGTTTGCAACAAGAATCCTGAACAGGAAACTGAAAAATGATATGGCCATGGTCTCGGAGTCAATATCCTTCCGAACGAGTCCTTTCTTCTTCGCCTTTTCGAAATACTGGCTGAGTTTCGAGATTGCCGCCAGCGGAACCGTTCCGATATGCTCCCAGATTTCCGGGAATCGCTCCACTTCCAGGACCATGAGGCGGAAGAAGCCGGCCCGCTCCAGCATGTTCTTCACGATGTAATTCCCGATGTCTGTCAGATCTTTCACCATGTCATCGGAGGGTTCGAGTTTCATCTGGATTATGGCCATGCGCACCGCGGCCTCTCTCTCCACGATGCCTAAGAAAAGCTTCTCCTTGGATTCGAAATACCTGAAAACCGTGACCTCATTCACATCGGCCCTATCGGCAATCGCCCTGGTGGTTGTGGCTTTGAACCCTCTCTCGGAGAAGAGTTCCAGTGCCGCGTCCAGTATCCGTTCCTCTGTGCCTTTTTTATTCGTCATGATGTTCCATATGTATGCAAGTGCTTGCTTACATACATCGCTCCCCGATATAAAAAGATATCTCTCTGAGATACTATTTCCCGGGATAAGGCAAGGCGCCAGTACATTTATGGCATGGCACCTTTTCATTTTATGCTTATCTGTTCATCGCCCTCTTGAACATCGGCACTGCGACCGCCAGGAATATGAGCCCGAAGGCCAGCATGAACAGTATCTCTGTCATTATGCTGTCAATTCCCGCGCCGAGTATCATCACTTTCCTGAGGGCGCTGGTCGCATAGGTCAGGGGCAGGAACTGCGATATCGTTTGCATGAAGCCGGGCATCTGCTCGATTGGGAAGAACACACCGCCCAGGAACATCATCGGGAACATCAGGGTCATCATCATCATTGACGCTGTTTCCTCTTTGTCAGAGAACGAAGTGATCAGTATCCCCAGGCCGACGAAGCTGAACACAGCCAGGAACATGATGAAGAACACCAAAAGTACGTTGCCGTAAATGGTAACTCCGAACAGCAGGATGGCCAGTACCAGGATTATCAGGCCCTGGAGCATTCCCCTCGAGGTCTGTGCCAGAACCTTTCCCAATATTATCGACAGTCTGCGGATGGGCGCGACAAGCATGCCGTCCAGGGTTCCGGTGTCTTTCTCATAAGATATGGCATGCGGAAGTCCTGTCATCAGCGACATCATGACCACCATGGCCATTATTCCCGGTGCAACGAACTGGAAGTACGAAGGGTCGTTGGGTATGAGGCTTTCGACCTCCACCGTGTACGGTTTTATCGCGGCCAACGTCTCGTTTGCAGGAATGCCGTATGTCTGATTGAGGTTTGCCATCGCAGCCCCTGAGCCCATCTGGGTTATTGTCATGGACAGCGCCGCCTGTACCTGCATCGACATCTGCGGATTGGATTGGTCTGTCATGATGGCGATAGTGCCCTGCCTTCCCGCAAGCAGATCAGCTGTGAAATTCTCCGAGATGACTATGCCTCCGTCGATTTTTCCCTCATATATCTGGCTTCGTATGTCTTCCATTCCATCGGCGGAAGTGAGCGTCATCATTCCAGTCTCGGAATTGACATATTCAAGATTGGCCGTGAAATTGCCACCCAAAGGCCCACTGTCCAGGTTGGCTACCGCAATCGGCGCATCCTCGATGGTCGCCGCAGAGTCCGGAAAGATGAATCCGACCATTATCATCATGAAAAGAGGCATGATAATCACCATGATGAGCCCCATCTTGGAACGCGTGAATTCCAGAAGGTCCTTCCAGCATATCCATACCGAATGATTTATTGTCTGTTTGAATCCCATGATGTTCACCTCACCCTGTTGTTGCTGCGCATCCCAGGCGGGCCGTGATGCCTTGTTTCCTTGACCTTGCTTGATGCTTCATCCCTGACCTCCCTTCCGGTTATGTGGAGGAAAACGTCTTCAAGAGTCGGCTGGAGGTTCTTTACTGACTGAAGAATCCCGCCCTGGGATTTCACTGTGTCAAGTATCGAGCCGAAAGCATTTGCGCCGACTGCCTGGACCTTGAGGCGGGTGTCACTCAGCCTTGTCAGCGCTTTAACGCATTCGTTCTTCTGAAGGATTTCCGCCATCCCGTTGGTCAGGTTGGAGATGTCCAGCTCGATTACCAGCATATCTTCCCCTGAAATCATCTTCTTCAGCGCCTGCGGAGTGTCCAGCGCCACGATCTTCCCGTGGTCGATTATCCCCACGCGGTTGCAGAGCAGGTCGGCCTCGGCCATCATGTGGGTTGTGAGTATTATCGTCGTATGATTCTCAGCATTTATCTTCCTGATGAATTCGCGTATCTCTGCGGTGGACTGCGGGTCAAGGCCGAGCGTCGGCTCGTCCAGGAACAGTATCTTGGGCTCGTTCAGCAACGCCCTGATGACATTGATCCGCTGCTTCATTCCGGTCGAGAATGTCCCTATCTGGGCATCCTTCCACTTCTCCATGTGGACCAGTTTGAGAAGCTCGTCTATCTTCTCCTCCATTTTTTGTTTGGGAATATTATATAATTTTGCGAATAATTTAAGGTTCTCATATGCGGTAAGGCGGTCATACATGATCATCTTCTCGGAGACCAGGCCGATGTGCTCCCTGACCTGGTTATCTCCCTTTACGATATCAAAGCCGGCAACGGTGGCCGAGCCGTCGCTCGGCCTGCTCAGCGTGCAGAGCATTCTGATGGTTGTTGTTTTGCCTGCGCCGTTGGGTCCCAGGAAGCCGAATATCTCGCCTTTCTTCACGCTGAAGGAGACATGATCAACGGCGACCAGGTCGCCGAAGCGTTTAGTCAGACTGTCAGTCACAATCGAATATTCGTCCATGATACCGGCCTCACTCTCTGTTTGCCTGCTCCAGCAGATCCTCGAAATGTCTGTTCATGTGCTTGACCATGTCATTCAGGGCGTTAGCCCTCATTATCATCACGGCCTCGTTGCCAGATGGTCCCGCAGTGAGAACCAGGAGCTTGTCCCCCGGTTCGATGTTCAGTTCTTCTCTTAACTTGGCCGGAAGCACAATCTGGCCGCGTTCGCCCACGGTGGTGCTCCCGTAGAATTGATGTTTTGGAAACATATGTATCGGATTCGGAATATGCACTCATCTATATTATACTAATCATGTAAATCATACTAATCATACTTACTTGGTTAATACCATTCCAAGAAACATGAATGCCGAAACAGCATAAGCCAGCCGAATGTCTCCGGTCCACAGCAAAATGAGCGCCACAGCAGCACCTCCCAAGATTCTTCCTGCATTCAGTAAGAGTTCTCTGGTCACGGAACATGAAGTCAGTCTTTTCTCCATCCGGTCTGTGGCCATCGCAAAAAGCAGTATCTGAAACATGGGCTGGATAAGGTATATGCATCCGGCCAGAACAAGATATATTGAATAATCAGGCGCCCAGGCGATGCCGATTGCCAGCGGAATGCAGGCGATGGCTCCGATTCTCACGTACCAGTGCCTGAAACCCCTCCGATCGGTCAGCCGTGCAACGATTATCGAGGCGATGCCGCCGGCCAGGTTGAACAGCGCGAAGAGATAACCAAGGTTCTTTTCCCCTGTGATGAACAGCATTGAAATCAGCGGAACCGCGGTCCACCATACCCCCTCCTGGCCGCCCTCGAAGAACAGGCCGGCCGCAAGCCGTTTTCCCATTCCCCTTGTGGTCAACCGGCCTTTCATCGGAGCGGATTCCGTGCCCTTGCACATCATTATGAGAATGGCGTTGCACAGAAGCGTTACGAATGCGAAGCTGAAGATCAGGTAATATCCGATGCCCTCTATCATGTAGCCGCCGATTATGGGGCTTGCCAGGCCTATCACGGGAAACACCAGGAAGAAATAGCCTATCATCTCGCCCCGATTTTCTTTCGAGGTCTGGCGAAGCATCAGTATGTTGTAAGGAATCCAGAAGCCGATGAAATAGAAACCGAAGAAAAGTGGCGTGATAAACAGCAGCAGATTCCCTTCCAAGACTGTAAAACTGAGGTAGTAGCAGCTCTGGACCAGCACTCCGAGGGCCATCCAATGCCTTGGATTTCTGAACCCGAATCTTGCAACGCAGAAACACAGAATGGCCGCCCAGATGAATGCCTGGAGGTAGAACAGCGACGATTCGAAAAGGCTGAATCCCGCATCGATGAGGTAGACCACGCTGAAACTGCCTGCCAGCGTTGCCGCGATCGTGACAAGCGATTCGATGAGGATCAGTTCCAGAAGGTCCCTTCGCATGGGGGCGGGATTACTGGTGTGGTATTTGGAGATTTGTTATGATTCTCATTTTTTCTTTCTGGAGAAAAGATTCACGAAATCTGTAAAATTGGAATTCCTGAGCTCGAAGGTGAATACCTCCCATTTCTCCTCAGTTTTCGCTGTCTCATCCTTTTTAAAACCGTCAATGGGGACATTTTTCAATCCACCCATCTCGCCTGCATCAAGCCACACACCCCTGCAGTGCAGGCATACGTCCACCTCGACATCCTCGGCCTTTTCCAGGTCCATCAGGCTGCGGCATCTGGGGCATATCAGCGGGCTCCGGGACTTCAGGCCGATGTCCTTGGTGAGGTAATCGGAAACCTCTCTGTCCTTGAGCATCTTCTTCAGTTCGCCGCCGTCCAGCCATATACCGTTGCATTTGGGGCAGATATCTATATGAACATTGGGTCCGAAAATTTCCTCTTCCCTCGTTTCCATTTGCGTCCAGCATTTCGGGCACTCGATTTTCCTGTCTGACATGGGTCGGGGAATATATCTCCGTAATAAAGAATTTTGGATGCATTACTTTCGGTGACCCCTCATTTCCATATATATAGTTGAATAATCTTCTATTATAACCGATGGTTGCACTCGACAAAATTGTACGGCTCGCAAATGACGGTCAGTTTGATACTTCCGGACCGAGCGTTTACACCGCGCCTATCGACCTGGCCAAGGTGAAAATCCTCGGGGAAGGGACGAAACACGACACCTGCGCCTCCACGGCATCGAGCAGGAAAGTCGGCAATTCACCTAACAGGCTGGGCGATGTGATGAGGTCCGGAATCTGCCATGCGTTCGCGCCTGACGGCAGATGTGTCAGCCTTTTCAAGACCCTTTACACCAACGGATGCCAGCACAACTGCTCCTACTGCCCCAATTCGACGCTCAGCTCAGGCCCGAAAGTCGTAAGCTACACGCCCGAGGAACTCGCAAGAATTACGGTGCAGCTCTACCGCGCCAATACTGTCGAAGGTCTTTTCCTCAGCTCGGGGGTCGCGGGCGACGAGACGCGGATAATGGAGCAGATGGTCGAGGCAATAGAATTATTGCGGCATAAATATAATTTTATGGGATATATTCATCTGAAGATTCTGCCAGGCGCTTCCCTGGATCACATCAAGAGGGCAGCGGAACTTGCGGACCGGGTCAGCCTGAACGTCGAGTCTCCCTCCAAAAGCCATCTCAGCGAACTGAGCACCACAAAGGACTTTGAAGTGGACATTCTAAGAAGACAGAAGTACATCCGCAGCACAGTCACGAAGGATCATCTTCCCGCGGGCCAGACCACTCAATATGTCGTCGGTGCAGCCGGCGAGACAGACAGGGAAATATTCACAAGGATGCTGTATGAATACAATGTTATCGGCATGAAGAGGCAGTATTTCTCATGCTTCCAGGCAGTCAACGGAACCCCTTTGGAGAAGGCAAGGTCCCAGCCCAGGTGGCGCGAGAACCGACTATACCAGGTTGACTGGCTATCCAGGGTATATGAATACAGCCGGAAGGAAATG
>JAQVMG010000161.1 GCA_028703755.1 Thermoplasmata archaeon | reverse complement strand
GGTTTCCAGGCCGCCGGAGAAAGCTGAGGAGCCCGACCCGGTCGAGGAAAGCGAGACTGAGCCGGCTGCACAACCTGAGGAAACCAAGAAGGAAGAGCCAAAACAGCAGAAGAGCCTATGCGAGTTCGGGTGATGAGATGGATGATGGGATAAAGGCCATTCTGGAGAAACAGCATTACCACATTGTCGGCACGCATTCCGGTGTCAAATGATGCCATTGGCTGGGGGAGAAGCTCCTTCGGAACAGGGCCTGCTACAAGGAAACCTTCTACGGCATCGAGTCACACCGATGCCTTCAGATGTCGCCCGCAGTCAACAACTGCACGCAGTCCTGCCTTTTTTGCTGGAGGTACCAGGGGTTGCTGGAGACATCCATCCCGGAAGAGGATGAACCGGAAGACATTTTGCAGGGGGCGATCGAGGGCCAGCGTAAGCTCATCACCGGTTACAAAGGCGATCCGAGGACCAAGCCCGGAATGTGGGAGGAATCGGCCAACCCCAACATGGTCGCCTGCTCGCTGTCCGGCGAACCGACTATGTACTCCCGGCTGGGGGAGTTCTTCGAAGCCTGCCACAGACGGGATATGACCACTTTCCTTGTGACCAACGGTACACTGCCTGAAGTTCTGGAGAGACTTGACCCTCTGCCCAGGCAGCTGTATGTGACTGTGGCTGCACCGAACGAGGAGATCTATCGGAAGCTGTGCGTGCCTCTGCAGAAGGACGGCTGGAGCCGGTTGAATAAAACGCTTGAGCTGTTGCCCAGCCTCGGCACCAGGACAGTGGTACGCCACACACTGGTCGAGGGATGGAATGTCGGCTGGGAGAAGGAATACGCCAAGCTGGATGAGAAGGCAAATCCGCTATTCATCGAGCCAAAGGGTTATGTGTTCGTCGGTTATTCCCGCGAGAGGATGCACAACGATAACATGCCCAGCCAGGACAGGATAATGGATTTCTCCAAGAAGCTCGCAGAGGAAACAGGCCGCGGGGTGCTTGCCGAGCAGAGAGCCAGCAGGGTGACACTGATAGGCGCAGACAGAAGCAGGATGAGAATCCGGGGTGAGTGATGTTCGAAGGCCTTGCCGATTGGATGATGGACCTTGTCAAGAACCCGGGGGCTTATCTCCTGTTCATATTCATATTTTCGACGCTGGCAGCGATAATCCTGCCGCTGCCCGTCGAACTTGTCCTTGTTGGGTTCATATTCTACCTGGTCGAGCCGGACGTGAATTTCCTGGGGCTGGGTATCGCGGGAGCTTTCATACTGATCGCAATAGTGATGGGCATCGGCAAGGCCCTTGGCTCTTGGGTTGTGTTCGTCATCGGTATCAAGGCCGAAAGGCTGGTCGAGAAATATCTGAGCTGGGGTTGGTTCCAGCGGTTCATGGCCAGGGTCCAGAGGTTCTGCGTGAAGTTCGGTTACTTCGCCATGTACCTCGTCATGTGCATCCCGATGATGACCGACACGGTGCCGCTCTACATCTTCGCCATCCTGAACAAGGAAGGCGAGATATTCGACCGGAACTGGTTCGTGTTCACCAATCTATGGGCCGGGATATCGCGTACGCTGATGGTCGGAATACTGGCTGTGGGCGGAGTCATGTCCTTCGGATATGTTTCCAATATTATTTAGAGAAGGATATGAATGGAAGACATTCGAGAGAAACGTTTATACAAAGAAAACTATGCCGACACGGAGCATTGTTTTCCGATTCCAGCTCCGTAATCCAGGAACGGGGAGACTGAACAGATGGACAATGAGAAGATGCTGCCCGAATGGAAATACCGGCTGCAGGGATTCCGCGGGCTAAACATGCCGCCAAAGCCCAAAAAACCCGCCCTGCTGGTCATAGACATGCAGAGATACTTCTGCGACCCTGCGGCACCGGCTTACGGCCTGGATTTCGAGGCGGTTCTTGAACAATGCAGCACACTTGCCAAGGCATTCGGGAAATACAGATTGCCTATTTTCGCGACCAGGTATTATTCCAAAGATGACAAGGACCCGACAGCAAAATGGTGGAACTCTACTCTGGCCAAAGACAGCGAGTGGGTCGAACTTGACCCGCGGTTGGAGCTTCCGGGGGGCACTGTAACCCTTGATAAACATCTTTATGGGACCTTTTCCTCGACTGACCTGGATGCGCGGCTGAAGAAGCTGGGGTGCGATTCGGTGGTTGTTTGCGGGGTTATGACCGACCTCTGCTGTGAGACCACAGCCAGGGAGGCATTTCAACTCGGCTATACGGTTTATTTCATAGGGGACGCGACAGCCACCAGCGACCCGGTGCTGCATTTCTCGGCATTGGCCACCCTTGCTCACGGATTTGCCTACCTGCTTACGACAGATGAGATTATCACACTTACGGAGGGAAATGATGTCTAAAATAGCAGTAATCGGAGCAGGGCCGGCCGGCATCGCTGCCGCCATACAGCTGGCCAGGGCCGGGCATGATGTTTCGGTTTACGAGCACAGCAGGATAGGCGGCAATCTCTGGAACGCTGGTTTCGTGGAGAACTATCCCGGATTCCCGGGAGGCATAACGGGCCGGAACCTTGCCGACCTGATGGAATCGCAGTTCTATGAACACGATTTCACCGCCAAGACAGCCAGTGTTTCAGAAATTCGAAAAAATGATGCGGGATACCTTGTTATTTCTGATAAAGAGGAAACCTTCGACGGAGTGATAATCTGCACCGGCACCGTGCCGCGAAAGGCCGGTTTCCCTGGCGAGGAGGATCTTGCCAGCGCCGGATTGCTGCATTACGGCATATCCCGGCTGAAGAACATGCCAGATGGCGGAGATGCGCTCGTCATCGGCGGCGGGGAGAGCTCGATGGATATGGCGCTCAGCCTTGCGGAGATGGGAC
>JAQVMG010000050.1 GCA_028703755.1 Thermoplasmata archaeon | reverse complement strand
GGGCAGCTATAAACTGGAATACGGCCAGGCGACGATTGAAATGCACAAAGACGCAATAGCGCCCGGCCAACGGGTTCTGATAATTGACGACCTGCTCGCCACAGGCGGCACCGCCGCAGCCACAATCGACCTGATTGAGAAGGTCGGCGGAGTTGTGGTCAGTTGCGGCTTCGTCATCGAGCTTTCATTTCTCAAAGGCAGGGAAAAACTTCCCAAGGGAAAGGTCGAGAGCCTCATAACGTACTGAGTGATAGAATGCTCGAACTTTTGAAAGCCAGCCTGGAAAATGCCCGGGTCGTCAAACTGCAGGACTATGATTATTTTGTTTTCCCGATCGCCGACGGAATTCCCTCGGTTGATGCCAGGCTGCTGGCCGAAGTGACCGATGCAATCCATTCAAGGATTGAAGGTGATTATGATAAGATTGTGACCGCCGAAGCCATGGGCATCCATCTGGCCGCCGGTCTCACTCTGAAAACAGGCAAACCCTTCACTGTCATCAGGATGCGGAAGTACGGGCTTCCTGGCGAAGCTGAGTTCGAGCAGGTCACCGGTTATTCATCAAGAAAGATGTACATCAACGGACTGAATAAGGGTGACCGGGTTGTGATTATTGACGACCTCATCAGCACAGGCGGGACTCTCGTCGGAATTTTGCGGGCCCTCAAAAAGATCGGCGTCACGGTCGTGGATGTGGTCATTGTCATTGACAAGGGCACCGGCTGTCATAAAGTGGAAGAAGAGTTCGGCCTCAGGGTCAAGACCCTTGTAGGTATCGATATTGTGGACGGCAAAGTCCGGGTACGCAAATAAATCTTATGCCTGGCTACCGGTAATAACCTTCTTCAGCTGTGACTTTGTGTGCCGGAGGGCTTCCATGAACCCCCTGAATATGAGATAGACCGCGACAATGTACGGCACCAAATCAGGATATGCCAGGATGAGTATGCCGGCAATCACCGAAAGCACAGCGCCGTAGTATCCCATGCCGAAGTACTTGTCCCAATTGACAATCCTGTCGCCGCCGGCAACTGCCAGGATGTCCTTGTTGACCTGTCTGACGCCCTGGTGGACTTCTTTCGCCCTCTCCTTTGCCTCGAGAGCAGCCAGTCTTGCTTTTTCCCTTGCTTCCTGTTTCTCTTTGTCGCCCATGATATCCTCTGGGGCGGATTTGCAGGCGCGTATATCATTTTACCTAACAATAAAGAAAGATGCCGTGTCAATTCAGCACGGCAGTCTTGACGGCATTGCGCCGTGGTAGTTTGTTTCCGGCAGCTGGACCGGGGGCTTCTCCCATGGCACAACTTCCTGGTTATCCTCGGGCTCGGGTATCTCTCCGCTCGGCGGGCATGATACGTCCGAGGTATCAACCGATGTGAATGCCTCAGGGCTGCTGTCGGCTGAACCGCCGACAGACATGCCTGTCATGCAGGCAACCAACGAGCAGACTGCCAATGCCGCTATAGCCACGCCCGCTCCGCCGCGGTTCTTTCCGAATCCGAATGCGTTCTTTATTCCTGTCACGATATTCTGTATTCCCTTGAATTTGCTTTCCATATTTTATCACCGAAGGAAATAGCCGCGGACAGAGTTCATATACCTAGTGGGCAAAATTGACCATTTGTTGACCACAATAGACGTTTCAATAACCAAATGGGCGTTTGGAAGGTTCAACATTCTGGGTGGTTGGCCAGCGCCCATTTTTTGTCCCGGGTTGGCCTGCTCGAAAATCTGAGTGGTTGGCCGGGACTCGGTACCGGGTTGGAAGCCGGTTTAGATACATCCGAGTATTTTTCTTTTGAGATTTTCTGCGCTGGCTCGGGCTGTAAAGAAAAATATTCAGTAAACAAGAAACACGCCCGAGCCTGCTCGAAAATCTGACTGGTCGGCCGGGACTCGGCACCGGGTTGGATTCCGGTTTAGATACATCCCCGGGCTTACGCCCGAGGATTTCTAAGTATGAGCTCAATCATCACCAACCCGGTTCGCCCAACCGGGTCACGACCCCGGCCTGACAGCCGGGGTATGGTGGCGTTGGCTGGAACTGCTCCTAGGGATGGTTTTCCGGTGCCGTCCAAGCCTTCCGCAACATTAATATAATTCTCTGCCAATATACATCCTGCCCTTCGGGGTAACGGGATTGGGATGTCGTATGTCATGCAAGTATTACTATAGAGGCGGCCTTTGCGCCAACAGCCAGATGGACAAGCCATTTTGCGTCGGCGAAGACAAGTGCTCCATGTTGGGGAGCGCGATGGTGAAACCGGAACTGAAACAGAACACGGTCGTTGCGCAGAGCAAGGATGACTCGATGAGTCAGTGGTTAGGTGTTTACTGTCCTCATTATCAGAGATTTTACTGCACCGGCGGAGCTGACGGCTGCAAATCCGGCTGCTGCGCCACCGCGGATGATTACGAGAAGAGCCTTGCAGAGCACATGGAGAAATACAAGTGAGAGAGAGCGATTGCAGGCATCTCGACGACCAAGGCATTTGCCAGGGCAAGTACAAAGGATTCGGCTGCATCGGAGATAAGTGCCTCGACCCGACCAAGGGCCCGGGCGCCAACCCCTGCAAACACGGCCGCGCTGACGGCTACTGTAAGAAACATAAGAAGTTCCAGTGCGAAGGCGAGGAGTGCAGGGATTATCAGGCCTGAGTTTCTGCGCTGACGCGGTTTTCGTATTCTGCGGGCAGCACCCCGAAGGCCCGGATTCTTCTGATTTCACGCCCTCTTGAGACCGCATCGGCCAGCATTTCCTTGGAAGGCACCTCGGCGCCGTCTATTCCGCCCTCCATTGCGCCAAGCTCGATGTCCACCCTCTCGGCCAATCTCCCTTTCAGTTCCGACCCTCTCGGCCGGAGCGCGCCCAGAATCAGCTTTGTCCTCGGGAACAGCTTTCTGGCATGGGATACGACCTTCTCCACATCCTCCCCGGTCGGCGGGCGTATGTCGGCAAGTTTCGTTCCCTTGGTCGGCCTCAGGACGATTATTGCGATCGTGGACGGTTCTCCTGCGGTCTTAAGCATCTGCAGGGCTGTGATTTCTCCTTTCAGCTTTCCTTCGTCAAGACCCACGCAGATATGCGGGCATACATGCGGTATCCCAGCGTTCCAGAGATTCCTGAAAGTTTCGAGATAATCCTCCGCTGTGGCATCGATCCCGAAAATCTTCTTGATTGTTTTTGAGTCGCCCACCATCTCCATCGATGCGATGTCCACGCCTGCATCGGCAATTCTCCTGGCAAGCTTCATATCGACAAATCCGGTGTGCAGTTTTATTATCAGTCCCATGTCATGGACCTTGCGGATCGCCGGCAGCATCTTCTCAAGGTTCAGCATCCTTCCCTGCTCATCGCAGCCTCCGCTCAGAAGAACTCCCTTCGCGCCGTCCTCCTTCAGGCTGCCGCAGAGTTCAACCAGCTGTTCCGGGCCGGTTGCCGGCATCATGTCCTTCAGGTATATTCGCCCGCAGTGCGGGCAATTTAAGGCGCATGCCTCTCCCGAAATGGATATTGACGGGAAGTCCGGCCAGACATAGTATGCTCTGAAAACATTGCGGTTCATCGGGAATCCTCTGGCGGATCGGTTTTGGACTTCCCGCCCTTTTTGGGCTCGTCCTCAACGCCGTCGAACCTCTCACCGCACTTCGGGCAGAAGTTATCATCCTCTCCGACGCCCGCGCCGCACTGGTCGCATGTGAAAGGCTTCTTCTCATCCAGGGCATCGTCAGTTGCGGTACCGTCGTCTTTCTTGCCGTCCTCATCCTCTTTTTCACGGAGGGCCTCGTCCCAGGTCCTGCGCTTCTCCTTGGCAACTTTCAGCCACCAGTAGAGAAGAACCACAATCAGGAAAAGCAGGCCAATGTTGCAGAACATCGATGCCGCGCCAATCGGAATGTAAAGCGCCCAGTTGTCGAGTTCCGAACCCACAAGCGGTCCAAGGGCGACCGTTGTGTTAACGCTGTTGAGCTCATTGCCGCTGCCGAAAACAATTGCGTACCAGTAAGAATATATGCCCGCGTCCTCGAGGCTCATCGTGTAGTAGAATTCCTTGCCGTCGGCATAATTCTGGTCCGATGGGTCTGTCTCATTCATGTTCGGCGTCGCCACAACTCCCCAGATTCCCTTGGCATACCCAAGCTGGACAATGGGTGTTTCAAGCGGCATCTCGTCGCAAACCACATTGACTGTGAAATTGAATTGGCTGCCCGGTTCCGCCCTGTAAACATCCACAGTGCCGTCCTGGAGTTTGTATGAGACATCATAGAAATATGTCCCGTTCTCCAGTTCCTCGTAGGCCCTTGTATACCAGTTAAGGTGGATGTTTGATGTCACGGGCGGCTCCTGATCTCCGGAGTATGCGTCATGGACAACGATGGGGCCGTTGATGGCGCCAACAGCCAGGAACATTCCCACGCCGATGACCAGCAGCATCTTGCCCTCCCTCCATCCGAACAGGTAAGGAATGATGAAAGTGACTGAAACGAGGCCTATCATCATGAGATAATAACCGGCCGTGGCCCCAATGAATACCGCGATTATCAACAGGAGGATATTGATGATGAATGTCAGCAGAATCCCAATTATCTTGGCATGTTTCATCTGGCTCAGTTTATCCAGCGGCTCAGGCAGTTTCATACGATTTAAGATGCATTTCATAATATTAAGGTTTCCCCACAGAGGGCGTCAGTCAGTTTCGCCGACCCCCCCTCAACACTTAAGTAATGGCTCCGGGATTTACCCCGGATGATGAGGGGATTAAGCGATATTGAGCTCAATAATATCATCGGCCAGATGATCTCTGATAAATCCGCCGCGCCGGGGAAAGCGCTTCCTGCGGAATACGGGGTCATAGAGGTCGCTGAACCTATTTCACATGACCGTTTCCGCGCATATAAAACCGCATCCGCATCTGACATGGTGGCGGTCGACGGAGGCAGCGCCAATGTTCTGGACGGCGGTTCGTTCGTAATTGCCGGCGTGAGGGTTGGCAGGGCCGTCTACCGGAACAGGACCTATGCTCCGTCAGGTGAGCCGGAAATGCATCTCCTCCACCTGTCCTCCGGAGACATAGGGGGCGCATATTCCATATTCTTCAGCAAGATCGTCGGAACCGGAGCTCCGGACGCACCCAGGGGATTGGACGAGGCTGTGGGCAGAATCAGGGCGCTGCTCGAATGGAATCAGGTCGAGAACGTTCTCAAAGGCGAAATCGCGCCCGGAACCGTGCTCTCATTCGACGGCGCGCTGTGGGCCGGCATCCGTGGCATAGACGTACTCATTTCCAGAATTGTCAGCCTCGCCCGGGACCGTGGGGTGATACTCTGCGGCATAAGCAAGAGAAGCATGCTGACCCATG
This sequence comes from Thermoplasmata archaeon, assembly GCA_028703755.1. Taxonomy (GTDB): domain Archaea; phylum Thermoplasmatota; class Thermoplasmata; order SG8-5; family SG8-5; genus UBA147. Next base: position 6,239 of record JAQVMG010000050.1, on the reverse strand, counting down.
AATCCAGGCCCCTGATACCCGCGATACAGATGGCCAGTAAGACCAAGATGCCGGATGCCGCATGGCTCTATCCCGTGCAAGTTACCGACAGCAATGCCAAGCTCTTTGGTGACGTCCATGTGGCAATGCTCCACCCCCGCTCACAGTATGCATTCAGGGTCGACCTCTCGCTTCCGAACGGAGTGACGGCAGAGGATGCATTCGGCCAACTCGCATATCATTCTATTGACCCGGGCTATGTCGGCTATCCCTACCCCCTTGTGAGAGCGCATAACGATGTGGCTTTCTCCAAATCCGAGATCGAAGACCTCAGGAGGATGCTGAGAGCGGAAGCCCTCAGAAAGGGCATGGACCCGGCCGAGTGGCAGATGACTTTCCAGGATTTCCACGAAGTGCTGGACAGGGGCAGGTGAATTTATGGGCGACAGCGAGATCGGAACGGATGTCAATCTGGGCAGGATTACGGGAAGGGACGTATCGGAGATAGTTTTCAGGGCTTACAGGGGCCAGGACATATTCCTCGGCGAGATGCTGATTGGCGAATGCGGGGAAAGCAACAGAAGGTTCATTCTCAGGGTTATCAACATCATGCATGGGAACGAAGCCAGTGAATCCGGTTGGGCCCCGAAGACCGCAGGCGCTTTCATGGACGGCGACGCGCGTTCCGAGGAATACCATGTTTATGACGCGGACCGCCGTCTTTACAATCAGGTGGTCTGCGCCCCGCTGGGCTATCTTATCGGAACCGGCGAAGAAGCGGAATTCCGCAGCCCGAAGACACTCCCATCGCATTTCTCAAGAGTCAGAAGGGCCTGCGACCGTGATTACCGTTTCCTGGAACGGTATCTGGGCGATGTCAAGCTCGGATGCCTGCGGAGCGGCGAGAACGTCATTTCAAAGGTTCCTGTCGGAATTGATTCCGCATCGATTTGCCAGCATATGGGCGTCTTCGCAACGACCGGCATGGGAAAGAGCAACATGATGAAGCGCATGGCCGGCGCGCTCATGGAATCGGGAAAGGCAGGCTTGCTGATACTCGACCCACACGGTGAATACATCGACGGCGGCAAGGAAGGCCTCAGGGGGCTGATGCACCATCCAAAGGCCGCCACCAACTTGGACATATTCGTTACAAGGGACGTGGAAGCCAATGCAACAGACATCCGCATATCCACTTCGGAAATCACCGTCCAAGACATGCAGAATCTGTGGCAGTTCAGCGACCCTCAGGTGGAGCTGCTGCATGCAGTTTGGTCCAGGGAGAGGGACAACTGGCTGAATTATCTCGTGGATACCGATACCCAGACAATTTTCCAGGCCTTCAACGAGCAGTTCTTCGAAGGCAGTATCGGCGTTGTCGGGCGGAGGGCCGCCAGCCTGGCAGATTCGGGGTTCGTCACCCGTGACCCCCGGATATCCATCACCAGGACCATCGTCAGCAAGCTTCACCAGGGCAAAGTCGTGTTGGTCGACCTGTCCGGCGCGACCGAGAGAGAGGAACTTCTGATCAGCAGCGTCCTTGCCAGAGCGATATTCCAGGAGAACTCCCGGCTGTTCAGGGACAAGGCGGAATTCAAAAAAATACCGCCGTGCATAATCGCCCTGGAGGAGGCACAGAGGGTATTCAGCAACGCCCAGGGCGGGATTTTTCCCCAGATAGCCAGAGAAGGCCGCAAGTTCAAGACCGGCCTGTGTGCAGTCAGCCAACAGCCAAAACTTATTGACAGCGAAGTCATATCCCAGTTCAACACACTGGTCATCCTGGGCCTTGCAGACCGCCAGGACCGCGAAAGGCTCACCAGTTCGGCAAGGCAGGACATCTCGAAGCTTGATTACGAGATACAGACGCTCATGACCGGCGAAGGCCTCGTCACAGGCCCGAACACACCGTTCGCACTGCCGCTGAAAATCGACCTCTACGAATCCTACCTGACAGGTCTGGGCGGGAAAGCGGAAAAGAAGAAGAAAGCCGATAAAGGCTTCTTCTAGGAGACGCAATGAAGATATTCCATCTTGCTGACACGCACATAGGCTATTCCGCCTACAACAAACTCGATGCTGACGGCTACAACCAGCGCGAGATGGATGTCTGTTCCGCATTCAGCCAGGTCGTTGAAGCGGCGCTGACTGACTGCCCGGACCTTGTCCTTCACTGCGGCGACCTGTTTGACACTGTACGTCCATCGAACCGCGCCATCTCGTTCGTGATGGGCGAGCTGCTGAAACTGTCGGATGCAGGCATTCCGACTGTCATCATCTCGGGTAACCATTCCACCCCCAGGCTAAGGGAAACGGGTTCCGTTTTCAGGGTGTTCGAGCATGTAAAAGGGCTTCATCTCGCCTATACAGGAAAATGCGAGAGATTTTCCTTTGATAATCTGATGGTCCATGCACTTCCCCATTCCGCGGACAAAGAGCTTTTCGAGACCGAGCTGGATTCGCTGAGACCCGACCCGGACTTCACAGATAACATCGCCATGCTGCACTCCGGAGTGGCGGGTCTGGATGCTTTCAGGATGAGCGAGTTCAACGAGCTGATGGCCAAAGGTAATCAGTTGGACAGAGGCTTCGAATATGTTGCACTGGGGCATTTCCACCAGCATATCCGCGCGACCGAATCCGCAGTTTATTCGGGTTCCACCGAGCGCATGGGCTTCGGCGAGGTCGGCCAGCCCAAAGGCTTCATTGAACTGGATTCCGGCAGCGGAAAGTGGAAATTCAGAGAGCTGAAGATAAGGCCGATGATGGATCTTCCCTGGGTCGATTGTGCGGGATTGAGATCCGACGATGTTTTCAGAACTGTGCTGGGCAACATCGAGAAAGCCGACATTGGCGATGCCATAGTCCGTCAGAAGCTCACGAGCATCGACAGAAAGGAATTTGGCCATCTGGATACCGCTGCAATCCGGAAAGCCGCCTCGGAAGCGCTGCATTTCGAACTAAGGCCGGCGATAATAGACTCGGGCCAGAGCGTGGCAAGCCAGGAAGCGGCCTTTGACTCGCTGGAAAGGGAATTTTCGGCATACATCGGAAAAGCCGACATGGGCCGCATGGACCCCGAGGAACTTGAGAAGCTGGGCCTGGAATATCTGAAGCCGGAGGAGAGCGAATGAGGCTGCGCTCCATCAAACTGCAGAATTACCGGCGTTACAAATCAGCGGAGCTGGAACTTCCCGACGGAATGATATCCATTGTCGGCTCGAACGGCTCCGGCAAATCGACCCTTCTTGAGGCGTTCGCGTGGGCCATGTTCGGGAACCAGGCCGAGATAGTCCGCACAGGCAAGGAAAGCGTCAAGCGCCAGGGCGCATCGCCGACCGATCCCTGTTCCGTGCGGATAGAATTCGATTATGAGGATACTCAGTATACGATAGAAAGAACCATGAAGGGCAAGAACCACACGGTGAACGCCGAGATGCATGCCGGCGGTTCGCTGATGGCCAAAGGAACAGACGAGGTCTCCGAGGCGCTGGTAAAGCTCTTTGGAATGGACCATAAGTCCTTTTTCATCTCTGTTTTTGCCAGACAGACAGAACTCAATGCGCTTACTTCCCAACCAAAGGGCGACAGGAAGAAAATGGTCATCCGGCTGCTTGACATCGAGAGCCTGGATGAAGCTATTCGCCGTATCAGGGAGGACCGCAGTGAGGCGGAAGAGTCCATCGAAACGGCAAGGTCTGAACTCAACGGTCCGGAGGGCCGCCCAGTCACAGATTCCCTGGCGGCGGAAATCGGCAGCCTCTCACAAACCGAGAAAGAGCTGGTCAAACGGAAAGCCGCGTTGGAATCCGAGATGAAGAAGACCGAGAGCGTTATGGCCAAACTGAAAAAGGAACTCCCAGCGCTTGAGAAGATGGCCAAAGAAAAGAACGCCCTTGAATCCGCAATCAAATCCGCAAGAAGAGAATCCGCCCTGCTCGATGAGCAGAAGAGGGAATTGGCCGCAGACCTGGCTCATCTCAGTTCGAAAGAGGAAGAGTTCAAAGCCCTGGAGGCAAAAGCCCCGAAATACGCCAAGGACCTCAGTGAGATTCTCGGCAAGAAAAAAGAGACACAGACTGAGAAAGAATCGGTCCGTTCTGAAATGAGCGAACTGAAAGCCGGCATCAGGCAGCTTGAGAAGGAGATAAAAGAGATTAATATTCATATAGATGAGATAACCGAGATAGGGCCGGACAGCGACTGTCCCACATGCAAACGGAGGCTCGGCGAGACATATGAATCTCTGTTGGCAGAATATTCCGCCCAGACGGATGAACGCAAAGCCAAAATCACTGCAGCAAATTCCTCATTTTCCGAACTGGAAGACCGCCTGAAAGACTGCGATGCACGTGCGGCGGCACTTGAGAAACGTGAATCCGGGCTCAGAGACAAGATATCCAAATTCGAAAAGCTGAAATTTGAAGCTGAACAGGTATCCAAACTCCGCAAGAAAATGACAGACCTTGAAGGAAGGGCCGCAAGAGCCGTTGCGGAACTTCAAACTCTCGAGAAAAAGAATGTTTCCATCTCATTCGATGAGAAAGCTTATGAACAGTCTAAGAAGGCTCTCGATGAGATTAACGCCGAACTGAGAACCGCGGACCGGAACATCATGGCCATCAACACCGAACTGGCGCGGGCCGAGGAAAGGAAAACAGCTCTTTCCGAGAAATTGGACCGCCTCAGGCAGATGGAGGCGCGCTTCTCCGAACAAAGGGCAAAAGCGGAACTGCTCACCGATCTGGAGCAGGTCATGGGCGATTTCAGGACCCATCTGATTTCCAGAATTAGGCCGGCTCTCATGGCTTCTTCCAGCGAACTTCTGGGCGTGCTTACCGAAGGCCGGTACAACGAGCTCATACTGGACGAGGATTACGAGATCTCGCTGCGTGACCAGGGCGAGCAGCACAGGCTGGAACGTTTTTCCGGCGGAGAGAAGGACCTAGCCAATCTCTGTCTCAGGCTGGCCATATCGGAGATAATTGCCACACGCCACGGAACGAACAGCTTCGACCTCATAGTCCTCGATGAGATTTTTGGCAGCCAGGATGCCAACCGAAAACGGACGCTTCTCTCCACTCTGAACGGGCTCAGCAACAGATTTAAACAGATATTCCTTATCACTCATGTTGAGGACGTGAAGGAACTCATGGGTAATGTTATCCTAGTCACTGAGAACCCGGACGGGACAAGCACAGCGAGCGTGGTCCAGTGAAGGAGCCGTCCCTCACGGCAAGGCCCGATCCCGGCAAACCGGTGCAATCTGTAACTTCATCCGGCGGTGTAATCCAGGACAAAGACGGCCGCATCCTTATCCTGAAAAGAAAACAGGAAGGGACCTGGGTTCTTCCCAAAGGCCGTGTCGAACCCGGGGAAACGCTTCGCCAGACCGCCCTCAGGGAAGTAGAGGAAGAGACAGGCCTGAACGACCTCATGATCATTCGCGAAATCGGACTGGTGAGATACATTTTCTTCTGGCGGCCGAACAATGTGAACTACAGGAAAACGGTTCATTATTTCCTCATGAAGCTCCACCGCGGAGCTGAAGCCATAAAGATCGAGCCGGATTTTTCTGAATTCGCCTGGCACCCGGTGGAGGATGCGGTGAAACATCTTTCATTCGAGAATGACCGCCGGATAGTGCGGTCAATCGGCGGCTGAAGTTATTTATCGGTGATTCTGTTTCACTGTTATGATATCATGCACAGATTTCTGAAAGTCGAGAAGAGCAGCCATATTGCCATTGTGACGGTCAACAAGCCCGAAGTCCTGAACATCCTTGACACTCCGACCGTGCTCGAGATAGAAGCATGTTTCAATGATCTGGCCAAAGATGCAGATACACGCGTAATCGTAATAACAGGCGCCGGGGAAAAGGCCTTCATTGCAGGTGGAGATATAAAGGAGATGTCAGTTAAGAATTCAGTGGACGGCAGGGAGTACGGCCGCAACGGCCAGCGCGCTCTTTTTGCAATCGAGGAATGCCCGAAGCCGGTGATTGCCGCTGTTAACGGATACGCGCTGGGCGGAGGCACCGAACTGGCGATGGCCTGTGACATAATCCTCGCCTCGGAGAAGGCGGTCTTCGGCCAGCCGGAAGCCAAGCTCGGCATAACCCCGGGATTTGCGGGCACCCAGAGAATGCCCAGGATTGTGGGCAGGGGCAACGGAAAGGAGCTTATTTTCAGCGGCAGGAACATTAAGGCGGAGGAAGACCTCAGAATCGGCCTGGTCAATCGGGTCTGGCCTCCCGAAAA
>JAQVMG010000160.1 GCA_028703755.1 Thermoplasmata archaeon | reverse complement strand
TGGAACTGAAATTAAAGGGGTCTATCCCTCGTTACTGCGAGGGTTAGTCCCCTTTAATTTGTACCCAAAATTCTTTTGCCCCGGCAAGTCTAATTCAAAAATGAAATTTTTTAGCGATCGCTGATTTTGTATGATTTTTTGGCGTTTTTGGCAATCGCCAAAAATGTTAAATCAAAAAATCCCTCCGAGAATCCATTTTTGAACTTAAAAAAACAAGCCGCGAATAGTCTTGTTCTAAGATCAACGCGGCTTAATTTGATCGGACTTTTAGTCGTCCCTACTACACGGCAAAAGTTTACACACCGATTCTAGCCCCCACCGGTAAGATGCACCCGATCTGTCGCGGTAGGCGACAAACATTGAGCAATATCGGCACATTGTAAAGTGCGTGGTTTCTCCGTCTTGGTCCCACGGACGCATCGAATGGCCAAAGCCGTTCAGTGTCTTCAAAATCCAATCCCGCCGTTCATCGTCGGACAGAGCGATCGGTTTTAATACCAAAGAAAATCCTTCTTTGGTATCGTCAATTGATGCTTCCCAACCGCTTTCTTTAGCTTTTTCAACAAACACGGCGCCGATTTTTAGCCACAAGCCCATCATTTGGGCATTTGTTCCAATATATGCCACCCTCATATTTTCATCCGGATGGTCCGGATGAATAGGACCCGGTAAAGACAAAAGGCACTCGTTGACAATCCTTATAAGACGCGCCAACAATTCGTCATCGCTAGTGGGAATGATTTTTCCCAATTTCATTTGCTCTTCCAATTTTTTCGGCGTTATCAACTTTTTTCCCGTCTCCACGATTTTTGCCTCCTTTGATTTCCAAGATTTAAACTACTGATTTGGAATTTAGCAAAATTACAATAAAAATCAACCACAAACAAAAAGCGCGAACAACAGGGTGCGTAAATCAAATTGGGCAAATTGGGCAAAAACTGCGCCGGTGAAACCGGCGCAAGTTCGCTTAAAACACGCTTTAAAACTAAAGCTTACCGCTTCCTTTTTCCGCGCCGCCCGTTTCGGCGGCATTGGCAAGCCCGTTCACATTCCTTTGTTTTTTGCCTCCAAAATCCGGTCGTGGATCTCATCGGCGATATCGGGATAATCTTTCCTGATATACTTTTCGGCGATGCACATAATATGCGCCACTTTGTCCTCGGCAAAATTCGCGGCCAGCGCAATTTTAACAAGTGAATTGACGATTTTTTCTTTCCGCGCCTCAATATCGTCATCCGGCTTGGTTTGCCGGCCGGTCGGCGCGGCCGCCGGTTGCGAAGCGGCGACTTTGGTCCGCAATTTTGCCAGATCCTTGATTAATTCTTCCTCCTGCCTTGATTCGGCTCCGGTCTGTTCTTCAATCTTTTCATGATTCTTGTCCGCATCTTCAATTTTTTCCCCCGGCATAAAAACCGGCTCCCGTTTTTCCGGTATTGGCGAGTTAATGTCCGGCATAATTTTTGTTTAATCTGGCAGAATGCCCCGTCCCCTCTGCGATGGGGCAGTTTATTACGGTTATTTTGACGGCGACAATGTCGCGGCCGCGGCGTAGCTTCGGCGCCGCCGGGTTTCAATTTCGCGTTCCACGGCCTCGCGCGCGCGCCCCTCTTTCAGCAAATAATACTCTTTGATGTCGGCCGCGCGGCCGCGGTCGGTTTCGGTCGGAGGATAGGTCTTGATGTTAAACGGCAAGGACACCTGCCCGTTAATCAATATTCTTACATAAGCGTTATAATTTTCAAGACGGGTCAAATCCGGCGCGTTGAAAACCGGCGCGAATTGTTTGGCTAAAAATTCCGCATCTTCCGCGCCGACCCGAAAAGACGAGATCGTTCCCACATTGCCAAAGACGCTGTCGCGAATCTTGTCTTCCAGCTGGCCGATGAACTGGTGGGAAACGGTGAGGCACAATTTGTATTTTCGCGCTTCCGACAATATTGTGGAGATCGTGTCGGTGGCAAAATTTTGGAACTCGTCAATGTAAAGGTGGAAATCACGGCGTTCGCTCTCGGGCACATCCACCCTGGAAAACGCGGCAATGGTAATTTTCCCGGTGATGATCAGCCCCAAAAGCGAACTGTTGATCTCGCCCAGACGCCCCTTGCTTAAATTGACCAGAAAAATCTTTTTTTGGTCCAAAATTTCGCGGAATTTGAAGGTGCTTTTCACCTGTCCGATGATGGGACGCATATAATCATTGGAAATGAAAGTGTCAAATTTGGAAGTGATGTAGGGCACCATATTTTTCAGCGACGCCTCGCCACCCGCGGCTTCGGCCTGTTTTTCCCAAAATTCACGCACCAGCATATTGCGGCATTTTGACAGCAGATAATGGCGGAATTCCTTGTCGGCCAAAACCTTGGGCACCTCCATCAGCGTGTAGGTCTCCTTGGGATCGTCCATCAGCAGTTGCAAAGCGTTGCGCGCATATTGCTCAAACATCGGCCCGCCGGTGGATTTCAAATCGTAAAGCTTGTCAAAGATCTTCATAAACTCATTGACAATGAAAGTTTTCTGCTCGGGAAAATCGGGGTCGTATTCCAGCATGTTGAGCCCGATGGAATATTCCCGGTTTGAAGGATCAAACACCACCACGTCATCCACGCGATCGTTGGGAATTTTTCCCATAATGTGGTCAATCAAATCGCCGTGCGGATCCAAAATTCCCACGCCGCGCCCGCTGTTGACGTCCTGTTCAATCAAATTGGACAAAAGCCCGGATTTGCCGGTGCCGGTTTGCCCGATAATATACAGATGGCGGCGGCGGTCGTCGGCGCCCAGATAAACATCAGTCTTCGTTCCGCGATACTGGTTAAATCCCAAAAGCAAACCTTCGCGCAACAAATTTACCGGCGGGGGCGCGGTTTTGGTATTGATTGTTTTGATT
>JAQVMG010000049.1 GCA_028703755.1 Thermoplasmata archaeon | reverse complement strand
GTGATGATTTTCACCGCGGACATCCGCCTTATCTCGTCGGGAGACAGATGCGCGAACATTATTCCGTGTATGCGCTTGTTGACGCCGCGTTTCATCATTTCAATTCCTCCAGTTGGAGCCTCATGGCAACACCAAGGCTGAGAAGTTCGTCCATGAGCAGTTTGAACGCATAGCTGGTCTGAACCGGGTACACGCTCGAGTTGTTGCCGCACACCGGGCATCTGAGAACGCCTCTGCGGTCCATCATAGCGACATGGCCGCACTTCGGGTTGCCGCAGATGAACTGGGTCGTTCCGTCGGATTCATCCAGCAGACGGTCCTTGATGACCATGGCTGCGCCGTGGCCAATCAGACAGTCCCTCTCCATTTCACCGAACCTCAGACCGCCCTGCCTCGAGCGTCCTTCCGTCGGTTGTCTGGTGAGTATCTGCACAGGTCCGCGGGACCGAACATGCATCTTGCCGGAAACCATGTGGTGCAGTTTCTGGTAATAAATTACGCCGATGAATATGTCCGCCTGGATGAGTTCACCGGTCACTCCGTTGAACATGACTTCCCTGGCGTTGTGCTTGAACCCCGATTCGACAAGCGCTTTTCTGAGGGATTCCTCCCTCTCGCCGCTGAACGGAGTTCCGTCAATGAACCTTCCTTCCATCGCGCCTACCTTTCCACCAATCATTTCAAGAACGTGGGCTACGGTCATACGGGACGGAATGGCGTGAGGATTAATCACAAGGTCCGGAGTCATGCCGGATTCAGTGAACGGCATGTCCTCGGGCGAGATTATGTGCCCGATGACGCCTTTCTGTCCGTGCCTGGATGCGAACTTGTCTCCAAGTTCCGGTATCCTGGGGTCGCGCACCTTTACCTTGACAAGCCTGCTGCCGTTCTCGGTTTCGGTGAGCATGACACTGTCGACCCAGCCTTTCTCGCCGGGTCTGACGATGACCGAGGTCTCACGCCTCTTTTGGGGTGTGAGGAAGTCTGTGTCCTCTTCAAGGAATCTCGGGGGCGAGGTCTTTCCGACCAGGACGTCGCCGCCCTGTATGTATACCTCGGGGTTGATGAGCCCGTCTTCATCCAGATTGTTGTATGAAAGGTCCGCTCTGGCACCTCTGACGTCCGGCGGGGGAATCTCGAAATGGTCCTCCTGGCCGCCCGGGTAGCGCCTCTCTTCTGCCTTGTAGGTCCTGAAGAACGACGAATGGCCCAGGCCTCTCTCGATGGAGGCCTTGCTCATGACCAGCGCGTCTTCCATGTTATAACCGTGGTAAGATGTGACGGCCACAACGAAATTCTGGCCACCCGGTCTTTCCTTGAAGTTGACGTACTTCATGATTTCTGTCTGGACCATGGGCTGCTGCGGGTAATGCATCAGATGCGCCCTTGTGTCCGGCCTTATCCTGTAGTTGGAATCCGCCATGCCGAGAGACTGCTTGGCCATTGCCGAACCCATCGTGATTCTGGGTGAGGAATTGTGTTCGGGGTACGGAACCATTCCGGAGGCAACTCCGAGTATAAGCATCGGGTCTATCTCCATATGAGTGTGCTGCGGGAACAGCTGTTTCGGCACTTCCATGCTTCCGCCGCAGAAATTACACGAAAGCTTGGCCATGGGCTCGGGCATGCCGACATTTTCCCATGAAACATTGCCTTCGGAGAGCAATTTGGAGCAGTTCGGGCATTTTGACGGCGCGACATATGGAGTAACGGCGATGAAGGAATCTTCCTCCTCTTCCGCATCAATCCACTCGACGACGCCTTCCCTGATCAGGTCCTTCATCTTCATGCGGCCTGCAAGAAGCCCTTCCAGATGCCTCTTTGTCAGCATCAGGCGGCCGTCGCGGACAACGAGAAGCGGCCTTCTCAGCCGGCCTTCATCGCAGTTGATTATGATATCATTCATTTCCCTGTCGAATCTCAGGTTGATTTCGTGGGAAAGGAAACCGCCGCGTCTGCGCTGGCGCATCTCCTCGACCAGGTCTTCGGGTTTGTCGCGTGTTCCGACAAGGTCTCCGTTGACGTAGACCCTCGTTAGGTCGGTTTGCTGGCTCTTGATCTCCTTGACGCCGAGGTCCATCAGAAGCTGCTTGACGTCTCTGTCATGCGAGCGTTCGCTGACATCGACGAGGAGAGCGCAGTTCTTGACCAATCCGCAGTTCTGGCCTTCGGGAGTTTCGTTCGGGCACAGCCGGCCCCACTGGGTCGGATGCAGGTCCCTTGCCTCGAAGTGAGGCTGGGTCCTGGTGAGGGGCGATGTGACCCTTCTGAGGTGGCTCATCGTACTCATATTCGATGTACGGTCCAACAATTGCGATACGCCCACGCGGCCGCCTACCCAGTTACCGGTCGACAGCGCATGCAGAAGCCTCTGGGTGAGAAGGTCCGGCCTAATAGCGGAACTTACCTTCATGCTCTTCTTCTTGGCATAGCCCCTTTCGAGCTGGTACTTGAGATCCTTGACCAGATTGGTGAATGAGACTCTGAACAGGTCTTCCATCAGGTCGCCGGAGAGCTTCAGGCGCTTGTTGGCGTAATGGTCTTTGTCATCCTCTCCGCGCATTCCGAGGAAGAGTTCCAGAACGGTTCTGGCCATCCTTCCGAGGAACACGGCCTTCTTCAGCCGGTCAGCGGGTGAATCCCCGAGGTGTGGGAGCAGTGCCTTGTCGATTATGGACTCTACCTTCTTCTCCCTGTATTCCTTGGCTTGGCCTGTTGCGAATTTCTTTTCAAGCCAGAGAATCGCATCTTCGGTTGTGAATATGCCCGACGGCGGGTAAATCTTGTCGTCGTGGCATTCTTCCATGTTGGCGTTTACGACCGTTATCATCTTGTCGTCGGACACGATGGCGTTGTAAACATCCTCATCGCTCTCCATTCCGAGAGCCTTCATTAAAATGTAAAGCGGTATCTGGCCTGTGGCTGCGGCTACCGAAACCGTCAGAATGCTGTCTCGCTTCTTTTCGAGAAGGGTCAGGGAACGATATCCTTCCTTTTGAGAGAACACTTTGGCAATCTCGGTCCTTGTGCCGTACCTTTCATTGTATTCCGCCAGCACCCTGTTGGGGGCCAGGTCTTCAAGTGAAATGAGGACGCGTTCCGTGCCGCTGACAATGAAGTAACCGCCCGGATCGCAGGGGTCTTCCCCCAGCTTGGCCAGTTTCTCTTTGTGGGTCATCTTGGCAAGGGCTTCCTCGCTCGGGCTTCCCGCGCCTTTGAACATCTTGTCGATGTTCTCCTCGTCCAGGCAGCACTTCTTGCTCTTTATCATTAGAGGCAGGTTGCCGATGTGCACTGACTCGGGCTCCCTCTCGACGCCGTTCTCGATTATGGTGAAAGTAAGGTGGATCGGAGCCATGTATGTAAGATTTCGGAGGCGCGCTTCCATGGGTGTGAGCGGGTTGGTTGCGCCGTTGGCTTCTCTCACGACTGGCTCGCCTATCTTGATTGTGGGTTTTTCATGCGGGTCTACACGGCCGTCCTTTCCCCTCTTCCGGCCTATTCGGACCTCAACGATGTTTCCGTCGGTCCTGTCATCATCCAGGCGGATTATTCCCCTGAGGTTCTCGTCCTTGGACACCCTTATGTTGTCCACAATCATCTGCATCCTGTTGTTTATGTTCTCCATGGTCGGAAGGAAGTCATTGTACGATGCTATGTGGTGGTTCACAATGCTCCGTTCCCTGAAGAACGCATCTACCAGTTCCCTCATGAAATTACCCCCTTACAACTACCCTGTATGCGACAGAAACGCCGGATACTGAATGCGTTCTGACTACCCTTATCAATCGGCCTTCCTCGATGTCAACGCCTCTGGCCTCTTCCAGGAGCTTAATGCAAGGATCGCTTTTCCGGATTTTCGGAAGCTGGTCCTTTCCAACGCTATACTGGTTTAGAATTTTCTGCTCATCGTCAACCTCGACCAGGTGATGCTCAGGCACGTTATCATGTTCCAGAACATTGTAATCAGACATTCCTACTCCCCCCAGGCTCGGCCTGCTATAATCGGGGCCATTCTCCAAGCAATGCTTTTCTCTGCCATTCACTCACCTCTGCGTATATGTTGACGGGCCCGGAGGGATTTCCGACGGGGCACCTGCCCTCTGGGCAGGCATAGCCAGCGATACAGACTGTACGCCGACCCCTGTTCGAACCCTCGGCCACCTGGTATCTTCTCTAACCAACGCGGTTCGGCATCAGTCTGAGTAAAAGCCAGATGCTCTTTCTAGAAAGCTGTTCTGTGAACAACCTTTACCTAGCTGAGCTACGGGCCCACCCTGTATAAAGTTGGTTTAGCTTATCCCCCGATATGGTACTCCTATATAAAACTTAATATTAATTATCTATAATATTACGCATAACAGACACCATTAAAATCCTTTTTTTCAAATAAAATAGGAATTTGAGAAAGTATTATATAGGATGGGATTCGCGCGATTTCCCTTTCTTCGGTTTGGACGGATGCCTGAGCAGAGATTTCATCTCTGCGGCTGTGAGATTTCTCCATGACCCCTCACGGAGACCTGCAAGGGTGAGCCGGCCAATTCGCCCTCTCACAATATCCGTAACCCTGAATCCGACGGCTTCAAGCATCCGCCTGATCTGGCGCTTACGCCCTTCGTGAAGGACAAAACTTAGTAAGGTTACAGACTTTCCGCGTTTCAGAACCCGAACCTGGCACGGCCGGGTCATTTTGTGATCAACCATCACGCCGGCACTGAGTGTCCGCACATGCTCGTCAGTGACATGGCCGTCGACAGTCACCGAGTATTCTTTTTCTACTGACGAGGACGGATGGATGAGCGCGTTTGCGAAATCGCCGTCGTTGGTGAGCAGGATAAGACCGCGGCTGTCGGCATCCAAACGGCCGACAGGGAATACGCGTTGGGGAATCTTGATGAGGTCCGTAACCAGCGGCTTTCCGGATGTGCTCGACAGGGTGCATTCATATCCGGCGGGCTTGTTGAGAAGCAGGTATATCTTTTCCTCCTGAGCAAGGGCTTGGCCATCGACGGTTATAGTGTCTTTGTCAGTGTCCGCGGAGTCACCCAGAGAGGCGGATTTACCGTTCACCTCTACCCGCCCTTCCTTGATGAGCTCCTCAGCCTTCCTGCGAGAGCACCTGCCCGATGCGGCTATCAGTTTCTGGATTCGGCCTTTCATGCTTCACCGGAATGTATGCCTCGATTTATCTCCTTTGATAACGTTCGCAAATACCCACAAAGTTCTTGAACATCTCGGATCCAAACTCTGTATGCTCGACCTCAGGATGAAACTGCAGCCCGTAATACGGTTTCTTGGTATATTTGAATGCCTGGACCTTGCAGTTTTCGGAATGCGCAAGTCCGATGAAACCCTCCGGAAGGACCTTGACCTCGTCATTATGGCTCTCCCATGCCTTGAAAGGTGATTTGACCCCGGCCAGAATATCGCCGGGCTCATCAATAGTGACATCGATGGCCCCGTACTCCGGGACTTCGGCTGCGTCCGCTTTCCCGCCGAAATGGAGCGCGATGAACTGAGCGCCGACGCAGATGCCCAGTATCGGAAAATCCGCCCGGTCCAGGATATCAGCGGTATTGCCGAGCTTCATGGCCTCGGTGCCGATTCTTGGCGCACCGCCGGAGAGCACCAGGCCATCCACCTCCAGTTCCTCGAACTTCGTGGTGTTGGGAAGAATCTTGGTCTCCACGTCCAGGTACCTGAGGACGCGCCATTCCCTGTGGGTCCACTGGCCGCCATTGTCAAAGACATCTATGCGCATGGGAGATGGAAAGACTCGGGGGTATATAATTTATTTTCAGATGAGAGAGGGCAGGCGTTTAGATTGCTTGGAAGGGGCTAGGCGTTAGGATTTTACCTAGCTGCCTACCAGGCAAGATTTGAATGCGATTCTCAACAAACAACAGCGAAGCATTCCTACCCGACATCTTAGCAATTATATTTCGAGGGTTGTGACAGTTTAGAACGGTGTCCCAGCAAATAGTGGATTCGGCAACAACAATTCAGCAATTTGAGAATCCGCTGTGGGTAGGCATTTTATCCCGTGTTCTCCCAAAGGGTAAAAGGCCGGTAATCGGCAATCTACAAGCGATGAGATTACCGGTCTCTCTGGCCGCCGTTGTCAAAGACATCTATGCGCATGCAGTCTCGAAAGCTGCGCTGGTATATAACTTATTTGAGAAAGTTTTGGAATCACTGGGTCTCGGTTTCCGGGGTTATCTCCTCGGACTCGTCCAGGACTTCGGATTCCTCGCTTGCCGCTTCCTCGGTGGGCGCTGCAGTGGGCAATGGCTCGCCGCCCTCAGCTTCAGGCGGAAGCTCGGGTATGAAGCCGGCCTTCAGGATTTCGGACTTCTGAATCTCGACCCTCTGAAGCGGATGGATTGGCTTGCATGCATTCGCGGCTATCTTGGCGAGTTGGCCGGAGATTATGGCCTTGACTATCTCGTCAAGAGGCTTTGTGGAGCAGAATTCCGTGAGTGTGGTGTTCATGATGTGGCGAATGGCGGATTGCTGGGATGCGCGAACCCTGTTGCCTGAGATTGCGAGCGGCTTGAGGCGAATAAGGTAATCGTCGCGGGTCTTTGTGTCCACGACCATGTCGATCTTGCTCTTTCGCCTGCGGGTCATCCTGCGGACGTAATCGCTTGACATGTCGTGGCCGATGAAATAAGTGTGCGCTTCGGTGCCGCGAACATCGTTAACTTTGAATTGCAGTTTGATATGCATCTTCGAGAAATCGCCGTTGATGTCCTGGACTGTTACTTCGGCAACCCTGCCGATGAGATTTTCCGGTTCGTCGGTCAGCGTTTCCGCTACTTTCTGCCGGTTGAACATTTCCGGGGACATCACATTGTACCAGTTCTTGGACTTCCATTTGTCTTTGGTTGCCCTTCCTTTCGGTTTCACTTTCGGCGCTGGCATTCAAAGCCTCCCTTTGGGGTGAGCGGAGATAAAGGATATGTTATAAAAAGATATGCCATATGTTTTCATTTCAGCACCCCGTCATTTCAGCTCGCTAAGGTCCTTCTCGAAATCCGTGAATTTTTCGGTCAGTCTGTCCAGAGTGTACAGTATGGCTGTTTTTGGGTCGACACTGCCGTCGGTCTCGAATCTGAAGATATACCTGTCTGTTTTGGCGTCCACCGTCACTGCGCCGATACCGCCCAGATCTTCGTGCTCGCAGGTCCGGCAAAGTATGCATGCGTCAAGGTCTTTGACCTTCAGGACTTTCTTGTTAACTTCGAATACATCCCTCGGGCAGTTGCCCGCTATCCTCTCGGGATCCTTGACCTTGTCTTGATGAATTGTAATATTTGGAATCGGCCTGTAACCGGCCGCGTGCACTGCCTGCCATCTGGCATGGGTCTTGCCTGTGCCGAGGTGTGCGGTTGCATATATCAGAATTCCCTCGTCGGCAGTCAGCTTGACAATAGGGATGTTCTGATCTGTCGGCTTGAGCTTCTCGTCGCCGAGCGGCTCAAGGTCTTTCGAGTAGACCGTGCATGGCCCTCTGCGGTTGAGTGAGAACATTATCTGGCACTTGGAGCAGCCGACATCCGAACAGTCGCAGTCCGCTTTCATTCTAAGGTTTCCCTTCATCAGTTCGTCGCAGTCAGTCGGGACAGGAACCATTCCCAGCCTGTGGGCGATTATCTCGTCGAACAGAGGGGTTGTGCTCTCGTATGTTCGGCCGTTCTCGTCGCTGATTGCGCCCAGGTGAATCTCAATCTGGTCGATTGCCATTTTTGGAACGTCGACGGTGAGTGATCTCCTGAATGCATTAATCATGTGCGGTTCAACTTCAGAGAAGATGACTGTCGCCTTGTTGCCGGATACCTGTGCTTTTTCAATTTTCATTGATTACACCCTTCTGCCGCGCCTGCCGCCCTTCTTCTTGGTGCCGTCATGGGGCAAAGGTGTGACATCTTCAATCCTGCCAATCCGAAGGCCTGCTCTGGCGAGGGCTCTGATTGCTGCCTGGGCTCCGGGGCCCGGGCTCGGTTCCTTGTTTCCGCCCTGCGCTCTTACTCTCACATGGATCGAGTCGATTCCCTTTTCCTTGAGAATCTCCGCGACATGCTCGGCGGCCTTCATTGCGGCATACGGGGAAGCCTCGTCCTTCTGGGACTTGACAACCATTCCGCCGGTGCATTTCGCGAGAGTTTCGCTGCCGGTCTGGTCTGTTATAGTGATGATAATATTGTTGTATGATGCGAATATGTGCGCAATACCCCATTTTGGCATGTTCAGGCCTCCTTCTTTTCCGGTTCAGCGGCTGGTGCCGGTTCTGATTTTGACGGGTCAATACCTGCGGAGGCCTCGACCGGGCCTTCGGAGGCAATCGGAGCTGCCTGGGCTTCCGCGCTCAGTTCATCCTTCGGCCTGGCCGGGTGAAGGTCGTCTGCCAGCGGAGAATATGAGAGGTAGCTTAGGAATTCCTCCTCCGACCTCTTGACCATGTAACCCGGAATCGTGACCTTCTTTCCGTTTATCGATATGTGACCGTGAACAATGAATTGCCTTGCCTGTTTCGGGCTGTTGCTGAGGCCTTTGCGGTAGGCCATTGTCTGAAGGCGCCTGGCCAGAAGCATTTCTATGTCAAGGGACAGAATGTCATCGAGCGTTGCGTCCTTGTTAATTATTCCGAGGCTGTCCAGTCTCTTGATAAGCTCGTCCCTTTCCTTCTCTGCCTGGGCATCGCCGTACCTAATCTTTGCCTGAAGGGCTCTTGCCCTCTGGCGGAAGGTCCTGAGAAGGGATGTAATCTTCCAGAGCTCGGTCTTGCTCTTGAGCCCATGGTTACGGACAATCTCATTCTCTGCGGCGATTCTCTCGCCCTTCCAGGGGTGAGAAGGCGTGTCATACTTTCTCCTGCTGAATTTTGGATCACCCATAAAAACACCTCAAAATCATGTAGTACCGGGTTTCTTCTTTGAAACTCCCAGGGTAAGGCCTTTCCTGCCGTTGGACCTTGTCCTCTGGCCTCTGACCTTGTGCCCCCCCTCATGCCTGACGCCCTTGTAGCAGCGAATCATCCTCATCCTGTTAATGTCGTCACGCTGGGTCAATTCCAGCTCTGTGCTCAGGATGTGAAGGTCGTCGCCCGATTCCCAGTCCTTCTGGCGGTTGAGCATCCATTCAGGCAGGTTGTTTGAAAGTTCACCAAGAATTTCCACAAGCTTGACGGATTCCTCATCAGTTATGTGGCCGATCATCTTGTTCTGGGGGAAATTAATCTCCCTGAGGGCGATCTGGGCAATCCTGTCTCCGATTCCGTTTATGCCTGCCAGTGCTGTGATGGCACGTTTCTCGCCGTTGATGTCGGTGTTCGCGATGCGGACGATGTACTTGAAGTCCTCGCCCTTGTCGTCTTCCTGCTTCTTGGTAGGTTTCTTGTCTGCCAAATGGGTACCTCCAGTAGAAATCTTCTCTGGGAAGTAGGAGTCAGTATAGAGAGGGTGTATATAAAAGTTGATGATTATGTAAACGATGACGAGTCTGATAATTTCAACATGCCCCGCCTGAATGTTATTTTAACTTAGCTGGAGGGCGGGGTTTTAGAAATATATTAATAGCAAGTGACCGATTAAGCTCATCCTTTTAAAACCTTAACGAGGCAAAGCCTCGTCTATGACGCAACGATGAATCGTTGCTTACCTCGCCTGAGCGAAGCGAAGGGCGGGGATAGTTGACATCGGCATACAACCCGGCTCCAGAGATAGAAATCTAATCAAATTAAAATGACCTGGAGGGCGGGGTTTTGTAATCGATTTCGTGGCAAGTGACCGATTAAGCTCATCCTTAGGAAACCTCGGGCGTACGAGCATTGCTGGCAATGTGAGTGAGACGAATCGCAAGCGATTCGTTGTAAGCCCGGGGAGGTATCAAAACCGGCATACAACCCGGAGCCTAGTCCCAATCAACCACTCAGATTTTCGAGCAGGCTAACCCGAATTTTCTTATTTATTGAATATTTTTCTTTTAGAGGGTTAGCCAGCGCAGAAAATCTCAAAAGAAAAATACTCCGGCACACAACCCGGCAGTATGTCCCACCCTTTTCAAATTCCACCCCCCTATGTATCTATTTATGAAATCATAATGCAAACTATTTACCCCCCTAAAACATATTCTCCCGCATGGCAGAGTGGACCGAGAAATACCGGCCGAGGCGGCTGGACGACATCGCCGGAAACGCCAAGGCCAGGACAGATCTCAGGAAATGGGCTGAAAGCTGGCTCATTGGAATTCCCGAAAAGAGGGCGGTTGTCCTCATCGGCGAGCCGGGTATCGGCAAGACCACAGCGGCTCTTGCGCTTGCCAATGACATGGGCTGGCAGATTCTCGAGATGAACGCCTCGGATTCCCGAAATGCGGACGCGATAAAGAACATCGCAACACTTGGTGCAATGGGCGAGACATTCACAGACACAGGCGAATTCGCCATGGCAAAGGACGGCCACAGAAAACTCATTGTCCTGGACGAAGCGGACAACATATTCGGCAAGGAGGATTTTGGCGGCGTCAAGGCAATTGCCCAGACCATTCTATCGACCAAGCAGCCAATTATCCTGATAGTCAATGACTGGTACGCGCTTCACAAGCGCTCGTCGATAATCAAGGACAAAACGATGGCCATCAAGTTTTCCAAGCCGGATGCGGATTCCGTTGTCAAACTGCTAAGGAACATTGCCAGGGCGGAGGGTGTCGAGGTTCCGGATGAGATTTTCATGAAGATTGCCAAGAAGAACGGCGGCGATGTCCGTTCCTCGGTTAACGATCTCCAATCCCTATCGGAGGGGCGGGATAAAATTGAAGTGAAGGACCTTTCCTCACTTGGCGGCCGCGATATCACCAGCAACATCTTCGATACGGTGAATACAATCTTCCAATCCGGCAACTGCAAACGCTCCCGGGATGCAGCCATGAACCTGGAAGAGGATCCGGATACACTCATCCTCTGGATAGACCACAACATCCCCTCCGCGTACAGGGACCCGGCGGACATGCATGCGGCATACGAAGCTCTGTCCAGGGCGGATATCTTTCTCGGGCGTGTGAGAAGACGCCAGTACTACGGGCTCTGGAGTTATGCCACTGACATGATGACCTGCGGAGTGTCTCTGGCCAAATCCAAGAATTACATGGGCCAGGGCAGGGCCACTTTCCCGACGTGGCTCATGAAGATGTCCAGGAGCAGGGGCATCCGGGAGACAAGAGGGAATTTCGCCGCAAAGCTGGGGAAATTCACCCATGCCAGCAACAGAATGGCTCTTCAGGATGTGCTTCCGTATTTCAAAATCCTTTATACTCAGGACAGGGAGTTCAGGCTTTACATGACGAAACGCCTCAACCTCACCGAGGAGGAGGTTGGATTCCTTCTGGACGTAAAATCGGACACCCATCCGGTTAAGCATGTTTTCGACGCGCTGGAGAAGATGCAGGCGGTTTCCAGGCCGCCGGAGAAAGCTGAGGAGCCCGACCCGGTCGAGGAAAGCGAGACTGAGCCGGCTGCACAACCTGAGGAAACCAAGAAGGAAGAGCCAAAACAGCAGAAGAGCCTATTCGAGTTCGGGTGATGAGATGGATGATGGGATAAAGGCCATTCTGGAGAAACAGCATTACCACATTGTCGGCACGCATTCCGGTGTCAAATTATGCTATTGGCTGGGGGAGAAGCTCCTTCGGAACAGGGCCTGCTACAAGGA
>JAQVMG010000048.1 GCA_028703755.1 Thermoplasmata archaeon | reverse complement strand
TACGCGCCGATGTCCTGGGGCCCTTCCTCGATCGTTCCGTGAATCCTCAGCCATTCGGCAAATTCATGGAATTCCACCTTTTCCACACGGATGCCAAGCCGCATCTTCTTCTTCTCGGCTCTCTCGGCTCTGAGCACATCCGCTCTGGTTTCATCCCTCCGGGCTGTTAACGCAAAAACAAGGTCCCCGTTCTCGATGACATTGTAAAGGTGCCAGAGGTCGTCCATGTTCTGGATTCTGAGCTTGATCTCTCCCGTATTGAAGTCCTTATGAACTATTCTCACAGTCTCACACCGATATACTGCGGATATATGGTCTTATGGTCAGCCCGTGATAAGACCGTACACAACGAAGAGGGCAAGGCAGAGCCCGAGTGCAAGGTATTTGATAGCTGTGACCTTCCGACTTTGTTCGGCATCGGCATCCAACATCTGGTCCATCGATATCCCATCCCGACACACGGGGAGGTGTGTCGCATCCGAATAGGTATATATATCTAATTATATAAAAACATTTTGATTGCAGATGGCTGATTGTGTCCCCGGCTAACCATCCCTATGTTCAGTTCCGGCTAACCCGACCATGCCTCGGCTGCCCATTGCATTTAAATGTCAAGGCCGGGGTTGTGGCCAGGTTTTCTGAACCTGGCTGGTGACGATTAAGTTCATCCTTAGAAAACCTCGCCCGTGAGGGCGGGGATGCATCTAAATCGGCATCCTACCCGATACTCTGTCCCAGCCATCCACACAGATTTTCGAGCAGGCTCACCTGGAGTTTTTCTGTTGATGAATTTTTCTTTTTGCGGAAGGTGAGCCAGCGCAGGAAATTTCACAAAAAGAAAAACTCGGATGCATCTAAATCGGCATTTTACCCGGTACTCAGTCCCAGCCAACCAAAGAGCGCACCCACTCGCTCAATTATCCCAAACTTCATAAAGGCCCGCGTGTTCCGGACTCTGCGAAGCCCGGATGGGGTAGCTTGGATATCCTAAAAGCCTGCGGAGCTTTAGACCCGAGTTCGAAGCGGAGCCAGCCCACAGATTTCGGAGCCGGCGGATTCCGACGGAAATCTCGGTCCGGGCGTATTTTTTTATAGTTATGCATTGTCGTTTCCCCGAATAGCCACATATTCCATCCATTTCAGAAGGACAGAGAAATATCGTCAGACCTCCGTTTGTCAAGCATGCTATGTTTACCGAATATTGAAATTAATCATTTGGCAAACTATATAAGAAGTCTCCTATTTACTGTACTTCGTGGACGGGATGGACCGGTGCCCGGTGTGCGGCAGCGCATTGGGCGATAATGCAAAGGCATGCAGTATTTGCGGCACAGCATTCGATGAGGTTCCCCTCAAATGCATGGTTTGCGGCACCGAAGCGGAGAACGGTGCCAGAGAGTGCTCCAAATGCGGCGCAGAATTCGTCAGTACGGAGGATATTGATGATAACAGAGGCCTGACCGAGGAAAATGTGGAAACGATCGGCCAGCCTTCCGAAAAAGAGAAGGGTGAAGCCGAGGATATTGCCAAATCTGTTTTTGTTGACGTGGAACTCGAAGAGCTTGTCAAACTGCCGGGAATAGGCCCTCTGAGAGCCAAGATACTCTTCAATGCGGGTTATACCGATTTGCGGAAACTCAAACAGGCCAGTGTAGTAGAACTCATGAACATTCGGGGCATCGGCAGAAAAGCTGCCGGTGAAATCAAGTCAGCCCTCCGGGAGTACAGCCTGGAGGAGATTCGGAGCGTTCAGCTTACTGAGGATAATATTGAAGCCGAGCACCAGTGCCAACTTTGCGGGACAGTGGTCAGCGCTTACGAGAATTCCTGTTATGAGTGCGGCTGCCTATTCAACAAAGAGGAAACAGCAAGCATGGACTCGGATAAACTGGCACTGTCTTATTACGACAGCAAACTTCTCAGAACCCCTGACAACAGGGACCTGTGGTATGCCAGGGGCGCAACGCTGGTCAAGATGAACGAGTTTGAACAGGCAATCAACTCCTTCAACAAATCAATCGAAATCGACCCTTCGTTCCAGGCAGCGTGGATGTCAAAGGCGGATGTCTACAATCGGCTTGGCGAACCTGCCAAAGCCGCCGAATGCTACAGCCATATAATCACAAAGGCCTCGGGGGGTCAAATGCCCGATACCGATGGACCTTACGAGGATTCGGAAACAGAGGAAGACGCAATTTCCCTGGAACCGCCCACTGAGGAACAGCCCGCAGCAGCGGAAGAAAAATCTGCACCGCCGGTCCCTGAAATTACAGAGGTTCGGGAACCCGAACAAATTAAGCCGCATGCAACCGATTTCAATGAGATAAAGATGGATTTCACGAAAGATAATGAAACTAAACCGGATTTCAGTTCTATGAGTGAGGCTGACCTCAAGAAGGAGTTATCCCAAAGGGCTACATTCGTCAAGCCATATCTGGCTCTGGCCAAGGAGATTGATGTCGATATCAACCACGCAAAAAGGCTGATAAGCAGAGCAGTAACCGAGAGCAAGCAGGGCGAGCTAACAGTTGCAATTCAACTCATGGACGAAGCGATAGCCTATGCTGAAGCAGAGTTCAAAAGGAAACTCACTGAG
This sequence comes from Thermoplasmata archaeon, assembly GCA_028703755.1. Classification (GTDB taxonomy): domain Archaea; phylum Thermoplasmatota; class Thermoplasmata; order SG8-5; family SG8-5; genus UBA147. The sequence continues at coordinate 9,171 of JAQVMG010000048.1, read as the reverse complement.
GACTTGGAGAATCTTGCCGAGATAATCAGGAATCTGAAAACAGCAGGGAAGGATGTCCACGGTGCGGTTGGCCTCCTGTCCAAATCCAAGGAATTCCTTGAGGCGGGGGATATCAGGAATTCGGCTGACGCGATGAAAAACTGCCTCGAAAATGTCGAGATCATTGCGGGATAAGCTTCGTCACAGAAACATCGCCGGGGGGCAATGCGCGGTCTATCTCTTCGATTGGAACACTGTATGCATCAGAGAGAAGTTTTGCGAAATTCGAGCGTTTCTCGTCGCCGGGGACGAAGAGATAGTAGTCTTTTGTTTTGGCCGCGACAGCATTTACCGGCCCGCACATAACCTTGGGAGAACCCTGGACATCAACCATGGCAATGGCCAGGCGAATCTCCAGTTTCCGGGAGTAGTTTCTTTTGCCGCGGATGATGAATGCTCCTTTCGGCACGAATTCGCCCGGATTCGGTGTTTTGGAAACCTGGTCCGGCTTAACCCAGTATGCATTGCCCGATGCGAGTTGTGACTTCCATGCTTTGGAAAAGGAAACAGCGTATATGCATGCTTCCTCGAGCGTGGCCTCTCCTGCACCTGTGCCCTCCTTTATCACTATGCTGGGAGCGCCGTTCGCATCCGCATGGACGTAGAGGTCGCCGTCCTTGAGGTGCTTTTTCACAAGAAGGTCGTTCGTCCGTGTGTCTCTCCCGCCCACGACAAGAAAGCCCTCGCTGGAAATGAACCAACGGAATCTGTCGAACCAGAATTTTTTTGTAGGTTTCTTCTGTACTTGGTCCCGCTCCCGGATTCCTGCCTTTCTCAGGCCCTCCAGAAGATTCTTTGTTTCGATAAGGGCTGCCTTTGCGCCTTCCGCCTTGTGCCTTGCTTTTTTCGATTTATCGTACATCATCGCAGCATTCTCGTTGAGGTTTGCCCGCACATCCAGCCGGGCCTCCCTGCCGTCCGCCATCGAAACAGTCAGTATCCCTTCGCTTGGGTCGAATGATTTTACGCCTTTGAATCCCAGAATGTCGGAACTTGCAGCCTGCCAGTTCCCCGAACCGAGCAACTTCTGGACCGAGGAGAGCAGTTTGTCGAGCCCCGCATATTCCGAATATAGCATATCGCCCAGTTCCTGGTATTCCTTTGTCTGAACATCTAGATTGAGCAGCGCTTCCTCCTGAGAGGCCAGCTGCCTCTCCAGCTGGGCTTCCCTTGCGCTCTTGCCCGGCGTAACGATGTTCGCAGGCAGATTGGCAAAGTACTCTTTCACGGCCTCGCTGAATCTTTGGATTGGTTTCTTCTCCATCAGGGAATGCATCGACAGCTCGAAAGGCAGGACGTCTGTCTGCAGGCCGTCCCGGTCGATGAGTATATGAGGAGACGGTTCGTCCATCTTATCCCAGAAGGATAGGATTATTCCGCGGAGTTCCTCGATTTCATCGTCTGTAATATCCTTGGCCGGGTCATTCTTTTCCCTGCCAAGTTCATGACATGCCTCTTCTGCGTAAGCCCCCCCCAGATTCACTTCGGTTGCCAAACAGCGGACCAGGTCTCTGTTTGAATTCCGTATTACAGAAGTAAGGGCGGGCAAGTCCAGACTGAACGGGTCGGCGCTTTCCGGGGGAAATTCATATATCTTTCCGGCTTTGACCTCTCTGGCCTTCCAGGATTTGGATGTCAGCGGCTGGACGATAGTGTCGCCGCGGACAAGGATCAGGTTTCCGGTGCCGAAAAGCTCGGCAATCAGCCGGAACTGTTCCTGGGTTTCGAATTCGAATATAACTATCCTGTCGAAACCGTGCTGGGTTACCTTCTTAAGAGCTGACCCGGACAGATATTTGCGAAGAAGCATTGCGAATGTGGGCGGCTCGGAATCCACTGTCGTCCGGAAGCCGTCCTCAAGCCACATCGCCTGACCCAGTTTGATGGAAATGGATTTCTTGTCGCCGGGGCCGCTGAGCCTGAAGAAAAGCTCGTTATGGCCAATGAGGAAGAACTTCTCGGCCCTGAGCCCGATGCAGGACTGAAACTCCCTGACCATGGCGGCGATGTCGAAGCTGGTGAACTGGGATTTCATGATTGGGGATTCGCCTAATGGATAATAAGGTTGTTGGAAACAAGCCCCCAACCTTTAAATCCGATAATTTTATGCCCAGAGAAGCAGGACATATCGTCGGAGCACACCAGATATGACCTGAACAGTGCGCCACTGTGGCTTAGAGGTATAGCGACGCCTTGGTAAGGCGTAGGTCGAGGGTTCAATTCCCTCCAGTGGCTCTTACATTTTATATTCAAAACTGGAGGGAATTGAAGCTTGGCCGATATGCATGTGATTGCTGAACGAAGTTTGAACGAAACGTCCCAGTGCAAGAGCATCTAGATTAGAGGCCTGGGGAGCGTTAGTGGGGCCTCATACCCTGCCCTCACAGGCAGGGCTTAAAGGGAGAAATGCACTCTATGCATCACCCCCATCGAAGTTCACGACTTCGATACCCTACCCCGCCCTCCAGCGTGTAAAATGCAGAATTCAGACGGGGCATGGTGGCGGTGGCTGGGTGCCGGAGTGTGGTCTTTGATAAGATCTTCACCCCAACACCGCCCAACCATCCCTAGGTTCAGTTCCAGCCACCGCGTTCATGCCTCGCCTGAATATTTTCTAATAAGATTTAGAGGGCGGGGTTGTGACCCGGGTTTGGACCCGGGTTGGTGACAATTAAGTTCATCCTTAGGAAGCCTCGGGGCTTGCCCCGGGGAGGTGTTGACATCGGCATACATCCCGGTCCAATGTCCCAGCCAACCCGACCCCATAACCTAGACACCTAACATTGGCACTGCTGCGTTGCACAGTCTCGCTTAGGAAAAATCAAGTGCCACCGATCGCCCTGGTCAGCTGGAATTCCTTCCCGTCGTGGAGAAGCGTGAACAGCCCTGTGCCGTGCTTGGTGCCGCGCATCTTCTCGATGACTATCTGGCGCGATATGTCATAACCCTGGCGCTCCTTCTTGAGGCGGATGATGCCGTCTGCAAGGAAATCCTCATCATTGACAATGCCTGTCTCGCTCGAGGCCTCGACCACGATGAAGGTCGTGATGTTCAGCTCCCTGAGCCACCCGAAAAAGTGGAACAGATCGGACCTCCTGTCCTTCATCTGCGCCAGAAGTTCAAGCACTGGCAGGGAGTCTATGACAAGAAGGTCATAATCGGTGTTGGTCTTCAGGTTCTCGGCATACATCTTGAATATGTCCATCCATGACTGCTGCTCGGAGGCATTTTCCTCCATGTGGAGCCGCAGATAGCCCATGTCAACGATGTTCACAAGGTTCTCGACCTTCTCATGGGGCATCCCAAGACCGGCCATATGTTCGATTATGCTGTCCCGGCCCTGCTCGAGGGAGATGTAAACGGCCTTCTTGTTCTCTTGAATGGCGTTGTTGTACAGGATGTTGTAGGCAATCGAGGATTTCATCGTTCCGGGTAAACCGGATATCAGAACGACATGGCCCTGCGGGATGCCACCTGTCATAAGTTCGTCGAGTCCTTTGATGCATGTCTTTATTTTTTCTCTCATTTTCCAACCTGCCTTTGAAAGGTAATTACACTTACCTTATACATCAAGTATGATATTTAAATTTTCACCGCATTCGGGGCATTTGCCCTCTTTGGCCTTGTTGGTCACGAGCCGGAGGCCGTATCTCTCCATCACCATCTTGCCGCATTTCGGGCAGTATGTATTTTCCTCGTCGCAGTGGGGGACATTGCCTATGTAAACGAAGGTGAGACCCTCTTCTTTTGCAATGGAATGCGCCAGCCGCAGCGTCTCAATCGGAGTGGATTTGGCCATGCGAAGGTTGTAATCCGGATGGAATCTCGAGAAATGCACCGGAGTCTCCAGGCCTAGCGAATCTCTGACCCATTGGGCGAACCTGCGTATCTCTTCAGGGTTGTCATTCTGGCCAGGAATAACAAGATAAGTCAGCTCGATAAATATTCCGAGCTTGACCGCAAGTTCACAAGTGTCCAGAACGGGCTGCAATTTGGCTTTCGAGCGCCTGCGGTAGAAATCATCTGTGAAGGCCTTGACGTCTATATTCATCGCATCCAGGTTCGGAGCGATTTCCTTCAGGGCCTCCTCGGTGATGTAGCCGTTCGTGACATAGGATGTCCGAAGACCCGCATCGTGAGCCATTTTGGCGCCGTCCAGAGTATATTCGAACCATATCGTCGGCTCGTTGTATGTCCAGGATATGCTGCGGCAGTTGTAGCCTGCCGCCATCCGCGGCAGTTCCTCGGGTTCGACGGACCTGAGGCCGCGCATAGTGAATTCCTGAGATATAGTCCAGTTCTGGCAGAAATCGCATCTGAAGTTGCATCCGACGCTTCCCACCGAAAGAACGCTTGTTCCGGGGATGAAATGGTTGAACGGCTTCTTCTCGATCGGGTCCGGACCTATCGAGGATACTTTTCCGTAAGTCAACGGCTCCAGCTTACCGGAGGAGTTCTTTCTGACGCCGCAGATACCGGTTTTTCCCGGCGCTATGCTGCACCTGTGAGCGCACAGATGGCATTTTACCGATTTTCCCTCGGCGGGCGACCACATAAGAGCCTCTCTCAATCCAACACCTTCCTCAGGACTGCCATATCGCAGTCGCATCCGTTGCCCGGATCGCTTTCCGATATGACCCTCTCCAATTCGAACCCTATGCGCTCGTAGAATTTGTATGTTCCCTCATACTCGGTTCCTCTTCCGGCCTCTCTCGTGGGTGTCTCGACCCACAGAAATTCGGCTCCAGCCTTCAGGCATTCCCTCTCCGCCCGCCTGACAAGGCGCCTGCCTGCGCCTTTGCCCTGATGTTTGCGGCTTACTGCAATCCAACTGATATATGGCGATGTAGCTGGCGTATCGTAGGAGGAATAGGTGATGAAACCCACCACAGTTCCTTCATCTTCGGCAACGAAGCCCCTGTGTATGCGTATGTCGAACGGTATGTACCGGGACCAGGCCCTCTCCGTGAACCAGCCCTTACCGTCCTTTGTGTGACCCAGGCTCTTGCCGATCCTCTCCGCCTCTGGATAGTCTCCCGGCTTCATGGCTCTGATTCTCATGACCTGGCACCTCTGAAATGCTCGTAACCTCTGTCAGGCAGATGTTTCTTGCCATCTCCCTTGAGCAACATGATGGCTTTGTCTTCAGTGACTGTGCCGATTCCCGTCACCGGGCAACCCAGGTCACTTTGAAAAAGGCTGTCCGCTTTCTTCGGGTTGACGGTGAAAAGCAGTTCGTAATCGCCGCCCCAGTGCATGGCTTTTTCCCGGTCGGAGGCCTTCAGCCCATCGAGCAAAGGCAGCCTGTCCGCTTCCACGCTGAAACCGACATTTCCGGCCTTGGACAGATGGTGAACTGACGCGCTCAGCCCGTCAGACATGTCTATGCACGAGGTCACCGCGCCGGATTCTGCAAGCAGCTGACCCTCGTGGACTCTTGGCTCGACCCTCAGGATGGCGTTTGCGTCACCCGAGAGTTCCCAGGCAATGCCCCGCCCGAGTTTCCCGGTCATAGCCAGAATATCGCCGGGCCTGGCGCCGCTTCTCCTCAGGATCTGGCTCTTCGGAACTCTGCCAACTGCGGTCCCGGATATTGTGAGAGAAGGATTTTCTTTCGTGTCCCCGCCGATGACAGGAACACCGTAACGTGAGCAGCATTCATGGATACCGGAGGCAAGCCGGTCCAACCATTCCTCTTCGGTATCTGCAGGAAGCCCGATTGCGAACAAAGTGCCGATTGGGCGACCGCCCATGGCTGCAATGTCGCTCAGATTGACAGCAGCGGCATACCAGCCGATGTCTTCCGGAGATGCGTTCTCCGGCATATGCGTCGCCCTGGTAATCATATCAGTTGTAACAAGAAGAAAACTGTCTCCTGAATCAAGAATGGCACAGTCATCGCCGATATCCTGGAGGCTCTTGGGGTCAAATAATGAGATTAAATGTTGAATGACGGCTTTCTCCCCAGCATCCGATAATTTTGGCATTGACATCCGGATGAAATCCAGACTATAATATTTTTCCCTGTGCGAAGATAATATTATATATTCCCAAGCTCATTTTATCCCAGAGGGAAACAATGCCTTCTGTCAAGCTGAAAAAGAGAAAGGAAATCACAGTGGCTTACATCGAATATGTCGGAAGTTACGACAAAATACCTTTCGATACGATAATGAAAAAGCTTTATGGCTGGGCCAAGGATAAAAAGGTTAGGCCGGGCTTCAAACCACTCACCATCTACCCGGATGATCCGGCAACAACATCTGCCGTCAACCTGAGAAGCTGGGTCGGAATTCCGATATACGGCAACGCCCCCGAGGATGCAGATATCAAGACGACGGTTCTCTGTGAATCGCTAATTGTGAGATTACGGCATGCCGGACCGGCCTCCGAATATTCCAACAGCTACAAAGCAATCATAGAATGGACCAAAGCTGAAGGCTACGAAATCACCGGACCTCCAGCAGAGTATTATCCCAAGAAACCGAAGGTCAAGAATGGCCAGACGATAATCTATGCAGATATAGAATTCCCCGTCAAAAAACTCTGATGCCCTTAATTCTGAAAGTAAAGGTTATTAATAGAAAGGGATATTCAAGGCCGAAATAACAAGCGAGGGATTGACATGACTGATGAAAGAATTAAGACTTACATAAAAGGCCTTGATGAGAACATGGAAGGAGGCATACCGAAGGGTTATGTCGTGCTTATCACAGGCATGCCGGGGAGCATGAAATCATCTGTGGGATTCAACATTCTTTACAACAATGCGAAAGAGAACAAGACCAAGGGAATCTACATCTCGCTGGAACAGGGCCGCGATAGCCTTCTGGAACAGATGGACCGTCTTCACATGCCCGCCACGGAGGTAGAGAACCTTCTGAGCGTTGTCGATATCGGCTACCTTCGCCTGAACTCCGAGGGTATGGAGTACGGCGACAGCTGGAACAGCGTCTTCCGCATGTACGCGGAGAACATGAAGGAATCACAGGGTTACGACATCCTTGTCATCGACTCGCTGGCAGCCGTCGAGGTTCTTGCCGATGTCAAGAACAAGCGCGCGGAACTTTTCCACCTGTTCGGATGGCTCAGAGGACTCGGAGTCACAACTTTCATCATATCGGAAGCTTCGACCGACCAGGGAATAATGCGCGATGAGGACTTCCTCGCGGACGGCGTCATACACCTTGACCTCAGGAGAGAAGGCGCGAGCGTCAACCTTTACCTGGGAATCGCCAAGATGAGGAAAACCCTACACAAGAGAGGCTACGTCCCGCTTATCTTCGATCAGAACGGATTTGAGATTATTACGGATTAGGGCTTTTTCACACCAGCATGCCCCACCTGTCAGGGTGGGGTCTGGCTGCATTTTAGATTCAAGTGCGCTTGACCCTGCTTATGGAGCAGTCTTTATTCCATTTTCTAAACCTCGGGGCTTGCCCCGGGGTAACGGGTACTCGCCCAGCCTCCCGCATGCTGGGCGAAACACATTACGCAGCTCTAGCACAGAAGCGATTCGTTCATCCTTCGCGTTGCATTTGCATAACAATTCCGAGCGAGCAGGCCAGAGCGTGTTTCTGTTTAATGAATTTTTTCTTTACAGCTCTGGCCAGCGCAGCGAGGATAAAGAAAAAACTCGGGCGAAACACATTACGCAGCTCTAGCACAGAAGCGATTCGTTCATCCTTCGCGTTGCATTTGCATAACAATTCCGAGCGAGCAGGCCAGAGCGTGTTTCTGTTTAATGAATTTTTTCTTTACAGCTCTGGCCAGCGCAGCGAGGATAAAGAAAAAACTCGGGCGAAACACATTACGCAGCTCTGGCATGGGGGCTTGTCTTTCATCCTTATGTCACAATCTTATCCAACTTATTCATTGCCAGAGCGCGCTTTATCTCAAGGGCGATCCTTCTTCCGGTGGACATGTTGGTCCTCCAGAGCGAGTTGCCGTAGGGGTGGCCGACAGCCATATGAACATTCGTGCCGCCGCCTACACGGGGCGCGACATCGTAAATGTAGAATTTCAGGTCCTTGTCCACACATGTCTGGAGGCAGAACGGCCCGATTATGCCCGGTGAATAATGCTCCGCGCAGGCCTCGACGTATTTCTCGCCCATAGCGAATGCTGCGTCCAGAAGAGATTCTCTGAGGGTGGATGAGTTGTGGCCGCAGACCGTGTACTCTGGCGTCTCCTGGGCTCCGACCAGGGACATCTGCTGTGGCGCGGGTAATCGGCAATGACCATCCAAGGAGGTCTCGAAGCGCCAGTCGATTCCGATGAGCTCAAGCTTGCTCATCTTCGGTTCAATGGGGCTGTAGAAGAAATCCAAATTAAACACCGGCCCGATGATGTATTTCTCCATTCTGGCGACAGCCAGGTCTTCCTTGGTTATCACATCGTTCTTGAGAAGCTGCTTCGATTTCTTTTGATATTCCTCGTAACTTGAGGCGGTGAAAAAGCCCCTCTCCAGCTTCTTGACCTTGTGGGCAAGTTTGATTATGCAAAGGCAGTCAATGTCCTTGGGGTCGTGTATCTTCTCGGGGAATGGGAGGCCGGCCTTCTCCAGCATCCAGTAATAATCGCGGTCCTCGCCGCGGTCCTCGCTTCTGAGTAGGTTGCGGCTGCCGAATATCGGGACCCTGAAGTCATTCTCTATCTCGGTGATATCTGAATATGAGGTAAAAGAACGGTTCGGGACGAACAGTACGTTCTTCTTCCGGAGCTTCTCCTGGTTGGCTTCAAGAAGGACATCGTTGAACTTGGGCAGCATCATGACATCGTCAACCATGCCGCGGACCAGCTTGCCGGAGTCATCCCTCTCGGCCCGGAAGTATGTTGAATAGGCCATGTCGCGTCCCTTCTGGCACACCGCGAGCGTCGGCAGGCCCTCCTCGGCTGCGCCGTCGCACACGTCCAGCGCGGAATGCGAGGCGGTCATGCCAACATGGATCTTCTTTCGGTCATACCGGGTGACAATGTCCTGGATATCGCTTCGGTCAATCATGCTATCGCCGGGACATGTTCTTTTTGTATATTAATTTACAATGGTGTCCATTATCCGTTGGCAAGTTTCAGATATACATCAACCGCCCTCAGAACATCGTTTATGTCAATCCACTCGTCGGTCTGGTG
>JAQVMG010000159.1 GCA_028703755.1 Thermoplasmata archaeon | reverse complement strand
TATATGAAAGGCAACATTAGAGTTGACTGGTCAGATAATGACCCAGATAAAGAAGAAAATTGGATCTCTCAATAGCCGACCAGGACTTATCCGTCTCAGATTCCGAGCTGACAGCGGGAACGCCTGTGACAGTAACTGCCACGGTCCATGGGGACCCCTCGGTTTCCACGAGTTCGTCCGAGAAAGCGCTTGTCTTCTCCGATGACTTCGGATCCGGCACACTGAGCAAATGGATAAAAACCACATGGAACCCCTGCGGTCTCCTTGAAGTCTCAAGCGCTGTATCAAACACAACCCCGTACAGCCTGCACTGCCAATCCGATCCCGGAACCAACACCGGGCCTTACGTGATGAAATTCCTCGACGGCGCCTATGCCCATTCCATTACTGAAACAATGTTCTACCTTCCGACGAAGGCCCAGTCAATCGACAAGTGGGACATAATCAGGGTCGGTTCCTCCACCGGAACCGTATTCAGCACAACGAATTACGAATTTTACATCGCGCTGAGAGATGACGATTACAGCATCGACCTGTTCGAATATGTGAAGGATGCAAGCGGCGTATGGAGCTACGGCTGCCTTGCAATGGATGTTTATGAATTGGCACCTCAAACATGGAACAAGGTTTCCCTGGAGATAACCCCAACCGATTATTTCTTAAGGGTGGGCGAAACCACGGTCGCCAGTGGGGAGAGGGCGGCATCCACGCTGATCCATCACCTGCTACTCGGCGACGAGGGCGGCTCCACGGGCTGCTGGGGCGATTCATATTGGGACGATGTGAAAGCATGGTCAGTAACAGAAAGCCAGGTGTCAGAGCCCGGCCTCGACGCGACCTGCTCAGTCGAATTCTATCTGGACGCAGTTGACCCGGCCAACATGATTGGCTCGGTCGATAATGTGTTTGTTCCGGCCGGCGGCCAAACCCCGGTCAGCATCGAATGGACCCCTGTTGCGGGCGAACATCAGATCATCGCCGTAGCAACAAACGTAGTTCCGGAAGACCGCGATTACTCAAACAACCAGGCCTCAGTTTCCGTTTCGGTCACGGAATCCGGACCGGCCGAGATAACAGTTCAAAAGGTCAAACTCTCGGGCATCGATGAAGGCTTCACCCACACGTATTACGAATGGGAGCTTCAGATAACCGTTACAAATATCGGCGGCTCAGCCGCTGAAAGCGTCACGGTATTCGATGTCCTGCCGGCTGAATTGGAACTCTTGGATATAGTCCCCAGCACCGGGTCAACAGAATACTTCGGGCCTGCCGAAGAAGGCACAAGGGCCGCACCAACCCCTGACACAATCCTGCCGCAGAAATCCACACATATCACCTGGACCGTCGGAACACTTGAGCCCGGTCAGTCCGAGACGCTTTACATGAGGATATGCACCCGTCTGAATCCCGCCGGAAAACAGGAGTTTACCTCGCCCGGAACCTATATACTAAACGAAGGGGCGTATGCTGTTTGGGCAGATTCACAGACCGGGGCCGAAATAATCTCGGAACCCGCCCCAGCAATCACCGTTGAGATATCGGATTATGTCCTCAATGTAATCGAGAATCCGCAGGTTCCTCTGCCGAAGAGATGGTTCTTCATGATAATGTCATTCGGATGCTTCGTTCCGGGGTTGGCCAGAAAGCGGAAACCATGAGCCAGTATCCAAGAATGATTCTTCTTGGAGAACTTGACTAATCCCTTGCTTTCTGTCTTGCCACAATGGAAAGAACAAGTCCGATGAATCCGATGCTGATTGCTGCCAACAGATTTCCGAGCCAGTTTTCCCCGAGCATTATTACGGCCAGGAATATGAGCAGCCCGATCAAACCGAAGCCCGCACCGATTGTGATGAGGAGCTTGCCGATAGGGACTCTCTTATGCTTTTTTGCTATCATTTTTCCTGCGATGATTATCCCGCCGAGTATGACAATCAGACCGCCCAACGACCCGATCAGTGCCAATACGTTGAACACTTCTCTAAGTGGTTCCTGGCCAGTGAAATCCACAAGAAAATCGCCGATTGTATTCCAAGTTGCAGCCCCTGTCACACCTGCAATGAGCATGAGTATGCCTCCAACTATGGCATACATGCCCGCCTTTTCATTTGTATTCATTTTCTCCTCTCCATTATTCCCCTAAGTTCCGTGAAATTGGCCGGATGGTCAGCCAGGTATTTCTGTACCGGCACCAGTATCTCCGAGATGTGGCTGGCTACGGCAGATTTCAGGTCCATTGGGTGTACCTTTCCCGCACCGAAAGCAGCCGAAAGTTCCTCGAATGTAGCAAAATGCAGGTCGCCGCCGAACTTCTCCGGCCTATGGATGTCCATATGCCCCAGTTCCGGGAATATTGCGAGGCGCGCATGCTCCAGAACGGGATTATCCTCCACCTGTCCCTGCGGGCAGAAGGCCTTTTTTAGCTTTGACTGAACCACATCTGGCGCGTCGTGAAGGAATATTGCCGAATCAGGATTTGATTTGCTCATCTTCGATTCAGCGGCGTCCATCCTTCCGCCGCCCTGGAGTCCCATCAGCAGAGGCCAGTGAAGTGCAACCGGTTTCTTGTAATTGAGTTTGGGAGCGACGTCCCTTGCGAGCATATGGGCATGGCGCTGGTCCATCCCGCCGATCGCCAGGTCGAGGTCCTGGTGGAAGATATCGGCTGCCTGCATTGCCGGGTATATCAGTTTCGATGCGTCGGAATCCGCGTCATCCTCCGATCTGCCCATGATTGTCATGGCGCGTTTAATTCTCGCGACACTGGATGCCTTCGACACGCGGACAACCCTTTCCCAGTACTCTTTCTCGTCAACGAGGTCTGAACCGACAAGATAGTGAATCTTCGGAGAATCGGCCCCAAGCCCCTTGAGACAGTCCTCCAAATACCTGCCGCAGGTCTGGATGCTTTCGAAAGAGCCGTCAAGCTTGTCATTGATGAGCGCGTGC
>JAQVMG010000047.1 GCA_028703755.1 Thermoplasmata archaeon | reverse complement strand
CATCGCGGAGTTCGGAAGCGGCGAAGCGGCAATAAAAGCCAAGGGTCTGGACATACCCTCGTTCGAGAACGTCCGCAGGATATTCCTGAAGCCCGACGTCACGGACGATTACAGGCTCGAATGGAAGGCCCTGGACCGCGAGAAAGTGGAGAAACTCCTCTGCGATGATTTCGAATTCTCCCCTCAGCGACTGCAGTCCACGATGGACAAGATATCGGTGGGGCAGAAGGCGAGGGCCCAGCAGTCGCTGGATTCATGGTTTTAAATGAACAGCGTTATCGTTGACTCATCCGCTGTCCCGATGTAAGTGGCTACGCCAGCAAATTCCAGACCGTCTATGAGTTCCTCTTTCTGGATTCCCATGACGTCCATGGACATGGTGCAGGCGATGAATTTGACGCCCATTGCCTGGGCCTGGGTCATGAGCTCGGTTATCTCCTGGACATGCTTCCTCTTCATGGTCTTCTTCATCTGGCCTGTCGCCCAGGTCATCTTGGACAGCTTGGCTTTCTCGGGACCGCGGGGCATCATGGACCCGAACATGGCGTCCATTGTGGTTTTCTTGACCTTGACCTTGCCCGGTTTCCTGAGCAGGTTCAGACCCCAGAAAGTGAAGAACACCGTCACTTCGTTTCCCATGGCGGCCGCGCCGTTGGCGATTATCATTCCGGCCATGGCCTTGTCGAAATCACCGCTGAACATTATAATGGCGTTTTTAGTCATTTCAGAATCTCCTTCTTCTTTATTATCGCAACATAAATATCGATTCTCTTCTCCAATTTCACAAGTTCATTCCCGGTTTTCTGGCACCAGGCCTTTATGTCGTTGTAGAACCCTTCATCTGTTGCCATGACAGTTATGATGTCCCCGGGAGCTGCGGCTTTCACCGCCCTCATCGTCTCCATGATGGGCTGGGGGCATGCCTTTCCTCTGACATCAACTGTGCGTTCGGCCATGGTCATTTCTTCCTGATGACCGCCTTGATCGGCTGGCCATCTTCCAGGGAAACCAGTACGTTGCCGGTCTTCCTGCACCATGTCTTGACGTCCTCGAGAAAGCCCCTGTCCGTTACCTGGATTCTGATTTCATCTCCGGGCTTCAGGGCGTTGATGGCCTTGAAAACTTCCACTATCGGGCCGGGGCACTGCAGACCCCTGGCATCTATCTCTTTCACTGCCATTTTCTCACCTACTCCAGTTCGTAAGGCCAGAATTTCGTTCCGCCTTCTAATACTTTTACCCGATTAAAACCGTGATGCTTCAGCCGAACATAAGCCTCGAACGCCCTCTTTCCGTAGTTGCAGACCACGATGACGGTTTTGTCCTTGAAGGCAGCAACTTCGGCAAGTCTGGTGGGGAACTCATGGATGGGTATGTTCACAGCGCCGGGAACCGTTCCTATCATGAACTCCGGAATCTCCCTGGGGTCCAGCAGAAGGCCGTCCCAGTCCGGGGAGTGTATCATGCAGTTCGCCTCGACAGGACCGATGCTCTCCAGCTTCCCCGAGAGCTTGTTCTGCATCACGTAACATGCCAGGTTCACCGGGTTTATGGCAGTGGAGAAAGGCGGTGCGTAAGCGAAATCCACATGGGCCACGTCATGCACTGTGGCGCCCATTGTTATGGCCACCGCAATCGCGTCCAGCGGCTTGTCAACAGCTCCCATCCCATAGGTCTGGCAGCCAAGCAGTTCTCCGGTTTCCGCATCGGCGGTCAGCTTGATGGCGATCTTCTCGCTGCCTGGGTAATAATGCGCCCTGTCGTCCGAGGGAACCGTGACCGAAACAGCATTCATCTTCGATTCGCAGGCCTCCCGCTCATTGACTCCTGTCCTTGCGGCGGAAAAGCCGAAGGCCTTGACAATCATTGTGCCCAGAACGCCTGGGAATTCTGACTCTGTGCCGGTGAGAGTGAGCGCTGCCGCTCTCGCCTGCTTGTTTGCTGTTGAGCCCATGGGGGACCAGGCCTCGTTGCCGGAAGTCACTGAAAACGTACTGGCGCAGTCACCCGCCGCGAATATGTCGGGGTCGGAGGTGCGGCCGCATGCGTCCACGCGGATGGTTCCGCGGCAACCCAGTTCAAGTCCGGAGTCACACCCTAGTCCGCTATTTGGCTTTATCCCGATGGACAGAATGACGATATCGGCCTGGAAAGCGCCGTTGCTGGTGGCGACTTCCACGCCCCCATCTTTATCACAGAAGGACTGAACGCAGGCGCCGGTGACAATCCGAACGCCGTTCTTCTCAAGGTGCTTCTGCATCATTAGGGCTATTTCAAGATCGAACGGCGGCAGTATCTGGGGCAGCATCTCAATGACTGTAACTTCCCAACCGCGGTGCTTCAAATTTTCTGCGACTTCAATTCCGATGAACCCGCCGCCGACGACAACAGCCCTTCCTGACTTGCTACCCATGCCTGCCAGTATCGCATCTGCGTCGGTAACGCTCCTGATGGTGTGGATTCTTTCCGAATCGATTCCGGGAATGGGCGGCCTCATGGCGCTTGCGCCTGTGGCCAGGAGTAATTTTCTGTATCCGAACTCCAGTTTCTCATTGGAATTGGTATTCTGAACAGAGACAGTGTGTTTTTCCCTGTCAATCGACAGCACACTGTGCCTTGTGAAAACGTCGATGCTGTGAACCAGTCGCAGTGTCTCGGGCGTCCGGACCACCAGTTGCCCCCTGTTCTGAATTATGTCTCCGATGAAATAGGGAAGCCCGCAGCCCGCATATGAAACATCGTCATCCCGGGTGATTATGGCAATCTTCCAGTCCGGTTTTTCGCGCCTGGTCTTCGCCGCGGCCTTGGTTCCGGCGGCAACGCCGCCTATGACTATGAGATCATATTTCTGCAAGGAAACAACTCCTGTTCGGGCGAAACCTCTGACCAATAAAAACCTGTTGCCTGAAGACCAATAAAATTAATATCCGCCCGCCATTACAGATTCGAAGGTCGAGACCATGACTAACGTTCCGGACAATCTGAAGTACACCAAGAAGCATGAATGGGCCAGGATAGAGGGCAACCACGTGACGGTCGGAATCACCGACCACGCGCAGGAAGAGCTCACTGACATCGTTTTCGTCGAGCTTCCGAAGATTGGTCAGGAAATCAAAGAGGGCCAGGAGATTGCAGTCGTTGAGTCCGTCAAGAGCACGAGCGATGTTTATTCTCCTGTAGCTGGCAAGGTAATCAAAGTCAACTCGGACCTAGAGAACTCCCCCGGCGATATAAACACCGACGCTTACGGAAAGGGCTGGCTCGCGGTTGTCGAGTGCACGGACACCAAATCCGCGCTGCTGATTTCCGCGGCAGAATACAAGGCGCTTCTGGGTTAATCGCTCTCAGTGCTGTTTTGCGAATTCCAGTCCCAGTTCGAAAGCCTTCAGGTTTATCTCAAGGGTCTTCGGAGGCACAGTATTCTTGAGGGCTTCCAGCATCTTTTCCCTCGAGACAGGGCATTCCGGCGTCCCAGCCAGCGCGCCCAGCAGGACCGAGTTGGCAGTGACATACGAGCCGGCCTGAATGGCCAGAGCGTCAGCGTCCACCGCGGTGAGTTTGGGTGTAACGGTTTTAATCTCGTCGAACATGGCCTTGATATCGGGATATTTCTGCTTGCCGATTGATACGACAACCGGAACCACCGGCGAAGTGCTGGTCACGAACCTTGTTCCCGAATGCGCTTTAGGCAGCGCGCGGTATGCCTCCATGGGCTCGAAAGCGAATATTATGTCTGCCTCTGCGTCGCCGACCAGCGAACTCTCGATACACCCGACGCAGATGTTGCACATCACCACTCCGCCGCGCTGTGCCATTCCGTGGACCTCGCTCATGACAGCATTTTTACCTTCCGCGAGTGCGGCCTCCGACAGAACCTTCGATGCGAAAAGCACACCCTGGCCTCCGACTCCGACGACAACTATCCTGGTCATTTCCTCGCCTCCGTGTTCTCATGAATCGCCCCGAAAGGACAGACCTTGGCGCAGTTGCCGCAGCCGTTGCAGATGCCCTCGTTGATGTGAACGGTACCGTCTTCCGCAAGGTAAATCGCCGGGCAGCCCCATGTCTTGATGCACACCTGACATTTCTTGCATTCCTCCTGGTTTATCTGCCAGGTCTTGAAGTCATTGGCCTTCTTCCTCGCCCGGACCTCAAGAAGCACACACTCCCTCTTGGCCACGATAACCGCAAGTTTGTCGTGCGCAAGCGCGTCCTCATACGCCTTCTGCATGCCCTTTATGTCGCTTGGGTCGACAGTGCGGACGAAGTCAACGCCGCAGCCCTTCACGATGGCCTCTATCGAGACCATCGGTGCCGGGTCGCCGCGGCCGTCAGTGCCCATTCCGGGATTCGGCTGGTGACCCGTCATCGCGGTCGTTCTGTTGTCCAGTATCGTGTAAACGAACCTATGCCGGTTGTAAACTGCGTTCACAACGCCGTGAATCCCTGAATGGAAGAATGTCGAGTCGCCCAGGTAAGCCAGAACCTTTTGGTCAGTGGCTTTCGAGAACCCCCCTGCGGCATCCACGCTGGAGCCCATGCACAGCAGGAAATCCGCCGTGTTGAGCGGGTCCTGGATGCCCAGAGTGTAGCATCCTATGTCGGA
Organism: Thermoplasmata archaeon; assembly: GCA_028703755.1. Classification (GTDB taxonomy): domain Archaea; phylum Thermoplasmatota; class Thermoplasmata; order SG8-5; family SG8-5; genus UBA147. Next base: position 7,334 of record JAQVMG010000047.1, on the reverse strand, counting down.
GGAGAATATCGCCTCCTTGAAGCCCTGCTTGAGCGCCTTCTTCGCAGCGAAATAGGTACTTCTGTGTGGGCAGCCGGGACAGAGCGACGGCGGCCTTGGCGGCAGCTGGATTTTCGGTTGGTGGATATTTTTTGGCATCAGGTCCTTGCCAATAATCTTGGAGAATGCGGACTTCATGACATCCGGGTCGAATTCCCCCATGACCGAGAAGTGGCCGGAGCGTTTTCCGTAAATCACAGCCTTTGGGTTCACATCTTTGGCCAGGGCCATGACAGCATTCTCAAGAAGTGGCTCTCCCTCCTCGGCTATGATTATCTTCTTATGATTCTTAATGAACTCGGACATCGTCTTCTCGGGCAGCGGCCAGGTCATGCCCAGCTTCAGGATTCTTCCCTTGACCTTGGCGGCGGCCATGACGTCGGCCACATAGTTGTAAGCCACTCCGGATGTCATGACGCCGTAATCGGAGCCGCCCATGTCGATGACCTTGTTGAACTCTGACTTCTCGCATATCTCAAGGGCCTTGTCCATGCGCTCCAGAAGGAGCACGTGGTCCACCCTGGCGTGGGCCGGGATTGTTACGAACTTCTTCGGATCCTTGCCGAAATGGCCCTTGCCGCGGCGCGGTCCCAGTTTCCCGATTTCGACTGCGCCTCTGACATGGTTCAGCCTTGTGGTGGTTCGCAGCAGGATGGGCATCCCGATTTCTTCTGACATCGCGAATGCAAAAAGTGTCATGTCCTTCGCCTCCTGGGCGTTGGCCGGCTCCAGCATCGGTACCTTGGCGATTCTTGCATAGTAACGGTTGTCCTGCTCATTCTGGCTGGAATGGCAGCCCGGATCGTCTGCGGAGATTATCACGAATCCGCCGCGAACACCGGTGTAAGCGATGGTCATGAAAGCGTCAGCCGCCACATTCAGGCCGACATGCTTCATGAACGTCATCGCCCGCAGGCCGCATGCAGAAGCGGCTGCGGCCACTTCCATGGCCACCTTCTCGTTGGTGGAGAACTCAAAGTACATGTTGGCCTTCTTTCCGATTTCATAGAAAGTGTTGCCAATCTCGGAGGACGGGGTCCCGGGATAACTTGCCGCGAAATCCAATCCCGCTTCAAGGGAACCCCTGACAATCGCTTCGTTGCCCAGCAGGAACATTTTCTTACCGGGCTCATCCAAAAGAAGTTGGCTCATCCTTCAACCAGCCCCTTGGTGAATTCCTCGAGCTTCAGCAGGCGCTTCCATTCCCAGTTGACAGTCTTCTGCATTGCATCGACCTCTTCCTGGGGCAGATGCCTGAACCTGCCCTGTATGGCCAAATAATCCTTTATCGGCTTGAGTTCCGAGGGCTTCCTTGAGACCGTGTAAACGCCGTTCTCAACTTCGTAGAGTGGATAAGCGGCAGTCGAGACAGCGAGCCGGCAGACCTCGATTGTCTTTTCGGGCTGCATACGCCACCCGGTGGGGCACGGCGCATATATCTGAATGAACTTGGGTCCTCTGATGCCCTGGGCCTTCCTCAGCTTTTTGATCAGGTCCTCGGGGAAGCCGACGCTGCAGGTTGCCGCGTAAGGAATCTTATGGGCGACCATGATCTCCATCATGTTCTTCTTGGGCTGTTTCTTCCAGTCCTTCGTGGTTCCGACAGGCGTTGTCGTGGTCCAAGCGCCGACCGGCGTGGACGAACTTCTCTGTATGCCCGTGTTCATGTATGCTTCATTGTCATACATTATGTAAATTACATCGGTACCTCTCTCGACCATTCCCGAGAGTGCCTGGATTCCGATATCGGCCGTGCCGCCGTCGCCTGCGAATCCTACGACCGTAACATCGGTTATGCCCTTTGCATCAAGTGCCGCCTTGATTCCGGAAATGGACGCACCGGTTACTTCGAAAGCCGTGTTAATCAGCGGAACCTCGAGGCACTTCAGCGGGAACGGGCCGGGCATGACAGCCCAGCAGCATGCGGGTATGCTCACGATGGTCTTGGGGCCGAGCGCCTTGAGCGTGTACCTCATTGCGTGGCATCCGCCGCACCCGAGACAGCCGACGTGTCCGGGGTTCATGTATTCCTCTTTCGGTATTGTGAATTTGGGCATTTTACCACTCTCCGTGTCCCTTGACGCCTATCCATTCAATCTCACTGTCAAGCCCGCTCTTCAGCTCGAGCGTTTTCAGGAAGAGCTTCTCTATGACCTCCGGGGTCATGTCCTTGCCACCAAGACCGACGATGTAATTCTTAAGCATCGGCATGTCCTTGGTCCCGTAAAGGGCGCCCCTTACTTCCTGCGCCATCGGGCCCCAGTGCCCGAACGTGTATGAGTGGTCGCACATGGCCAGGATGTTCGTCATGCCTGCAAGTTTCCTAATCTCCTCGACCGGGAACGGCCTGAAGACCCTTATTCTGGCTAGCCCCACTTTCTTTCCCTGGGAGCGCAGTTTGTCGACAACGTCCTTTGCTGTGCTGGCTATCGAACCGGCCATTATGAGGACCGCGTCCGCGCCTTCGCATTGGTAGAATTCGACCAGACCGCCGTGATTGCGGCCGAAGTGCTTCTCGAAGTCCTTCTCAACATCGCGCCAGCCCTGGCGTGCCGCCTCCATCGCCTCGTTGAGTTTGTACCTGAATTCCATATACATGTCAGGCATGACCAGCGAGCCGAATCCGTACGGCTCGTCAACATCCAGCCTGAACCGCGGATTGTAAGGCGGCAGGAACGAATCGACCAGCTCCATATCCGGAACGTCAACCGGTTCGACTGTATGGGAGAGGATGAAAGCATCCTCGTTTATCATTGTCGGAAGGCGTATGTCCTCACGTTCGCTGAGCTTGTAGCCCATGATGATGGAATCAAGGACTTCCTGGTTCCCTTCGCAGAACACCTGCATCCAACCGGTATCGCGCTGAGCGATGGAATCATGATGGTCAACCCACACGCTCCACGGCGGTCCGTTCGCCCTGCAGACATTGCTCATGACTATCGGGGTGCGGGCGCCGGCTGACCATATCAAAAGTTCGTGCATCAGCAGAAGCCCGTGCGATGAAGTTGCGGTGTATGTCCTGGCGCCTGCCATTGAAGCCGATATCAGCGCAGCCATAGCGCTGTGTTCGCTCTCGACCTTGACAAACTGGGCTTTCATTTCCCCGGATGAGACAAGGGTCGCAATCTTCTCGACAATGGATGTCTGGGGCGTTATCGGGTAAGCGGAAATGACCTCAGCCCTGCAGACCTTGGCCCCGTATGCCGAGGCGTAGTTACCTGTCATTACCATTTTCATTCAGAATCACCTTCCATAACCATCGTGATTGCCTGCTTTGGACACTCGTTCGCGCAGATGCCGCATCCCTTGCAGTGTTTCAGATCGAATGTGGGCAGCTGGTCCTCCTCCATGAGAACCGCCACGTCCGGGCAGAATTTCCAGCAGATGCCGCATTTTATGCACTTGGCGCTGTCAAGCACAGGCTTGAATGTTTTCCAGAACCCTGTCTGGTTCGCAGCCGAGTTGACGCTGGTGATGGGTGTAAGCGGCAAATCCTGGTATGTCTTGTAAACGCCCTTAAGCTGTTCTTTGGTCAATGTATCACCACCGAGTCATAGGCTTCCTTTGCCGCAAGGGCGTTCTCCTCGACCTTGATTGGCACGTTATTCTTAACTGCCTCGATGAGAGATTCGAGGCCCACCACTCCGGTAGCCTTGGCGAATGCCCCCAGCAGGGCGCTGTTGACGATTGGCGCTGCCTTGCTGCCAAGCTTGTGTTTTATTGCGATGTCAGTTGCCTTGACCGTCGCCAGCTTGTGGTCCGGTGAAAGCTTCAGGTTGATTCGGAGCTTCTCGGGGCTGACTTTCGTGTTCAGCAGGACAAGGCCGCCCGATTTGAGGCCTTCGACGATGTTAACCGCATCCAGAAGGGACGGGTCCAGAACTACCACGAAATCCGGCTCGTATATCCCGGACTTTATCCGGATCTTGGTATCGGCAATCCTTGTGTATGCCGTTACAGGGGCTCCCCTTCTTTCCACTCCAAAGAACGGAAATGCGGATACCTCTTTGCCCTCAATGAACGCTGCCTCTGCAAGAATATTGGAGGCAATGACCGCGCCTTGCCCCCCCCTGCCATGAAATCTTACTTCAATCATTCAAAGCACCGAAGGTTGAATGCCATTTCATTATTAATTATATCGCCATTTATCCGCCAAATGGATAGGTTTTTTACCGGCCGGGGGTTATACCTTTACTATGCCCGAAGGTATCCGGTTCCTCAGCATCAGGCTCAGGGCAATCGCTCAGGCCACCGAGGCGGAAGAGCGTGTGCTCAAGGCCATGGAATTCGCGTCCGGTGTTAAGAGCATAACCGTCACCAGGACTGAGGGCCATTTCGGAACAGCTATCACTGTTTTTGAGGCGGAGCTCAAGAAGACTGCCGAGATAAGGAGGTTCACCGATTCCTTGGCGAGAGCGGGCATCCTATCCCTGCTCTCAGCGGAAATCAGCGCCAGAACGGATGAAGGCTGCGCCTTCCATTTTAGGCTCGGCAAGCAGCAGGCATTCCAGGAAACGCTGGAACTTGCTTCAGGCCGGGACGCAATAGATGTGCGGATGAAGGTCGGCGTTTATCCGGCAAAGAGGGAGGAAGCGGTCAGAGCGCTCTCGGAATGGATAGCCCGGCAGCCACGTTGACATTGCATCGGAGCATCAAAATATTATACCCGAGCACAATTGACCTTCGAAGGAAGATACCATGGCTGAACAGAAATCTAGCGCTAAGGGAATAGAGTGGAATTTTGAGGGAATGTACAAATCACTTTCCGACCCGAATCTGAAGAAGGACATGCTGAAGGCGGTGAAGAGGGCGGAGGCATTCGAGAAGAAGTACCGAACGATACTAAAGCCGGGAGTGAAACCCGCACAGGTGAAGGCTGCCATGGTTGAATACGAAGCAATAACCAGGGAAGTCCGGAAGCCCTATTATTACACGCATCTCAGATTCGCCCAGAACTGCACATCAAAAGAAGCCGCAGCGGCGAAGCAGATGACGGAAGAACTATATGTCAAAGCAGACAGTTCGTTAATCTTCATGGAACTGGCCTGGTGCGCCATCGAAGACAAAGAGGCCAAGAAGATAATGAATTCGCCCGAGTTAGCCAAGTACAAACACATACTCGAAGTAAAACGGCTGATGAAGCCGCACCAGCTCTCAGAAGCCGAGGAAAAGCTGATGAGCGCCCTGGAACTATCAGGCAGAAAGGCGTTCGTCCGCCTCTTCGATGAGACCATGGGGAAGATGCAGATCAAGGTCATGCTTGACGGCAAAGAGCAGACAATGCCGATGGACGGCGCCCTGGCCCTGCTTTACAACCCTGACAGGAAGAAGAGGATGGCGGCCCACAAAGGCGTGACAAAAGCCCTCACCGAGAACATGGACCTGCTCACTTACATATTCAACACACTGGTGCAAACACATGCGACGATAGATGAGTTCAGGAAGTTCCCGCACCCGGCCAGATCCAGAAACCTCCAGAACGAGGTTGACGACGAGACAGTCGAAAGCCTGAAGAAGGCCGTAGCCAAGAACGTCGCCATGGTTGCCAGGTACTACAAGCTGAAAGCCAAGCTCCTGGGCATCAAGAACCTCAAGGACTATGACAGATACGCGCCAATCACACTCGAGACCATGCCCTGCGATTACAAAAAGGCCAAGTCCATGGTTCTCTCATCGTACGGGGCGTTCAGCCCGAAGTCCGGCGAGATAGCCAAGATGTTCTTCGACAATGAATGGATCGACGCGGACCCGCGCCAGGGCAAGGAAGGCGGCGCATTCTCCGCAAGCACGACAAGCGACCACCATCCCTACATCATGCTGAATTACACCGACACTCTGAGCGACGCCATGACGATGGCTCACGAACTTGGGCACGGCATACACCAGTATCTTGCCAGGAAACAGGGCGACCTGCTCATGGACACATCGCTTTGCATGGCGGAAACCGCAAGCATTTTCGGAGAAATGCTTCTGTTCAACGAGCTTGTAGCCAAGGAGAAGGACCCCAAGAAGAAGCTCAACCTGCTCTGCGGAAAGATCGAGGGCACGTTCGCAACCGTCATGCGCCAGATAATGATGAACAGGTTCGAGACGCGCCTCCATGCGGCCCGCCGCGAGAAGGGCGAGCTCAAGGCCGAGGAGATCAACAGGATGTGGCTAGAGGAGAACCGCTGGATGTTCGGTAAATCTGTGGAAATGACCGAGGAATACGGCATCTGGTGGTGCTATGTTCTACACTTCGTGCATTACCCATTCTACACCTACGCCTACTCATTCGGCGAGCTGATGGTCATGTCCCTCTACGAACAGTACAGGAAGCAGGGCCAGAAGTTCGTCCCCAAGTACCTCGATATGCTGGCAGCCGGCGGCTCGGATTATCCGAAAGCCCTGATGAAGAACATGGGCTTCGACATAACCAATCCCGAATTCTGGCAGAACGGTTTGGATGTCATGGACAGGATGATTAAACAGGCTGAGGCAGAGGCGAAGAAGCTCGGATACTGAGCTTCTTCGCCAACCCATGCCCCGGCTGTACGAGCATTGTAGCTCACCAGCATTTTCCAAACATCAATGCGAGCAAGCCGAATTGAGTGCAATTCGGCGATGAGGGCGGGGTATGCGGGCCAGATTGGTCGAATCTGGCCGTGACAATTAAGCTCATCCCAAAGAAGCCTCGCCTGTACGAGCATTGCTGGCAATGCGATACGCACTAGGCAAAACCTAGTTCTTTCTCAGCCTGGCGGCTTCGAGTTAGCCGAATTTTGAATTCGGCGTAAGGGCGGGGAGGTGTTGACATAGGCACACATCCCGAAGCCATGTCCCATACAACCCAGGGCATGAACAGGGTGGCTATTTCCCAACGAACTTCGGCTCCCTCTTCTCCGCGAAGGCCGTAACGCCTTCCCTGAAATCATCTGTGGCACCTGATATTGAAATCATGTGCCGCTCCGCAGCCAGATGCTCCTCGAGCTGGCTTCTCTCGCTCAGGCGCAGCAGGGTCTTGGCGCGGCCTATCGCCAGCGTCGGCCCTTTCTCGATGATTTCAGCGGCCTCGAGGACCTTTGGCATCAGCTCATCGGCCTCGAATGCATGGTTGATGAGGCCCAATTCCAGCGCCTTTTCAGCGTCAATGGTGTCGCTGAGGAAAATCAGCTCACTGGCCTTGGCCTTCCCCACCAGCCTGGGCAGGAAGTAGGTTCCGCAGCCCGGCGCCAGCCCTATCTTCATGAAGCCCATGTTGAACTTCGCCTTCTTGGAGGCATAGCGTAGGTCGCAGGCCATGGCCAGGGCGGCCC
>JAQVMG010000046.1 GCA_028703755.1 Thermoplasmata archaeon | reverse complement strand
CATAGGTGTATGCTCTGTTGAATGTACAGATACCTGTGCATCTCCAATCGAATGACAGTGTCGCTTCAAAGGGCACCATTCCAGTCGTGAATGACTGTTGATAGTATCCCGATGCAATCCCTAAGGTTGTGGCCCCTGTTGATGGTGGTGTCAATGTGATGCTCACAAATCCTCCCGGATTTCCACCAGTTCCCACCCAGGCTCCGCTTGAGGTGCCCACCATAGTAGTTGATGAAACCCAGTTAGAATAAGTCCACGGTGTTGCGGTGGTATTGAAGGCATAGTTCGTATTAACGCCAGAAATCGGTGGATAAGGTCCACCTGATGCACTAAGCCAAATTTCCACAAGCAAGGCATCTCCGTTGGTAATAACGCCTGAGAGTGTATCGGTCCATGTGAACTGGTGTGTCGTCTGGAAAGCACCGATATTTTCATTGTCCAGGATAGTTGTGTCCAATGGTGTTGCTGTATTACTTGATGTGAACACTTTTGCATAAAGATAGGCGACGAGGGGATTGTTGCCTGGGTTGGGTGTTTTTGCGTTTACATTGAAGGTCCATGCCCCGTTTATATTCTTGTCTGAAAATGTCTGCGTGGTGTCCCAAGTTCCGACAATCCATTGCCCTCCATTGGTGATGCTGGCAGTCGCCTTCATATTGGGGGTGTTTTCAACCGGTTTCATATCCAGGTCCATATTTGGACCAGTCGCATCAAGCTGGAAATACCATTTGTCATTTACCGTATTGTCTATTGAGAACGGCTCGGTTGATTCTGGCCTTCTCCAGTCGCCCTTGGAATCTATGGCTTTAACCCTGATCTTATAGCCGGGGCCGTCAGGTATTCCAGCGGAGATCGTGTTCCAGTTATATGTGAAAGGGGCGATGTTGTTGTTCGTGCCTGACATTATGTTTGTCCATGAAACCCCTCCATTGGCACTGTAGTCAATAGAGATATCCAACGTTGTGTCATCGGCATCCTCAACATCGGTCGCTGTCCATGTGATAGGGATTGTACCGCTGAGTATCTGCCCCGCTGTGCCAGAAGCAGGTGAGGTTATGGTAACTGCTGGCGGTACATTTGCGAATGTCTCAACCGCGGCTTGCTCCACATCCCAAGTGCTTTGGCTCTGAACAAAAACTGTAACTCCCACCTCAGATTCGACAATTCCATCGACATCACTAATATCAAATGGCAAGGTTATTTCGACTTCATCTCCGGCAGTTGCGCCACTTGTCCATATTGGCGTCCCAGTTGCATCGGGTACGTAATCCCAAACTCCCCAGTTGAGTATGGTTTCTCCATTTGGATATGGCGGGGCATCATATACACCCAATCGGTAGTTCCAAAGAGGTCTAGTAATGTTATTCTCCCAAAGCATTACCCGGACGTATAAATCTGTCTTCGCAATGTTCTCCTCAGCCCTTACCTTCACTCCGATTTCACCGGCACCTCCACTGATCCATCCTTGGGTGTCAATTGAAACGTTTGCTGGAAGTGCGCTATACGTATTTATTAGTGTTTCAATTGCAGCCTGGCTAGAGGGTGATGGGCCAACTTCATAGGCATAGTCTCCAGCAGTATCTGTTGTGTATGGATCCCCGTCATATAGGGACAATGGAACCCATGGAATGTGATAATAATTTACCCGATCAGTCACTTCTTGTTTGTTGTATTGGTATATGGGGTCGTCATCGTAGTTTGGCCACCAGACATGATACATTGCTGGGGCTGCTTTAGTATAACCCAAATTCTCCACCGCCGCAACAAACATAGGGCTAAAGGTTGCACAAGGCGGGCATTCCCAGCTAGTAAAATCCTCAGCTAAAACAACCCTCTGAACCGTGTTTTTTTGAATGGGGGGTATAGCAGCCGGTTCCACAGGTATGTTATCTGTTGCCGCACTGCCGCTCACAATCCCAAACCCACTTACAATCATTATAGCTACAAGCATTCCCGCAATTATCCGCTTAGTTTCCATTTCCATTCCTCCTATTGTACCAAAATGGTACATTCTAGACTTATTTTGACACAACTAGATGTATTTCAAGGTATAAAATAATTGTCCTGAAGATGTCTGTACTAATGGATTAGAAACGGATAGTTATTAATAAACTCGCGCGCGAGCGGATTACCGTTAATAGCCAGAAGCTCACAGAAAGGCATATATAGTATCAATCTGATACATCAGTGTATGTGGAACCAACTCGAAAAGGAATTCTCAAGGATGCCCTCGCAGGCTGAGATTGCCAAATACATGTTGGACGTAGGCATACGCCAGGAAGGCAACAAACTTTTCTTCGACAGAATATCCATTTCCCACTCGCAGGTCGGCGAGGCAATAGGCAAGGACAAGAGAGTGGTCGCCGCCACAGTCAACACGATAAAGAAGAACAAGCGGCTTTACTCCATATACTCCAAACTGCAACCCACCTGCAACCTGATAAACATGGCCCGCGACATGGGCTGGGGCGTTATCTGTGTCGAACTCATTCACCCCAACATGCCGGGTACGCTCGGCCGGATCACAACGAAGTTGGGCGATATGAAAGTGTCCATCCGCCAGGCGCAGTGTCCGGCTACTGACTGCAACATGCTCTACATAATCACAGATAACGCAATACCGGGCGATGTCCTGGTCGCGCTCAAGGAAGTCATGAATGTGAAGACGATCAAGCTGTTCACCTAATTTTTTCAGATTAATATATTAATACTTAAATTATTAAAAATACTTTCGCCCATCTCCGAGGCTGCTTTAAATACAGAGCCGCGGTTGCCATTGTTATGAAAGGGAAGGAACGGCCCGCGCTTTTCCCCTACGAGCCGCGGGAGAACCAGAAGGTCATAATGTCCAATATCTCCGATATACTGGAGAGGAAAGGCCATCTGATTGCCGAATCCGGCACCGGCTCGGGAAAGACAATCTGCTCGCTTGCGCCTGCTCTTCAGTATGCCCTTGAGCACCGAAAGAAAGTCCTCTACCTGACGAGGACAAATTCCCAGCAGAAGCAGGTCATAATCGAGCTCCGGAAGATTAACCAGAAGACGAAAGTCTTCGGCCTGGGCATGCAGGGGCGCCAGAACATGTGCCCTCTCCTGGCCGAGCGCGCGGACCTCAGAGCGGGAACCGCAGAGGAACTTTCGAAAGTCTGCGGCGACATGAAGCGCGCCAACGCGGAGGGCGGCAAGGGCTGCGCTTTCTACGGCCGGTTGCTGGAGCACGACATGCAGCCGCTGGGCAAAAAAGCCATGGAGTCGCTTCCCACCGTGGAGGAATTCATCGGCCTCTGCAAAGCGGATAAAGACATATGTCCCTACGAGGCCAACAAACTCCTGCTGAAAGACGCGGCTGTTGTTACCGCGCCTTACGTTTATTTCTTCAGCCCTGTGATTCGCAGGGCTTTGCTCGACTGGATGGGCGTGCATATTGCCGACCTCATCGTGATTGTGGATGAAGCGCACAACCTGGCGGATTATGCAAGGGAACTTCATTCCCGGGACCTCACCCTGAAAGCCATCGAGCTTTCCCTCCAGGAGGCGAATGAGATAGGCAATCCCCGGGTATCTGAGAGCCTGGCCATTGCCGATGCCTGCGTCCTGTTCGGGGACATTGTTAGGTCTGCGGTTTCGGAATATGTAATAGATGATGATGGCCTGGTGCCGCCTTCCGAGATCGAGGAGCAGATAATGAGCCGCCTGAAAGCCACAAGCCACGAGGTCCGGGTCATGCTCACGAACATGGTCACGCACGGCGACATCCTGAGGGAGGCAAGGCGGAAGCAGGGAAAGCTCCCGAGGTCGCACATTCACAGGACTGCGTCCTTCATACGCGACTGGATGTCTCTTGAGGACATCGAATTCGCCAAGCTGGCTTCTGCGTCGGACACTCCGAAGCTCGAGGCGTACTGCCTCAATCCGGCACTTGCGACATCCGTTCTCCTGGAATGCCATTCATCGATTCACCTGTCCGGGACGATATCCCCGGTCGATGAGTACCGTGATTCAATCGGGCTGCCGGGGGACACGGTCTGCCTTGTGCTTCCGAGCCCCTTCAGGATGGAGAACCGAATGATACTTTACACCGAGGACCTTACTTCGAGATTCGAGACCCTGGCTTCCGACAAAACCATGGTGCCGCGCATGAAATCTCTGATTGCCGAAATTCTCACAGCCCACCGGAGGAACACCATCCTGTTCTTCCCGAGCTTCTCGATGATGTCCGTATTCTCAGATGTCGCTGACGGGCTGGGCAGGGATGTCTATCTCGAAGAGCAGGGCATGACCCAGGACGAACTCATGGCAACGGTCGGTAACTTCAAACTGAGCCGCGGCGCAGTGATGTTCGCGGTCATGGGCGGCCGCATCTCGGAAGGCATTGACTTTCCGGACAGGGAGCTTGAGATTGCGATCCTCGTCGGCATTCCATATCCCAAGCCCACGGCAAAACACCGCTCACTTCTGAATTATTACGACCAGAGGTTCGGCAAGGGCTGGGAGTACACCGTGAAAGCTCCGACCGTCCGAAAAATGATGCAGAGCATCGGCCGCCTGCTGAGAAGGGAAACTGACCGCGGAGCCGCAGTCATTCTGGACTCGCGCATGACCCAATTCAGGTCTGAAATTCCGGAAGCCACGCCCTCCGCAGATCCGGTTCAGGATGTCCGGACTTTCTTTGAACAGAGCCCTTGAACCGCTGTCATGTAAATGCATAAATAGGCGATTTGCATTCTCCACCCAGACACCGCAGGGACACCATGGGAAAGAAAAAAGGCTCATCAAATTCAGACAGTCAGGAAAGCGGCAATGGCAATGCCGCCAAGCTTTACGATTGGATATCCCGCGGCTTCGTTGTTGACACCCTTATCGAAGCTGTTAGGCTGAACGATCCGGCCAAAATCGATGAACAGTTCAGGGATTACTCTTTAAAATCAGCGAGACTTGAAAGTGTCCGACAGAAACTGGCGACACATGGTTTCAACGAAAGCCATGAGCGGTTCCACGAATATTCCGACTGTTTCAACGACCCCCATCAGGTGGAACGCCTGGAATCACTGTGCAAATCCCTTGAGGTCGACCCGAGATACAAAGAACTGAGAGCGGAATTGGCAAGCATCAACACGAACGGCTTCGAGGCGGAAGCCAGAAGGATCCGCGAGATGTTCGACAACAACAGTGACGCCTCTGAAATCGACGTTGAGATCAAGAAGCTCAGAAAGGTAATCAAGGAAAAATTCTTCGAAGTAGCATTCGAGGAAGCAGCCGATTTACCCGCAGAAAAGGCACCTGCCCCCAAACCATCTCCAGCTGCGAAATTCACTGCCGAGATAATATTCCTTCTACACCGGGACGGCACCCTTCTGTCCGTGAAGAGCAGGAGGCCGCCCACCGACCTCGATAAGAAACTCATGTCCAGAATGGTCATGGCAATCAAAGAGCAGATGGGCAGGGCTTTCAGAGAAGGCGAACATGTCCATTCACTGACGTACGAAGGCCACACAATCATTCTCGAAGACAGTGTGCATGTCTATGCAGCCATTGTGGTCCTCGGGGAAGCAAAACCTGTCATGTACAAGGTCATTCTGAAGGCGCTTCAGATAATGGAGAAAAAGCTTGCATCTGAATTTGAGAACTGGAAAGGCGACAGGAGCCGGCTTGAGAACCTTGACAAATACACGTCCGCAATCTTCCAGACATTGGATAAGCTGAATTAACCGCCTACCAAAATTATATTATTACCCACTGCGATATGCATAGTGTTATGAAATTTGTCAGGATATCCCAGAAAGAACTTGAACACCTTCGGCATCTCTACGAAAGCGTGATGTCCCATGCCAGCCACGGTCTGTTCTACAGGGAGGGCCAGACAATCGGCAGAGAGCTGATCGAGATGGCCAACGGCGACCCAGGCGCATTTCTCGAGACCGAAGCCCGCCTGATAAAAGGCCGGGGCTGGGCCGAGGAGATCATATTCACCGAAACAAAAGTTATAGCAAAGGGTTCGATCGAATGCTGCCCGGGAGATACCGAGGCAACATGCCACCGGCTGAGGGGGATCATTCATGTTGTCATGGAGAAACATACAGGCAAAAAGCTTTTATGCTTGGAGGATAAATGCCTCAGCCTTGGAGACAAGCAATGCGAATTCATACTGAGAGAGATGGAGGGGAACTGAAATGAATGAGATAGGAAAACTTCTCGACCAGCTTAGCAGGACCAAAGGCGTTCTGGGCTGCGGAATAGTCACAAAGGACGGCCGCCCTGTGGAAATGCGGCTGCCAGAAAAGATCAATAAAGAGACAATAGCCATCATGTGCGCTACAGTGTTCGGCGGTTCTACAACCCTGCATACCGAGGCCGGCAAAGCGACTCCGACGAGCATCAAGACCAAAGCAGTCGGTTACACGACCGCCATCTATCAATGCGGAAGGCGCTCACTTGCCATTGTGATGCTAGAGGATGACCCTGATAAGGAACAGATAAAAGATATCGTTCAGAAACTGGGCACAGAGTTCGGCGCTATCTAGTCTCGCCGTGCCGGGACCAAACATCATCGTCCATCTCGGAATAGACTGCGAATTCGTCGGCCTTCTGCATTTCCTCTTCGCCGCGCGAGAGCTTCATTATAATAGGCTTGTTCAGGAACCAGTAATGCAGCCGCCACACTTTTCCCTTTGCAATGGTGACCTCCTCCTGTTGGGTATGCATTAGTCCCGCTTCCTCCAGCTTATAGAAAAGGTCCCTCTCTTCGGGCCTGAGCCTGTTGTCGATGACGGCATTGTCGTAACCGAACAGGCTGATAATGTCATCGGCCATTTTGATAATCATTTCCTCCGTGTACCCTCTCTCAGTTAGGGTCTTCCTAAAGGCAATCTCGAGGTCTTCCTTGGTGATTACCGCCACAATGCTTCCTCTGGGCCGTAATCGGGAACTATTGTATTAATGTTTACGTTTATTATGTATTATAGGTATAAGGCACCGGGATGGATTTCGATGTCCATACATCCCCGCCCTCATCGCCGAATGGTGCGCCATTCGGCTTGCTCGCATTGATGTTTAGAAAATGCTGGTCAGCTACAATGCTCGTACAGGCGAGGCATTCTAAGTATGAACTTAATCGTCACCCAGCCTAATTTCCCTAAAATTGGGCGGTCTCACAACGAATTATCGTTGTTCGCCAACCCGGTTCCGCTAACCGGGTCACAACCCCGCCCTCCAGATAATATTAGAAAATATTCAGGCGAGGCATGGTCGCGTTAGCTGGAACTGAATATAGGGATGGTTGGACGGTGTGTGGGTGAAGTGCTTACCAAAGACAGCACTCCGGCACACGGCTATCTCCATCATGCCCCGTCTGAATTCTGCATATTACAAGATGGAGGGCGGGGTTGTACCATCGAATTCAAAAGATTCGATGGGGTGATACTCCCAATTGTGAATATCAATAGGAACCATGCCCGTGAGGGCATGGATTGAGGCCCCACTAACGTTCCCCAGGCCTCTAATCAAGATGCTCTTGCACAGCTGACGATTATTCTCATCCTTCGTTCACCAATTGCACAACACCGTAATCGAGTTGCCTGGTGCCAACACATTTGTCATGCTCGTTCTTTGCACAGCAGGCATTCAAGGACATGCCTGAAGAAACAGAAAAATGAGAAAATATGAAAAGGGAGGGGTCCGAAGACCCCTCATTTCGTTTTTGTTCTACGGGTTCGTTACGGTCCAGACAGTTGCTCCAGTGCAGTGCATGAAGTATGCATTGCCGTGGTGCAGTGTCACCGGGTCGATAGCCGCATTGACGTAGTCCGTGTAGACTGCCGAGGCACTGTACACCGACAGTATGTCAACCACGCCCGGTAGAGTTGATCCGAGCCTGTCAGTTGTCGACGGGTAACCTACGAGGTTCCAGCCGACAGCGAGGTTGATGTTGGTCGATGCAGGTGCCGCTGCGTAGCTGCTCAGCGTGAGCGCCTGGTCTCCGCCGTTGGCGGTTATCCATATCCAGAAGCCCATGCCGTTGGTTATCGCGGGCATGTCGTTCGCGGTTCCGCCGACCCTGTAGGTCTTCCACGGGTCTGCGGGCGTCAGCGGGTTGTACCACTTGGCTACAGTCCAGGTTGTCAGTCCGTCACCGTCGGCTCCGCCGTCGGTCAGCAGGTCCTGTATGTTACCGGTGAGGCCGCTCGGGAACGATATGAATACCCAGCTGTTGGCAGTCTTGCCAGTCAGGGATATCTCATATGCCGGCAGAGACGGTCCGCCGCCCTCTTCCTGTACCGCGGTTGTGGTGGTGTCCTCGTTGCCGAGAGCGTCCACAGCCCTCACTTTGTACCACCAGTAGGTGGCATCTGCCTGACCCATGTTGGTGTCCTGATAGGTGTTGGTTCCAACAGGCACTGTGTTTATGAGCGTGTATGTGCCCATCTCGGTGGATGACCTGTAGATGTTGTAGACCGCGACATCTGTGCCGTCATGTGTCCAGTTCAGTGTGTTGCTGTTGTAATCAGCGAACGGTGTCTCGTAGTGTATGACAACCCTGAGGAAGTCCACTGATGCGGACTGTCTGGATGATCCGTCATAAACACCCCAGAGTATGTATCCGCCGGAGATGTAGTCACCGGGGTTGGATGTTATGGTTCGGGTCATGACATTGTCGGTGCCTGTTGCGAATGCCTGGGTAGCTCCCATGACATCCCAAACTGAGCTGACTGTGTTGTATGCGAACATCGTAGCCGTGCATGCTCCGCTGAAGTAACCCTCGAATGTCAGGTTAATCTGGGTCACCAGGCTTGGAGTCACAGCTGTTGCGAACTGGCACTTCACGAATTCCTCGTCGCCTGTGGGCGGTGTTGAGCTCGGTCCTGCCCTGACATCGTTCGATGTTGCTGCGTTGGTGTAGTAGGTGTCGGTGAATTCCACTGCGCTGTTCGGCGTGGTTAACTCTGAACCAATGCTGGAGTCAACGATGGTGAACCACACGTTGTGGGGTCCGCCCGCCGTTGTCGTTCCGGCAGTTGTCAGGGTGGAAGTTGCCGGCACGAACCCTTCTCCGTATTGGTCCACAGGGTTATCCAGGATAGCTGCTGCCGGGGGTATCAGGTCAAGTATGTAGTAACCTGCCTCGGGGGCCATTCCGGCTGTCGGTGCTGTCTCGTCCGAGCCAGTTCCGATTGCCACTGCGGTCCATCCGTAGGATCCGGAACCTGCTACAATTGTGTAGTCATAGGCGCCGTCCACCGATGTGTCGCTGCCGATTGAGGTCCATGTCGCACCGCTGTTCTTGGTGTAGTACAGGCCGATGGATGTCGGACCGTTGGCGTAGCTGTAGGTGATGGTGACTGTGACATCGTTGGAGGGTCCGCCTATCGGTCCCTTCGCGGATGCCATCGGTGTTGTGGCTATGATATCGAATGTTGTCGAGGTGAAGGGTCCCCAGTTGCCTGCGTCCCTTGCGTGTACGAACAGTGTGTGCCTTCCGGTCTGCAGTCCGCCCGAGCCGGCGTAGGTTGCCCTTACCGCCTCGGTCATGCTGCTGAAGCTGCCGTCAACCGCAGTCATCGCTGTGCCTGCGCCGTTTGCGCCGGTAATGTCAACGAAGTATTCTGCGCCTGTTACGACGGAGTTGCCTCTGCCGTCATCGGTTACGGTTGCGTTGAACCACATTGTGGATCCCTTCACGGTCGGCTGCTTGTCCGCATTGACTGTACCAGCGACGCACTTCGGTCCCAGGTTGTCAATTCCCGTGATGGTCAGTTTTCCGGATTCGCTGTAGTCTGTCAGGGTAGCGTATGTGGCTGAGCTCTTTGCGACGACCTTAATCTTGTAGTCATCGCCTGTGAGCAGGCCGCCTGTCGCCCATGTGTAGCCGGTCGCAGATCCTGCGAGGCCGGTAACAATCGGGGTCCATGCCTGTCCGTTGTTCGCGCTGTAGTACAGATCGATCGAGTTAGCTGCGGTCACTGTCCAGGTTATGCCGACATTGCCGGAGAGGCTCTGTCCGCCCGTCGGGTAGGTTAGGTCGATCGTCGGGTGGTTTCCTCCGAGGAGCCACTGTATGACCTGGTCCAGCATCTGTGACCTCTGTGTGTCAATCTGCGGTACTTCGGGGTTGTAATCGGCTGTTCCGACGTTCGTGGATGCGATCATGTCGTGGCTGAATCCGTGGTAGACTATCCTTGCCTGTCCGCCTGTTCCGCCGGCTGTCTGGGCTGCTCCTGCGCAGTCTCCGCCACCAGCGTGGGATGTGTAGTCGAATGTCTCTGTTCCTCCAGTGAGCAACAGAAGGTCATCGGGCCAGAACCTGTCGTTCGCGACCGGGTAGTCGAAACACTCGACCTCAAGGTCGACATCGACTAAGTTGTAGATGTTTCCAGTCCATCCGACATTCTCGACCTGGAACGGATCGTTCTCAACGCCCGCTCCGCCGTCAGCATCGTCCTGCATGAACTGTGTCTTTGTGTAGAACTGGAACCATGCTATGTCCCTGTCTGTTCCGGTTGTGTCGCACATGTCCCAGCCAATGTCCTGGCCAACCAGGTACATCATCGGGCGTGTTCCCTGTTCGGGGTTCACGGTCTGGTCAAGGAATGCCTTCAGAACGGGTCTGTCGTATTGCGAAATCTGCGGATATCCCTCTGTGACGAACCAAACGACCATCGTGTGGGAGTTCATATCAGCGAGACTGGGTGTTCCGTAAACCTTGAAGTCCCAGTGGGTGTATGTCCATCCGTACTGGTTCAGGTTGTTCTTCCAATCCACTTCGTATCCCACTCCGGAGAGAGGCGACACTGTTCCGTCATCGTCGTCAACCAGCAGAACCAGGTTTCCTCCTGTTGCAGCGCTGGTGGTTGAGAACATGTAATGCTCTCCGCCATTGTTGTCCAGAACGCTTCTTCCTCTGCTGTCTGTCGATTTTACGTCATAGTAGTAGATTGTGTTGGAAGTGAGTCCCTTCAGAACCATGCGGTGGTTTATCGCGAGAGCTGTTTCAGTTGCTGTTGAGCCCAGCGATGTCGTCGGGCCGTAGTAGACAACGGAATCGGCGTTCTCGGATGTGTTCCAGTATATCAGGGCCGCAGTGGGCAAAATGCCGCCTGCACGTACGTCACTGATGATGGGTCCCTTCATGTCGACCTTTGCGTAAGCACGTCCGCTGTGGGCCGGGCTTGAGTCCGTGTAGGTCGCGGTAATTGTGTCCCCATGGTAGACTTCCAGCTTGCCGTTGCCAGTTGCAACGATTCCCAGTCCGGTCATGATCGTTCCGCCCTTGAAAAGGCCGGAGTTCGTGAATGTTCCGGGGACCGCTACTGTCTCGGAGTCGCCGCTGGATGTTGTCAGGACTACGTTGACGCTGGATGCCGGGTTGTTTGTATCCTCGACATCGACTGTGATTGTGTCGTCATCTCCGTACACTGTCCTGTCCATGAACACGTTTCCGTATCCGTCGGTCAGGGCGCCGGTAACTACCAGTGCGAAGTTCTGCGGGCCGCGGGCGATTGCATATCCGGTTACCCGTATTGTATAGACACCGGCTGTCGGGGCTGTGAATATGGCGCACTCGACATTGTTTGTGGTATCATATACTCCGCCTGTGATGGATACACCGCCGCTCATAACGTTACCCTTGTACTGGGTTCCGCCGGGGGCAGTGACCAGCAGGTTAAGGTCGTTGACCAGCATCTTGGCTGCTGCGGGGTCTCCCTCGAAGTCAGTGTAGGCAAGTGCGATCTTCAGCCTTGTTCCGGCGACCACTGAGTACTGGTACTCGATGTAGTCGTTGGTCAGAAGGCCGTTGATGTTGTCAACTGCTGCGGTCTTTATGGTGTCCCCAACGAAGTAAATGCTGTTCTCCAGGTGAATCCTGCCCCAGCCTTCATTCATGTTCGGGATTGCTGCAATCGGAACTGCGCCGCTGATCATGGTCGCCTTGACGAGTGCTGCTGACGGGCTGAACCCGTTGGCTGCAAT
>JAQVMG010000045.1 GCA_028703755.1 Thermoplasmata archaeon | reverse complement strand
AGTCCCGGTAAAAAAATGATAGACGACAGGAAGCTGCTCATCTCCGTGACAGCTCTGGCATTGGTCGGTGTACTCGGCCTTTTCATCTACTCCTCAACCCTGGCGCCGCTGTCGCTGGAAATCGGCGAGATAGGGGAAGAGCATGTGGGAAAAATCATCCGCACTCAGGGTACGCTCACAAAAGTCCGCATGGCAGCAGGCGGTTCGCTGTCCATGACCATTTGCGATTTCAACACGTCCTCCAGTATATCCGTGTTCTATTCTCCCGATTCCGGTTCAGCGCCGGCAGGGCTGCTGCCCGGCGCACTCATACGCATCGAGGGCGAGGTTGAAATCTACGAAGGCTCAGTCGAGATTTCCGTCGCGAAAGCCAGCCAGATAACTCTATTGATGCCGGCCAACAGCACCGAGTATTCGCTTCACGTACTGATGGAGTCCCTGCAGATGTTTGATGGTCTGAACGTTTCAACAACGGGCCAGATTGCCGATATCGAGCCGATTTATTCAGCCGACGGGCTGATCGGGACCGGATTTTCCATTGTGGGGGAATTTGAAAACAAAACATACTGTCTGGAGTGCTTCTGCTATGACCGTGACATATCGGTTTCCTTCAGTGACTGGGATGCGGTCATTGTAACTGGAAGAATATCGTATTACACAGCAAATGGCAGCTGGCAGATGACCGCGGAAATTGTGGCTGCCGCATAAACAGCGGAATGCGAAAGCATTTAAATCCAGACATCCATTCAGTTGCCATGGAAGGACTTGATGAGATTGCCTCAGACATAGAATCCGAGCTGAACGAGAAGGAGGAGGTCAGGGAGATAGCACTGAAGTCATCGCGAAACATAGTGCGGCTCTGCGGCATGGCAGTCAGGTCGATGCACCTGGGCACAGACCCGGCCCAGGAAATGGCAACCGCGACAGATGAACTTCAGAAGCTTGTCGGCATAACTAAGGACTTCCCTGATATCATGTACTCCGGAATTGTTGAAAGCGCCATGCAGGAATTTGTCGAGGTGAAGGTTCTGTTTGCCTACACCCAGGGCGGAGCGATACCGTCACACAAGGCGCTTGGCGTTACACCGGAAGCGTACATACTTGGCGTGAGCGATGTCATCGGAGAAATCCGCAGGCTGGCACTGGACAACATACGAAAGGGCTCCGCGGAAGGCGCCTCCCAGCACCTCGAGGATATGGAACTGCTCTATGATTTTCTCATGAACTTCAATTACCCCAGCAGCCTGGTTGCAGTCAGACGGAAACAGGACATTGCCAGGGGAATACTCGAAAAGACGCGGGGCGATGTGACAAATGCCATTCGGTCACACTCACTCGAGAAGATGCTGAAGAAGATGGAGTGAAACATGGGCGCAGGGAAATGCGGTATCGTCTATAACTCGAATCACATAGTTCACAGATCCGATATGTCCAGTCCGGAGAATCCGACCCGGCTGATTAAGATTATGAACTTCCTGCAGGGGCGCCTGAAACTTTTCGAGAGGCCTGACTGCGATCTCATCACAGACTACGAGCCAGCAAGCGACGAGGACCTTCTGAGGGTGCATGATATAGGTTACATCAATTTCATAAGGAACTACTGCCAGAAGGGCGGCGGTTTCCTCGGAGACAGCACATACATAGCTCCCAATACTTTCAAGGCCGCAATATCATCCGCCGGCGCTGTCATGGAAGCCAACAGATTGGTTGCCAGCAGAGAGCTCACCACAGCCTTCGCATTGGTGCGGCCTCCCGGACATCATGCGAGCATGGACAAGTTCGGGGGTTACTGCATATTCAACAACGCTGCGGTTGCCGCGAGATACATACAGCATCTGGGATTGGCCAGCAAGGTCATGATTGTGGACATCGATGCCCATGCAGGCAACGGCACAATGAGAATTTTCTATGAGGACCCGAGCGTTCTCAGCCTCTCCGTTCACAGAGATCCGCATGATTTCTACCCGCATGACGGTTTCATCCACCAGATTGGGAAGGGCAAGGGCCGGGGGTACAACATTAACGTGGAAGTTCCGGAAGGCAGCGGAAATGATGAGTACCTCATGATTCTGGAAAATATAATCAGGCCCGTGGTGAAGAGCTATGTTCCGGATTACATCATGTGCCTGGTAGGCTTCGATGCCCACTATACAGATAACCAGTCAAACCTGCAGCTCACTTCGGACGGATATTACGAGTTCGTGAAGCGGCTGAAGAAGATGAACGACGGCAGGTTATGCGTAGTTCTTGAAGGAGGCTACAACACCGCAGAGAATGTCAATCTGGCACATACGATTATCTATTCCCTGCTGGACGAGCCGGCTCCATACGAGGACAAGCTGGACGGTCTCAGTAATCTCGTCACCCGGAACGTGAAGACAAGGTCGATTCTGGAGAACAAGATGATTGAGCTGATTGACCTTCTCGGCGAATTCTATGAATTCAACGACGAGAAGATATACTCTGGCAAGATCGATAACGGCGACGCATAGTTTTTTTTACAGGAAAGACTTATTTGTTTTAATGAGCGCCGAATCTCAGCGGAATGCGGCTCGCCGGGGAGGCAACCATGTGGTTGATGAGACATCCGACGGTGAACCCCCTCAGGATGAAGCCCACCTGAAAGCCAATTATCTTGCCAGCTGTCAGAGATATGATGAGGCTGCCAAATATTTCGAGGAAGCCCTCGGGCGGCTCCCGAACGATGCGGTTCTGCTCAACGACTACGGCGTTTGCCTCGATGCCTGCGGGCAGCATTCCAAGGCAATAGAGATGTACACCCGTTCCATTGCCTCGGAACCGGAATACACCACTCCGCTCTACAACATGGCCAATACCTACACATTTCTAAGGAAAACGAACGAAGCCCTTGCTGCTTATGACGAGCTGATTGAGAAGGAACCGGAAAATCTGGACATCCACTACGAGAGAGCCATAGCCCTCGTCTCCATGGGCCGCGGCAAGGATGCCCTCAAGGCATACATCGGGCTGCTGAACGATTACCCTGACGACCCAAATGTCAGAATGCAGTACGCCTCACTGCTGCAGTCCCAGGGACAGACCGACGACGCTCTGGAGCAGTTGGACATTATCCAGGAGGACAATCCCGATGAAGAGGCGGCAATCAATGCCAAGGGGAACCTTCTCTACTCCCTGGAGCAGTTCGAGGATGCCATTGAGCAGTTCGACAGAGTGATCACGCTCAATCCGCACAATGCCGAGGCATGGAACAACAAAGGGCTGGCCATGTTCATGCTGGGCATGCAGGAAGAGGCAATAAAATGCTATGACGAATCGATAGCCATCGAACCCATGAACAAGCAGGCGCTGTACAACAAGGGATATACCTATCACAACCTCGGAAGGTTGGAGGAAGCAATATCCAGTTATGAGCTTGCCCTGAAATTGGATCCGAACGACGAAGTCCTCCTCAATAACATCGGGAACGCCTATTACAACCTCGACAAATGGGAGATTTCCATCCCGTTCTTCGAGATGGCCATCAATGTCTGCCCCGGTTACGAAATTGCGTGGAACAATATTGGGAACGCATATGACAAGATGGGACGGTATTCGGAGGCCCAGCCATATCACGAGAAATCCCTGGAACTCAAGCCGGACTTCGACTATGCCCTGTACGCCAAGGGTTATGGCATGGCTAAGCTCGGTGATGTGGAAAACGGGCTTGAGTACATCGAGCAGTCGCTGGACCTCAACCCGAACTATGACCATTCATGGCTTGCGAAGGGCAAGGTACTGCATTGGTTGGACCGGCTGGATGAGGCCCTTGACGCGATCAACAACTCGCTGTTGCTCAATCCCTGGTTCGACGAGGCTTGGCATGTCCGCGGTGAGATATTCGAGAAACTCGGAAATTATGAGGAATCCAGCTATTGCTACGACAGGGCGATGGAGGCTGTCAACGCAACCCTGTCCAGGAACCCGGCGCAGAAGGACTCCCTGCGACTCGCAGCCCATCTGCTCGACACCATCAAACGGTACGATGAACTTGGCGTTTGCTGTATGAACATAATCTCCAGAGAGCACACCCATGAGCAGAAGATGACAAAGGCCAGACTGCTTCTGAAGATGGAAAAAATCGATGAGCTGGAAGCCTGGCTTAACGAACTGCTTTCCGAAGGCATGAGCGGCTGGGAGATACATTATCTGAAAGCCCAAACAATGGCCAGGAAAGGCCTGGGAAACATGGCATTGATCGAACTTTCGAACCTTGAGGGCGAAGATGCGCGGGACGAGGTCCGCATCCTGAGATCGGAACTTCTCGCGGACCATGGCAGGGAAGCGGAGGCCCTTGCCTGCCTTGCAGTGCCAAAGCCGGGAGAGGCGATTTTTAGGGCCCGAGGGGAGATCCAGCTCAGATTTGGCAGGTTCTCGGACGCAGTAGAGAGCTTCTCCAAAGCAGTGGATGCGAACACCCGCTGCATCTCGGACTGGTGCCGCCTCGGAGATTCACACCTGGGCAACAGCCAACCCGCAGAAGCCCTGGCAGCTTACGAATCCGCTCTGGGAATAGACCCGGAATACATCTGGGCCTGGTCCGGTAAGGCCCGTGCATACCGCGCGTTGGGCAACGTGAAAGCAGCCACCAAAGCCGGAGCTGTTGTGAAGAAAATAGACCCGGATTTTGTGATAGCTGAGTAACATTGCCGATGCCTGGTGTCTTTGGGCCTGGTTGTGTGCCGATTTAGATACCTCCCCGGCCTCACGGCCGAGGGTTCCTAAGTATGAACTTAATCGTCATCAGCCTGGTTCAGAAAACCAGGCCACAACCCCGGCCTAGAGGATAAAATAGAATAGGCAGCCGAGGCATGATGATGTTGGTTGGAACTGAACCGAGGGGTGGTTGGCCGGTGCCAAAAAGTAAAATTTAGTTCCTGAGGATAATTTCGATGTTCACGAGTATTTTTCTTTTGAGATTTTCTGCGCTGGCTAACCCTCTAAAAGAAAAATATTCAGTAAATAAGAAAATTCGGGTTAGCCTGCTCGAAAATCTATGTGGTTGGGTGGGTGTCGATTTCAATTCCTTAGAATGATTTCGATATTAACCCCGTCAGGAACATTGATTCTCATTAATGAACGCAGTGCCCGTTCATCCGCATCCAGTTCGATAAGGCGCTTGTGGATGCGCATCTCCCATCTTTCCCATGTCTCGCTGCCTTCGCCGTCCGGCGACTTCCGGCAGGGGACGACCAACCGCTTGGTGGGAAGTGGGATGGGTCCGCTCATGGCGACTCCGGTCCTTTCTGAGATGCTCTTAATCTGTTGGCATACTCCGTCGACCTTCTTGGGGTCTGTTCCGCTGAGTGATATCCTTGCTTTTTGTTCCGCCATGTTCGTACCCCCCTTTCAAAAATAGAAAAGGTGAAGGAGATTTACATCTCCTTCTTTTCTACAGCAATGCATACGCCTGCTGCAACTGTCTGTCCCATGTCACGGATGGCAAACCTTCCAAGCTGGGGGAAGTCCTTTGCCGTCTCGATGACGAGGGGCTTTGTCGGCTGTATCTTCACGATTGCCGCATCTCCTGTCTTAAGGAACTGCGGGTTCTCTTCCAGGGTTGCGCCGCTCTTCGGGTCGAGCTTCTTCTTGAGCTCGATGAATGTGCATGCGACCTGGGCAGTGTGAAGGTGGAATACAGGTGTGTAACCGACCGTCAGAACGCTCGGGTGGTTCAGAACCATTATCTGAGCGTCGAAGGTCTTGGCCACGGTCGGCGGGTTCTCCACCGGTCCGGCCACGTCTCCGCGCCTGACATCGTTCTTCGATATGCCCCTGATGTTGGCTCCGACGTTGTCGCCGGGCTCTGCCTTGAGAAGCTGTGTGTGGTGCATTTCAATGCTCTTCACATCGCCAATCACGTTGGCCGGCATGAATTTTATCTTCATTTCCGGCTTCAGGACACCGGTCTCGATACGGCCGACAGGCACTGTTCCGGCGCCTGTGATCGTATAGACATCCTGGATGGGCCAGCGCAGCGGCAGATCGGTCAGCTTCTTGGGCGGGACCAGGTTGTTCAGTTCCTGGAGAAGCGTGTTTCCCTTCCACCAGGGAAGGTTCGGTGACGGCTTTGCAGCGTTGTCGCCCTTGAAACCGCTGATGGGCAGGAAGTGCATCATTTCGTCCCTGTATCCGACGGACTTCATGACTTTGAGCACATCTTCTTTGACTTTCTTGTATGTTGCCTCATCGTATGCCGGTTTGACGGCGTCCATCTGGTTGATTGCGACAATCATCTGGGTAACGCCGAGGGTTCTCGCAAGGAATATGTGTTCCCTTGTCTGAGCTCCGACTCCGTGCTGGGCAGCGACCACCAGAACAGCGGCATCAGCCTGGCTGGTTCCGGTAATCATGTTCTTGATGAAATCTCTGTGTCCGGGAGCGTCAATGATGGTGAAATAATACTTGTCAGTATCGAAACGCTTGTGGGCCACATCGATGGTCACACCCCTTTCCCTTTCTTCTTTCAGTTGGTCCATGACGAAGGCGAACTCGAATGTTGCCTTCCCCATTTCGGCGGCCTTCTTCTTCAGCTCGTTAACGACATGCTGGTCGATATTACCCGTGTCCAGCAGCATTCTGCCTACTAAGGTTGACTTTCCGTGGTCCACATGGCCGATGAAGACTACGTTCATGTGTATTTTATCTGCCATACTTCATTCCTCCATATATTCAATATGTAGTGCTGCCCCTATATCTAGGTTGTATTTATTTCTTTTTCTTTGCCAATATGGAAAATATTGGGTGTCCAGCAGACATTCGGACAGGCTCCCGGGATGAAAACCGTTCGCAGGATTCCGGCTGTTCAGGCGAACATCTGCCCGCTCTGCGCAGTCACATCCGCATCGACGACCATGACTTTATCTATGGCTTTGGTGAAATCGAGCATCTTGACCTTCGTCCGCTCCTCTCTTATCGCGAACATTCCTGCTTCGGTGCACATGGCTTTGACATCTGCACCGCTCACGCCGTCCGTGCGTGAAGCAAGTTCCTCGAAGTTCACATCCTTGGCGATGTTCATCTTACGGGAATGAATCTTGAATATCTGTACGCGCGCTGTATAATTGGGCACGGGAATCGTGATAATCCTGTCGAACCTTCCCGGCCTCAGCAATGCGTCATCAAGAATATCAGGGCGGTTGGTGGCGCCGATTATCTTCACATTTTCCATGGCATCGAAGCCGTCAAGTTCCGCCAGCAGCTGCATGAGTGTCCTCTGGACCTCCCTGTCACCGCTCGTGGCGACTTCCAGCCTCTTCGCACCGACCGAATCCAATTCGTCAATGAAGACGATGGTCGGTGCTTTCTCCCTTGCCATGTCGAACAGCTCTCTCACAAGCCGGGCTCCTTCTCCGATGTATTTCTGAACGAGCTCGGAGCCGACGAATCTGATGAATGTCGCATTTGTCTGGTGGGCAACGGCCTTCGCCAGCATTGTTTTTCCTGTTCCCGGCGGGCCGACCAGAAGTACGCCCTTCGGCGGATCTATGCCGACCTTCTTGTAAAGCTCCGGCCTGAGAAGCGGGTCCTCGACCGCTTCGCGGATCTCCCGCATCTGGTCCTCCAGGCCCCCTATGTCCTCGTAACTGACTTCGGGCTTCTCGATGACCTCTCCGCCAAGGACAACAGGGTCCAGCGACGGTGGCAGAACACCAACGACAGCCAGACTTTGCTTGTTGAGTGCCACCCTGGCACCTATGATTATATTTTCCGGTGATATGTACTCTGCAATTGTGACAATGAAATCCGGGCCGGTGCTGCTTTTCACGACAACCCTGCCGTCCGTGAGAACATCCTTGATGGAACCGATTATCATGGGCGGTGTCTTCATCCTGTCGAGTTCGAACCTCAGCCGCTGTATCTCTTTCTGAAGGCGGACCATCTCGCTCTTTATGTACCGCTTTTCACCCTCGCTTTGCCTGGCATCGTCAAGAAGGCGCTCGTTCATGCTCTCCAGGGCTGCTATGCGCTCCTTCAGTTCAACGGAGAATTCCTCTACTTCTTCATCTTGGATTATTTCCTCATCGCTCATCTGTCGCACCTTCATGCCGGAGTGCAGACTGGCATCCCATCGCTAACTATATATTGCCTCGCATATTTATGGTTTACCATAGAAAATAATTGTTGCGAGGGTCGGATATGATTTGCGAGATGTGCGGTGCGGAGGTCCCCAGGACCAAACTGGTAATGGTGGAAGGGGCGGCTGTCCACACCTGCCCGAAATGCGAGAAATTTGCCAGCAGTCCCGCGGTTAAGACCAAGGACGGTGCAGTCCTTCTGCCCGACGTCGCTGAGAGGCTCGATTCCCGTGAGAAGCGCCGGAAGGAGCGCGACATTTACGGCGACTCAGGTGAGAAGGAGCTTGTGATAGATTATCCTGAACGCATCAGGACAGGCAGACAGCGGAAGGCCATGAACCAGGAGGACCTGGCCAAGCTCATCAATGAGAAGAAGAGCGTGATAGTCAAGGTGGAGAGCGGGGAAATGACCCCTACGGACCAGCTGGTTCTGAAGCTCGAGAAAGCGCTCAACATATCCCTCAGGGAGATAATCGAGGACGGTGCTGAGGTCAAGATATCTAACAGTCCCGGAGGCCTGACACTCGGTGATTTCATCAAGGTCAAGGAAAAGAAGAAGTAAGCTTTTCTCCGCGATCGCTTTCGCACTGGTGTTTTTCTGTGCTTTGCCGCAAAGCACATGGGCCGTTCCTCAGATAAGCCCTGTTGACGTGCCTTCCTCAGCGGAAACCGATGTGTCAATACCTGTCAGGGTGAACATCACATCGGACCTGCCGATACAGACTGTTTGGTTCAATTATGAGAATGCCACCACCGGGGCATTCGGCGGCTTCGGTGCAATGGTTTACAACGAAACGAGCGGGCTGTGGTCGTACGACATCCCCCCCCAATCCTGGAAGTCTGAGATGAGGTGCACCATCAAAGTTACCGACACGCACGACACAGCCCAATACTCATTCACAATCGTAATTCTCGGAGAAGAAGAACCGAAGGTATTTCCGTGGTCCTTGGTCATAACAATCATTTTCCTTGGCGTGGTGCTTGTCCTCACTGAACTTGCCTTCAAGCCAGGCTTATACCGAAAGACCGGCAGGGAAAAGGCCAAAGAACTTGAGGAAGAGGACAGGATGCGCGAGCTGGAAGGCGGGGAAGAGAAGGACTAAACCCCTTCGAATTTCTTCGCGCGGTTGGCCAGCCCCTCAGAATCGATTGTGTATATTTCTCTCGGAGCTGCGCCTTGCTTTGTGGCCAGGCCCCTGGACACTATCGCATTGAGCGCGTTTGTGGCATTCTGATTGGTTATGTGCATGGAATATGCAATGTCCGGCGCAGTTGCAAATTCCGACTCGAACAGATTGATAAAGGCCCTCTTCACGAGATCCTTCATGTCAGTTGCCGCAAGAACCGTATCGAAATTGAGGTAATCAATCATTGTTCTTTTCGCCAGGTTGCGCAGAGGGGACTGGCCCCCGCGGAAGTCCTTAAGCATCGTGTTGTTGATTAAATCCAGGTCATAGGTATATCTGGCTGTTTTCGTGTATGCGCAGACCCTTATCTCAAAAGGCACCATCCCGCTCTCCCTTACATGTGTCCAAAGGTCCTCAAGCATCGTCAGCTTGGGGATGTACGGCCTCCCGGGTCCTGCCAGCGGGTCCTCCGACTCTGTTATTATCGACTGTGGGTAGTAGAACCTGGCCAGGAAGCCGCGGATCATGACATTCTCCCGCTGAATCTGTTGGTTCCGGTCCCATTTGTCCAGGCTGTAGGGATCATAGGAGAACCTTTCCAGCCAGCCCATGCCTTTTTCAAGCAGTACCAGTGTCTTTGCGGGCGTGTTGAAGTCCCAGTTCTCCTTCAGGTCAGGCCGCAGGAACCTTATACCGGCATTTTCAAGGTGTTCCTCATCCCGAATAGCCTCCAGAAGTGAATCATACTCTTTGCCGTTTATCATGAATGAAAGAGAGGCAAGCGCCTTCTTCTGCGATGCGTTGTACTCATAGAAATGTCGCTTTAGTTCCTTCTCTGCATGCAAATCCACCTCTTCCTCAGGTCCCAGATGAAGAATGGCCTGGCAGAGTTCCAGGGGTTCCGTCATCATCCTCCCATAAGGGATTTTGAATTAAATGCTTTCCCCCGCAAAACACTAAATATGTCCTCTAACTTCAGGGAGTCTGGTAAGTATGAAAGCGCTCTTCATTCACTCGGATTTCATTGAATACGAGGCCAGGAAAAAGACCAAGCTGGCGGAGAGCGTAAGCCCGGAAAAGATGAAGAACCGCGTCGAAGAGGTTCTTGTCGTTTTCGTCAGTTTCGAGAAGCGGGACGAGGAGAAGGAAACAGAATCCGCCCGAGCCCTGGTGGCCAACATCGACGAGATTTCAAAGAAAGTCGAATCGAAAAGGGTGGTTCTTTATCCCTATGCGCACCTCAGTTCAAGCCTGGCCAAAGCCGATTCCAGTCTGAAGATCCTGCACGCTGCGGAAGCTGAGTTAGGGGCCATGGGCTACGAGGTCCATGCCTCGCCTTTCGGCTGGTACAAATCATTCAACATATCCTGCAAGGGACACCCGCTCAGCGAGCTGTCCAGGGAAATCGTGGCGGGAGAGGAACAGGCCAAAACCTCCGAAGTATCCGAGGCAGTGAAAAACGAGGAGAAGCTCAGATCAACATGGTTCGTCCTTGACACCGAAGGAAAACAGCACCCGCTGGCTTTGGAGAACAACACCGTCAAAGGCTATGATTTCCAGGGCAATGAGAATCTGAAGAAATTCTGCCAGTATGAGATGGCCAAGAGCCGCATCAGCAAGGAGGACCCTCCCCATATCGAGTATATGAGGCGCCTTGAGCTGGTGGACTACGAGCCAGGCTCAGATCCGGGCAATATGAGGTACTACCCCAAGGGCAAGCTCATCAAGACCCTGCTGGAGCGGTACGTGACCGAGCAGGTCAAGAAGACCGGCGGGATGGAGATTGAATCCCCGATAATGTATGATTACGAGCATCCCAGCCTCAAGAGCTATATGAACCGGTTTCCCGCCCGCCAATACACGATTCAGACCCCGGACAAGAAGGTGTTCCTCAGGTTCGCGGCATGCTTCGGCCAGTTCCTGATGCTTCACGATGCGACCATATCCTACAAGGACCTGCCTGTTCGGCTGTACGAGCTGACAAGGTATTCCTTCCGCGTGGAACAGCGCGGAGAGCTTGCAGGCCTCCGCCGTCTCAGGGCGTTCACGATGCCCGATTGCCACTCTTTCTCAGCCGACCTGCCAATGGCGAAGGCCGAGATAGAGGACAGGTTCGAGCTTTCCAGGCATGTTCTTACACAGATTGGCTACGAGATACCAAATGATCTGGAATTTGCTATTCGCATAACCAAGGACTTCTACGATGAGAACAGGGAATTCATCAACGGGCTTGTGAAGCGCTGGAACCGTCCCGCGCTTGTCGAAATGTGGTCAGACAGGTTCTTCTACTTCGTCTTCAAGTACGAATGGAACTTCGTCGATTCCCTTGACAAGGCCAGCGCCCTCAACACCGACCAGATTGATGTCGAGAATGCCGAGAGGTACGGCATAACTTACGTCGGCAAGGACGGCGAGAAGCACTTCCCCCTCATACTGCACCAGTCCACCTCCGGCGCTATCGAGCGCCTCATTTACTCCCTGCTGGAAAAAGCAGCCATGGATTCCAAGAAGGGCCTGAAGCCCCAGCTGCCTTTCTGGCTTGCCCCAACCCAGCTAAGGATACTTCCTGTCAAGGACGAATTCCTGCCCGACTGCATTGCGATGGCTAAGAATCTACCTGGCCGGGTTGACGTCGACGACCGCGAGATGACCATCGGCAAGAAGATTCGCGACGCCGAGAGAGAATGGGTGCCGCTGATAATCGTATTCGGGGACAGTGAGAAATCATCCGGAAAGTTCCAGGTCCGCATAAGTGGCCAGGATGAAAGGTCCATG